>PXQL01000034.1:6160-7288 GCA_003021335.1 Halobacteriales archaeon QH_10_67_13
AAGGGCCTCAGCGGTCAAGTCCTCGCCCCGCACAAGCGTCCGAGTTTGCCCGTTCCGGTGGAGCGTGACCGTCGTGACGACGCTGTACTCAGGATCGAGCCCTGTCGTCTCGATATCAAAAAAGCAGGCCTGGTCGCGAAAGGACTCGTAGAGCCGCCACCGGGACTCGCTGGGGAATCGCTCGTCGAAAAAGGCCGGATCGCTCCGGTCTAATGCGTCTCGGCCCCGCTGGATGAACGCCTCGATCCGTTTGCGCCGAGTCGGGCCGATCCCCTCGCAGGGCTCGAACGCCTCCCACCGGGTGATGCCGTTTTCCCAGAGCCGCCGTTCGATCGTCTCGCCGACCCCGGGAGCGCCCAAAAACGAGTTTTCGACGCGCACGCCCGGCTTAGGCGTACCGTTCGAGATCCGCCTCGGCCGCCTCGATAGCCTCGCGGGCGACCTCGTCGAGCAGCGACTGACCGGCTGGCGTGACCTGCCGGCCCTCACCCTCTGCGACCTCGACGTAGCCCGCCTCCTCGAGCTGCTGGAGGGCCGTCCGGATGACGCTCCCCGATCCCTTGGCGGTGTGTCGCGGTCGGACGCGGTACCGGGTCGAGCCCTGCTTTGCGCCGCCGTAGATCGATTCCAGGCTGCCCACGCCGATCGGCCCCTCTATCGCGACCTTGCGCAGGAGACTCGCCGCCCGGCGCGGCCAGAACCGCTCCTGTTCGGGGGGCAGTTCGCGGTCGACGCCGGAGGTGACGAAGGCGAGCCAGTCGGGCTCGGCGACTGCATCCTCGGCTTCGAGTCGGTCCGTCAGCGCCTCGATCACCTCGTCGGCGGGCGCATCGTAGAGGACTGTCATTGGACTTTTGTTCCCGGTGCCGTCATTTAATTCCGTCGTTGTCGAGCCCGACGGAAGATGAACCACGTCCCAAACGCGGCGCTGGCGGCGATCGACGAGTTCGGTCGGGCGACGCTTCGCGGCAAGTCCCGACCCGTCGAGGCGTCCCTCCGCTCGGATTTGGACGTTCGGATCGCGCCGACGCCCGCGGAGCTCGCAGCCGGAGAGATCCCGGTCGTCTTCCGGATCGACGGTCGGGCACACCCCCAGCTCCGTGATCACGGTTCGTTTGTCGGGACGAT
>PXQL01000035.1 GCA_003021335.1 Halobacteriales archaeon QH_10_67_13
CACGCTCGGCAGCATCGTCGCCGCCCAGCTCGACCGGGCGATCCGGGCCGAGTTGGACATCGACGAGCTGGTTCGGGCGGGAGAGTTCGAGCCGATTCACGAGTGGATGACCGAACACGTCCACCAGCACGGCCAGCACTACGAGACCCCCGAGCTCGTCGAGCGTGCGACCGGCGAGCCGATCTCCGCCGAGCCGTTCGTCGAGTACGTCCGCGAGAAGTTCACCCGGCTGTACGACCTGTAGGCGCCCATCGGTATCCTTTTTGACCGGCCGGCCGCCAGTCGAACTATGACCCGCGGGGGCCGGGCGGAACTAGCGGAGAAAATCGCCGGCGAGATCGTGCTGAGCGACGATCCCGGGGCGACGTTGCGCAAGTGGCGGACCGACTTCGAGATCCCACAGACGGCCCTGGCCGAGGAACTGGACGTCTCGCCGTCGGTGATCTCCGACTACGAGAGCGGCCGGCGGGATAACCCCGGCGTCGACGTCGTCCGGCGGGTGATCGGCGCCTTACTCGACATCGACCAGCGCCAGGGCGGCGAGCACATCCGCCAGCACGCCCGCGTGGTGCTCGCGGGCTTTGACAGCGACGTGGTTCAGGACCTCCGAGAGTACGCCGCGAACATCCCAATCGAGCGGCTGTACGAGGCCGTCGGCGCGACCGAACTCGTTGCCGGTGACCGGGACACCGTCGCCGGCCACACCGTCCTCGACAGCATCGAGGTGATCCGGCGGTTCTCGAACGAGGAGTTTTACACGCTGTACGGGGAGAGCACGAACCGGGCGCTCGTGTTCACCAACGTCACCGACGGGGAGGGAGCGATGGTCGCCCTGCGCGTAGTGCAGTTTACGCCCCACGCCGTCGTGCTCCACGGCATCGACGAGGCGGATCTCTGGGAACACGCCGCGGAGCTTGCCCGCATCGAGGGCTTTTCGCTTGCCTTGACCGACGCGGACCTACAACAGGTGCTCGACGGGCTCCGCGGCCTGCCCTGACTACTCGATGAAGGCGTACTCGCGTTCGCCCATCCGGCCCCAGCCGTCGAAGACGAACTCGCCGTCGGGCTCGGTGAGCGGCGCGATGTCGGTACTCTCTTCATGGTTGTGCGCGTCGTGGATCCGCTCGTACTCCTCGAAGCTGATCTCCCGGCGGTCGGCGAGCTGCTCGCGGATCCTAAGTCCGTCGAGCTCGTCGGTCCAGCCCGGCTGGACGGTCTCGGCGTGGATCTCGGCCTGCGCGCCGCTACCGTAGGAGGCGACCAGCAGTCCGGCACCGGCGAGCTCTCGACCGGCGTCGCGGGCCTCGAGCAGCCCGGCGACGCGGGTGACATGCACCGAAGCAGTGTACCAGTTACCGACCTGCCGCGAGATGGCGAGCGTCGGCTCGACGGTCCGGTCGTACCAGCGCCCGTACTGGTCGGTGTCGGTGAGCGCTTCGGTGTACTCCTTGACGGCACTCAGATACGCCTCCTCGCTCTCGAAGCCCTCCGGGCGGGGCTGGCGGCCGATCTCGTCTGCGAGTTGCTCCTCGTACTCGGTGTCCCGGATCGCGTGCCGATAGCCAAGCGGCGCCGCCTTCTGGACCATCGCCGGGAACGGCGTGTGAAAGGGCACCAAGGCGAACTCGTCGGGGTGTGTAGTGCCGCCAGCGCGGGCGAAATCCACCAGCGCCTCGCGCATCCGGGCCAGATACACCTGCATCGACCGCTTGCCGTCGACGCTGGGGAACTGCTGGTTGGGCTTGAGAAAGTCCGTCTCGTCGACGCTACCGATTCCCTGTTCGGGGCCGAGCGCGACCAGGCCGGGGTCTTCCGCGACGAGCATCGCGACCGCACCGGCCCCCTGGGTGGCCTCGCCGGGGTCGTCCCGGGCATACAGCGCCGTATCGGTCGCGATCACGAGCGCTGCCCGGCCGCGGTTGCGGCCGGCGCGGATCCAGTTTACCGCGTCGTCGAGCGCCTGAGTCCCCGCCATGCAGGCGAACTTCCGCTCGCCCTTGTTCGCGGTCGTCAGCGATCCCTCGTGGGCCGACTCGAGACAGCCGGCCACGTACGTCGAGACCGGCTTCGAGCGATCGAAAGCGCTCTCGGTCGCCACGTCGATCCGGCCGATCTCGTCGAGGCTGACGCCCTTGCGCTCGAGCAGCCGGTGGGCCGCGTTCGCCCCCATCGTCACGATGTCCTCGTAGCTGTCCGGCAGCGAGGAGGCCTGCAGTCCCAACCCCTTGGTGTACTTCTCGGGATCCTCGCCGTTCGCCGGGGCGAAGGTCCCCGGGAGATCGAGCCGGAGCTTTCCGGCCCAGAGTTCGATCCCGTCGATTCCAACTTCCATAGGGCCACTGGCGGCGACTGGGTACAAGTGCCTGTCGACTACGGGTTCGTCGCGCGTCGAACCCCGAGAGCGCCGACCGGGGCTTTTATGAATTATTGTCGGTAACGTTATGTTAATGCACTCCGCCGAGCTGCTCGATCTGCTGGGAAACGCGAACAGACGGCGGATCCTCAGGCTGTTGGCCCGGCGGCCCCACTACGTGACCGAGATCAGCGACGTGTTGGGCGTGGGGCCGAAGGCGGTGATCGATCACCTGGAGAAACTCGAGGCGGCAGGACTGGTCGAGAGCCGAACCGACGACCGGCGCCGGAAGTACTTCTCGATCGCCCGTCACGTCCAGCTCGAGGTGACGGTCTCCCCCTACGAGTTCGGCACAAAAAGCGCCTACCCGCGACAGTCCCGGCCGTCGCTCGGGCGTCAGCACCTCAGCATCGAACTCGACCGCACCGAGCCCCGCGGCGGAGCGAACGAGCTCGCCCGGGCCCTTAGAGAGCTCGAGGAGCTCGACAGGGAGCTCTCGCTGGCAAAGCGGTGGGTCGAAGGCCAGATCACGGAGCTGCGCGAGCGACTCGGCGAGAGCCTCGAAGAGGACCCACGGTTGGTCGCGGGCGTTATCGCCGCGCTCGCCGAGGACGCGCCGGCCGGCGTCGAGACGATCGCGGGCCGGGTCGAACTCGACACGCGACAGGTCGCGGCGCTGCTCGAGAGCCTCGAACAGGCGGGAGTCGTCAGTCGGGGCGAGAACGGTTGGGAGCTCGCCTGACCGGGATCACCGCGGGCGGTCCTCGCCGAGATCCCGGGTGAGCCCGTGGCGGAGGTCTCTGCCGAAGTACCCGCCCGCGACGGCCGCGAGCGCGCCGCCGACGAGCGCGATAGTCGCCAGCGGGACGCCCGGGCCCAGCAGCGTGAGCGCAATGTTGTTGAGCACCTGCCAGGCGGCCGTTGCGAGGCCGCCGGCGACGGCGAGGGGAAGGTACGGCCGCGAGCCGGCGCCGACCCCGTAGGCGAACCCGCCGGCGAACACCCCGACGAGCCCGCCGATGAGCGCCAGCGGCAGGAATCCGCCGACGAACACGAGCCCGAGGACAGTCGTCAGGAAGGCACCGATCAGCTCCCGGGTCGTGAGGATCGTCCCGAGCCGGCCGCGGAGACCCCCGCGGGCGTCGCTCTCGGCGGTCGGGTCGTCGGAGCCCAGCTCCAGCTCGAACTCGTCCGTATCGGCGGTCCGGTCGAGCTGGCGCTCGCGTTCACCCATACTCTAATAATGGCCGCGAGGAGTATCTGTCTTTGGACCGGTCGCAGACGCGGCGAAATCGTTTTGCCCGGGACACGCCAATCTCTGGTATGAGCGGCGATCAGAGCGACGAGGAACTCGAGCAACTCCGCGAGGAGCGCATGGAGCAGCTCAAAGAGCAGGCAGAACAGGACGATGAGGGACGCGAGGCCCAGCGCCAGCAGGCCGAGGCACAGAAGAAGGCGCTTCTGCGCCAGCACCTCACCGACGGCGCCCGCAAGCGGCTCAACACCGTCAAGATGTCGAAGCCGCAGGTCGGCGAACAGGTCGAACAACAGATCGTCGCGCTCGCACAGAGCGGACGGATCCGGGACAAGATCGACGAGGAGAAAATGAAACAGCTGTTACAGGAGATCACCCCCGACTCGAAGAGCTTCGATATCAAGCGCCGGTAGCGGATGGAGGTCGGCCTGCTATACAGCGGGGGGAAAGACTCGACGCTCGCCGCGCTCTTCCTTGAGCGGTTCTGTTCGGTGACGCTTCTCTGCGGGAGTTTCGGCATCACCGACGATCACGAGCACGCCCGTCGGGCGGCCGCGAGGCTCGGACTCCCGGCGCGGCGGCTCGGGCTCGACCCGACGGTGGCACGGGCGGCCGCCGACCGGATCGTCGCCGACGGGTACCCGCGACACGGGATCCAGCAGGTCCACGAACACGCCTTAGAGCGGGCCGCTGCGACCGGCGTCGAGGCCGTCGCCGACGGGACCCGCAGGGACGACCGCGCGCCGACGGTCGACCGATCGCTCGCACAGAGTCTCGAAGACCGCTACGACGTGGCCCACCTGGCGCCGCTCGCGGGGCTGAGGCGGCGGGCGATCGATGCGCTCGCCGAGACGGCCCTACGCGTCGAGACTGGCCCCTCCGAGCGGATCGGAACCGGCGATTACGAGGCCGAGCTCCGGGCGCTGATCGAGGCCGAGCATGATGCGACCGTCGGGGAGCTCTTTCCCGACCACACCCAGTCGCGGGTGACCGGTCGCCGGTCGCCGCCTGCGGGCGGGTAGTCCCGCGCTCGCCGGGTCGGCCCAGAGGCGCTGGGGAACCGCCAGCAGACGACGAAGGAAGGGTTCAAGCGCAGGCTGGCCGAACCCGTGGTATGACCGACTACGAGCGCGTCAAGGGCTTTCGGGAGTTTTACCCCGAAGAGATGGCCGCCCGCCGGACGGCGATCGACACCGTCGAGGACGCCGCGCGGCGGTACGGGTTCCGGGAGGTCGGGACCCCGCGAGTCGAGTCCGCGCGGCTGTACACCGACAAGAGCGGCGAGGACATCTTAGAGGAGCTGTACTCCTTCGAGGACAAAGCCGGGCGGCGGGTGGCGCTCACGCCGGAGCTGACGCCGACGGTCGCCCGGATGGTCGTCGCCAGACAACAGGCCCTGACCAAGCCGATCAAGTGGGTTTCGACCCGGCCGTTCTGGCGCTACGAGCAGGTCCAGCAGGGCCGGTTTCGGGAGTTCTACCAGACGAACGTCGACATCTTCGGATCGGCCGAGCCGACCGCCGACGCCGAGGTGCTCGCGGTCGCGGCCGAAGCCCTGACCGACCTCGGGGTGACCGGCGAGGACTTCGAGTTTCGGGTGTCCCACCGGGACGTACTCGGCGGGCTGCTCGGGGACTTCGAGGGCGAGGTCGACACTCGAGCGGCGATCCGGGCGATCGACAAACGCGAGAAGATCACCCCGGAGGAGTACGCGGCGCTGTTGCGGGAAGCCGGACTCTCGGACCGGCAGGTCGGCCAGCTTGACGACCTGCTGGCGACCCCCGCAGACCGACTCGACGAGTTGATTGCCTTCGCGGACGTTGAAGAGGCCGTCGAGAACCTCGAGGCGGTACTCGCGGCGGCCGAGCGACGAGGGGTGCGGGAATACTGTACGCTCTCGCTGACCACCGCCCGCGGGCTGGATTACTACACCGGCGTCGTGTTCGAGTGTTTCGACTCGACCGGGGAACTCAACCGGTCGGTGTTCGGCGGCGGGCGGTACGACGACCTGATCGAGTCGTTCGGCGGCCAGCCCACCCCGGCGGTGGGGGTCGCTGCCGGCAGCTCGACGATCGCGCTGCTGTGCCAGCGGGCCGGCGTCTGGCCCGAGGAACGGATCGCGACGGACTATTACGTGCTCCAGGTCGGCGAGACCGCAGAGACAGCCGGGCGGATCGCCCGCGAGCTCCGCGATCGGGGCCACGTTGTTGAGACTGACATCGCGGGCCGGAGCTTCGGCGCCCAGCTCGAGTACGCGGATAGCATCAACGCCGAGACGGTAGTGATCGTCGGCGAGCGCGACCTCGCCGACGGACAGGTCACGCTCAAGGAGATGACCTCGGGCGAGCAAGTCCAGGTCCCGGTCGAGTCGTTCCCGGGCGAACACGACCGGCCGACCGTCGAGCAGTTCTCTTAATCGGCGGGGAGTCCGGG
>PXQL01000038.1 GCA_003021335.1 Halobacteriales archaeon QH_10_67_13
CGACGAGTTCCGCCAACTCGAGGGCGGCGCCGACGAACCCGACGAGCACAACCCGATGTTGGGCTACCGCGGAATCAGGCGCAGCTTGGACCGGCCGGACGTGTTCGCCCACGAGCTCGAGGCGTTCAGCCGGCTCTACGAGATGGGGTATGACAACGTCGAACTGATGTTGCCGCTTGTCAACGACGCCGGGGACGTGCTCCGCGCCCGGGAGCTCATCGAGGCGGCCGGCATCGACCCCGAACGGCGCTCCTGGGGCGTGATGATCGAGACCCCGGCCTCTGCCCTGCAGGTCGGAGAGATGGCCGAGGCGGGGATTGACTTCGCTAGCTTCGGTACGAACGACCTCACCCAGTACGCGCTCGCGGTCGATCGGAACAACGAGCGGGTCGCGGACCGGTACGACGAGCTCCACCCCGCGGTGCTCGAGCTCATCGGCCAGACCATCGAGACCTGTCGCGAGCACGGCGTCGACACGAGCATCTGCGGGCAGGCGGGCTCTCGCCCCGAGATGGCCGAGTACCTCGTCGAGAAGGGGATCACCTCGATCAGCGCGAACATCGACGCCGTCAGGGACGTCCAACACGAGGTCAAGCGGGTCGAGGAACGACTCTTGCTGGATTCGGTCCGGTAGGTACGGTCGTTCCTTCGAGGGGCGGACGCCGGCCGGAGGCCTCGGGTTGGGGGTCAGAGCGGGTCGACGGGGCGCCACCCGCCGTCGTTGGTCCGGACCCGCTGGCCGCCCTCGTCCGGGGCGATCTCGATGCGGCCGTCGGTCATCGCCGCGAACGTGTACACGATCTGCTCGTCGTGCGTGCCGGAATCGAGGACGAAGGCAAACCCCCCCGTCGCTGCCACCCGGCCGCTCACCACGTGGACGAGCCGGGACATACTCTCAAAGTTCGTGTACAACGGCAACACCGAGAGCGAGTCGATACAGGTCCGGATCCGGTTATGCCGCAGGCGCTTTCCCCCGTGCCGGCGACGAGGACCGTCGGCTGACTCATCGCCGGCCTCACGACCCCGCGAAAAATTCCGGGGTCGACGCGACCGCGTCGGGAGTTGCGGATCTCGGACCGGCGCGGACCGACCGGCTTTTTATTATCGCCGGCAAACCAACAGGTATGAGCCACGAGCCGTTCCCGACGGACGAGCCGGCGGTGGTGACCTGCGGGCTCCCCTACGCCAACGGCGACCTGCACGTGGGTCACCTTCGGACGTACGTCGCGGGGGATCTCTACGCCAGGGCGCTGCGCCGGATCGGACAGCAGACGGCGTTCGTCTCGGGATCGGACATGCACGGGACGCCGGTTGCGGTCAACGCCGCAGAGGAGGGCGTCGATCCCGGCGCGTTCGCCCTGCGCCACCACGAGCAGTACGCGGCGCGGTTCCCGGAGTTCAACATCGAGTTCGACCAGTACGGCCACACCGACGACGAGACGAACAAGGCCCTGACCCGGGAGTTCGTCTCGGCGTGGATCGAGGGCGACCACGTCCGCGAGGCCGAGATCGAGGTGGGGCGACGAGTGCGACGAGGGATGTGGCCGGCACTTAGAGCCCGGCGAGATCGAGGATCCCCGGTCGACGCTGACCGACAACCCCGCCGAGTACCGGGTCCGCGAGCACAAGTTCCTCCGGCTAGCGGATTTCCAGAAGTACCTCAAGGGGTTTATCGACCGACTCGAAGGGTCCGAGCGGGCCCGCAACCAGCCCCGCGAGTGGATCGAGGGCGAGCTCAAAGACCTGTGTATCACCCGCGACATGGACTGGGGGATCGACTACCCCGGCGACGACCGCGAGGATCTCGTGTTGTACGTCTGGGTCGACGCCCCGATCGAGTACGTCGCCGCGACAAAGCAGTACTCCAAGCGGGTCGGCGCCGATGGGTTCGACTGGGAGGCAGTCTGGACCGTCGACGGCGAGCGCCGCTTCGGGTCCTGGCAGGCCGAGTGGGCCGAGGAAAGCGGCGAGATCGTCCACCTCATTGGGCCCGACATCATCCAACACCACACCGTCTTCTGGCCGGCCATGCTCCGCGCGGCGGGGTTCAACGAGCCCCGCGCGGTGCTCGCGACCGGCTTCGTCGGCATCGACGGCAAGTCCCTCTCGACCTCGCGGGGGCGGGCGGTCTGGGCGAAGGAGTACCTCGAGGCGGGCTTTCACCCGGACCCGTTCCGGTATTACATCGTGACCGGGTCGGGGTTCGAGCGCGACGTGGACTTCTCCTGGGACCGGTTCGCAGAGCGGGTCAACGGCGAACTGGTCGGCACACTCGGGAACTTCTGGTACCGGGCGCTGTTGTTCGCCCACCGCAACTACGACGGGACCCCCGAGGCCGAGCTCAGCCCGGCAGTTCGGGACCGCATCGAGGCGGCAGTCGAGCGGTTCGAGGCGAGCGTCCGGGAGTACGACATCCGTGATCTCGGGGAGCTCGGCGTCGAGCTTGCGAAGTTCGGCAACGAGTACATCCAGCAGAACGAACCCTGGAACCTGCTCGATGACGATCCCGACCGGGCGGCCCGGGTGATCCGGGACTGCGTGCAGCTCGCGAAGGCGGCGGCCGTGCTCTCCCAGCCGGTGATGCCCGAGAAGGCAGCGGCGCTCTGGGACCAACTCGGCGAGGACGGCGACCTCGCGGCCGCCGGGACCGAGGCCGCACTCGCCGCCCCGCCCGAGAGTTTCGGAGCCCCCGAGGCGCTGTTCGAAGAGGTCTCCGAGGAGACGGTCGAAACGCTTGAGTCGCGGCTCGCGGAACGTGTCGACATGGCCGGAGACGACTCCGATTCCGAGTCAGAAGGCGTCGATCGCGAGCCGCTGGTCGAGGACCGGATTAGCATCGACACGTTCGGCGAGCTCGATATGCGCGTCGGGACGGTTGTGACCGCCGAGCCCATCGAGGGGGCCGACGAGCTGTTGCGCCTCGAGGTCGACATCGGCGTCGAGACCCGCCAGGTTGTCGCCGGGCTCAAGCAGTTCCACGACGCGGCGGATCTTCCCGGGAGTCGGGTGATCGTGGCGGCGAACATCGAGAAGGCCGAACTGTTTGGCCACGAGTCAAACGGCATGGTGCTTGCGGCCGGCGAGGCGGCGGATCTTCTGACGACCCACGACGACGCCCCGCTGGGGACCCGCGTCCGGTAGCCGACGGCTTTTATTCGCCCGCGTTCGTACCCTCAGACATGACAGACGACGGCTCGGCGAGCACCGACACCCGCGAGGGCGACGACGCGACGGCCGGCGACGCCGAGCCCGAACCGAACTCGAACGCGGAAACGGATGACGACGAGTGGCGGTTCGCGCTCTCGGATCTCGAGGAGACAAACGACGGAGACGGAGAGAGCAACGTGGCCGGACCGATCGCGACGCAAGGGCCGCTCGAACCCGGGGCGATCAACCGCGAGAACGCGCTGTTCGTTCTCCTCGGGATGCTCATAATCGTCGGGCTGCTCGCGAGTATCGTGATCGGATTCTGACGCCGGAACGCCGGGAGCTACCGCAAGGCAAAGAGCCAAACGAGCCGCGCTCGTACAGACAGTGTGGCCGGTCCCCTACGATTCCGACGGTCGAACGAAACCTGGCACCGCGACCGGGTCGAGAACCAGCTGCGTCGACCGCTCGCGAGCGCGCTCGGGGCCAGCCTGCGCGACCCGGAGGTGCCGGCGCCGCCCGAGTACACCGGCTGTCGGCTCGAGATGGACAACGGCGATCTCGCCCTGTTTGCCTACCACGAGGACAGCGGCGCCTACTGGTTGGGCAACACGGAGACGCCGAAGGTCCTCTGGCAGACCAACAAGGAGAGTTTCGCGGAGGCACCGTACCCGATCACGCGGTGGGCACAGCGGGAGCTGCTGGCCGAACTCGAGCGGTCCGATCCGTGGCTGGCCGAGTACGACCACGTCGCGTGGTTTTTCCTGCCGGTCCTGTTCTCGAAAGACGGCCGCGAGACGAGCCGACGGTTCTTTCGAGAGCAGGCCAGCGGCTTTCCGGACGCCAGCCGCGAGGAGGGACTCACCTTCTACCAGGAGCTGCTCTCGACGGGCGTGCTCGACGAGCACCGGTACACGATGGCCTCGAAACTGGGGACCAGCCAGCAGACCGACCTCGTCAGGATGCGCGCCGCGATGGCCGAGCTCAACGCCGCCCGGCTGCTCGATACGGCCGGTCACCGGTTCACGCCGGAGATCGAGCTGCCCTCCGGGTACGCGCTCGATTACCGCGTCGAGGACATCGACCGCTTAGTCGAGGTGACCCGCCCGGAGCCGCCGCGGCGCCGCCGAGCCGGCGGGCCGATCGCCGCGATCAGAGAGACCGTCGACAACAAGACCGACACACAACTCGCCGCTCACGAGCGGGCGGTCGTGTGCGTCGACTGCACCTCGTTCCGGGATTCCGAGTGGGGCGAAATCGCGGCCGCAGAACCGGGCGTCGGCCACGAACCGGCCGTCGTCTACCGGTACCGCCCGGACGGGAGCGTCGCGGGCTACGAGCGCGGAACGACCGGACTCTCGGTCGCGGCTGAGTTTCACGACTGATCGCCGGCGAGACACGAACAGTTATACCGCGGCAGCAAATACAGCTGGCTCGTGACGAACGAACCGACCGCGAGCGACGGCGCCAGCATCGAGACGCTCGCCGATCCCGAGTCGCTGCGCGACGGGACGGTTCCAGTCGAGGAGGTCGACCGCGTCGTGCCCGCCGCGCAGTTCGAGGGGCTGCGCGAGCACTACGACAGTGTCGCAGGCGTCGTCCAAGTCGGGATCACCGACGAGGACGGCCGGGTACTGCTGCAGGGCTCGCCCGAGGACGGCGACTGGGCGCCCCCGGGCGGCCCCGTCGAGCCCGGCACAGACTGGGTCGCGGCCGCCGAGCAGACGATGGAATCCCAGACCGGGGTCGATGTCGAGATCCGCGAGGTGAGGCTGCTCGAGCGGCTCCGGTTCAGTCCTGAGGACGGCGAGGAGACCGTCTCTTCGTGGGGAGTCACGTTCGGCGCCGCCGTCGAGGACGAGCAGTTCCTGCGGGACCCCGAGATCGTCGATCACCCGTACCTTCCCCCGGAACACGAGCAGACGTTCGCGTGGTTCGACGCCGTCCCCGAGGACGCAAACGACAATCACGTCGAACACATCAAACTTTTCGTAGAATAACCGGGAGGCGGGCCGGGCGCGATTTGAACACGCGACCGACGGGTTAAGAGCCCGTCGCTCTGCCAGACTGAGCTACCGGCCCGCATCTATACCTCGTGAACTCTGTTGAAATACGTTTCCTTTCGACCGCCGGTAGCCGGTCAGGCGTCGAAGACCTCGAGCGGATCCTCTTCGAGGACGTAGCCCACGGCACCCGCGAGCGCGGCGAGCCCGACGACGGCCCCGAGAACGCCCGGGAGTTCGGTCCCGATATCGACCGAGACCGCGTTGCCGGCGAACCCGCCACCGCCGCCGTTGCCGCCGCTGGGCTCGAAGACGACCATCAGTAGCAAGAAGACGACGCTGACGGCGAGCGCGCCGGCTCCGGTCGCGATCGCGGCGGCGGTCTGTGCCGGCTCGTCGGTGCGGGCGTAGTACACTGCCGTCGCGGCCGCCGCGACGACCCCGAGCGTGGTCACCGTCTCCTGGAACGCACCGGTGACGGCACCGAACAGCTCGTTTTGGCCGCCGCTGACCACGATCGCCGCCTGGTCGCCGATGAACGAGCCCAGCAACAACGCGAGGAACGTCCCGGCGGCGACGAGTCCGAACACCACGCCGCCGAATTTCGCGTACTCGACGGCCTCCGCCTGGCCGCCGGACTGTTGGACGGGCTGTCTGGGCTCTTGGGGAGTCCGTCGTCGCTCCTGCCCGCCGGTCCGCTCGTCGATCGCGTCCTGTCCGCCCGTTCCGGACTCGTCGTCTGACATTACCGACACCGTACAGGGTAACTCATATAAAAGTACGCCCGAGAGACCCCCCAACGACGGAACGAGGAGTTCCGGGCGACGCCGGCTCGGGGAGTCTCGGCGTCCGAACGCCAGGTTCATTCGGCTCTGCGCGACATCAGGAGTATGGACCAGCCGGAGATCCTGCTGACGAACGACGACGGGATCGAGGCGGCCGGGCACAGGGCGCTGTACGAGCGGCTCACGGAGATCGGGTCGGTGACGGCGGTCGCGCCGGCGACGGACCAGAGCGCGGTCGGGCGGGCGCTCTCGCACTCAGCGGCCGTTCGGGAGCACGAGCTTGGCTACGAGGTCGACGGGACACCCAGTGACTGCGTGATCGCGGGGCTCTCGGAGCTGGTACCCGACGCCGATCTGGTCGTTGCCGGCTGCAACCGCGGGGCCAACCTGGGGGCGGCCAGCCTCGGGCGATCGGGGACGGTGAGCGCGGCCGTCGAGGCGACTTTCTTTGACGTCCCGGCGATCGCCGTCTCGACGTACGTGCCCCTCGGAGAGTACGCCGCTGGCGACGACCTGGCCGTGCCCCGCGAGCAGTACGACGAGGCGGCCCGAGCCGGAGGGTATCTGGCGGCGAACGCCGCGGCGGCCGGAGTCTTCGAGACTGCCGAGTACCTGAATGTCAACGCGCCGGTCGCCGACGAGGCCCGCGGGGAGATGGTCGTCACGGAACCATCGGAGGGCTATTACCTGGAGGCGCGCCGCGACGACGAGGAGATGATCTTCGAGAACGGCGCCTGGGAGCTGATGGGCAACGGGACCCTACCCGACGGCTCCGGGACCGATCGGCGGGCCGTAATCGAGGGGCTGACGAGCGTCTCGCCGCTGACGGCACCCCACACCGTCGGGGAGGCAAACGGGCTCGACGGGCTCGCCGACGGATACGGCCGGGACTAACAGAATCAGCGGTCGGCCCACTCGACCATCCGGCGGTACGTGTCCTCGGTCGTCAGGGCCGCCCGGTCGCCGACGAGCACGAGGGCCTTCTTCGCGCGGGTGAGCGCCACGTTTACCCGGCGGTGATCCTCGAAGATCGGCCCCTCAAGACGGCCGGTCGCGACGAAAGAGATGACGATCACCTCCTTGCTCGAGCCCTGGAACCGGTCGACGGTGTCGACGGCGACGCCCTCGGGCACGCGACCGTCGATCTCCCCGACTTGGGCGCGGTAGGGTGCGATGACCCCGATCTGCTCGGGATCGAGCCCGGCCTCGCGGTAGGCCGCGATTACCTCGGCAACGGCCCGGGCCTCTGTCGGGTTCGTGTGCCCGTCGGCGGTCCCGTCCGGGTCGACGTACGCGACGGGATCTCGCAGGTGTGCCGGCAGCGCGGACGGATCGACGCCTGGGAGATCGCCGAGCGGCTGGCGAGTTCTACGACGACCGGCGGGAGCTGCTCGTGGTCGCCGACCAAGATGAGTCGATCGGCGAGCACGGCGGCCGCGAGCGTCCCCGGCTCAGTCAGCTGTCCGGCCTCGTCGACGACCGCAACATCGAACGATTGGGTGCGCGCGATCCGAGAGCCACAACTCGCCGTCGTCGCCGCCACCACCGAAGCGCGCTCGAGGGCGTCGGCCCGCTCCTCGGGATCGCCGGCGCGGTCGAGTCGGTACCGCTCGAACTCCTCGCGAACGCCGCTTTCTGTCCCCAGCCGGACGATGTCGGTACAACCCCGAGATTCGATCGCCGCGAGTGCGTTGTCGACGGCCCTGTTCGTGAACGCAGAGACGAGCACGCGCTCGCCGCGCTCGACCAGTGCTTGAACAAGACGGGCAAGCGTGTAGGTCTTGCCGGTTCCGGGCGGGCCGTGGATCAGCGCGTAGTCCTCGGCGGTGACCGCTCGGCGGATGGCCTCGTCCTGGCGGTCGTTGTTCTCGACGAACGTCTCCTCGGTCGAGTCGAAGGTTGGCGCGGCGTCGCCCAGAAGCGGCCCCTTCCACTCGGGACCGCGAGTGAGCACCGCGTCGTGAAGCGCCGTGAGCAGCCGGTCCTCGCCGATCGTCGAGGGGTAGACGTCGAGCCGCCGAAGCTCGACTGGCTCGTCGGCGGTGACGACGATCTCGCCGCCGGCGGCTCCGAGCGCCTCGACGCGGGCCAGTTCGGCCTCGCCGCCGGTCGGGTCGCCGTCGCTTGCGAGGCGAGCCGGCGCGTTCCGGTCGGCTCGAGACCGATCAGCGCGCGGTCCTCGGCGGCTCGTTCGTCGGCGGAGTGCTCCCAGAGCTTGGCGTACTCCCGGTCAACCGCGCGGCGCTCTTTCTCGACCGCCGCGTACAGCCGATCGAAGTACGTCTGCTGGGACTCGGGGACGGCGGGTCCAACCTGGCCGGCCTTCGATTCCTGATCGAGCCGGCCGGCGACGGCCATGCAGGTGTCCTGCTCGAAGCAGTACTCACAGATCGCGTCGGCCTCGTAGCCGGTCGGCACCCCCGTTCGCGCCTCCATGGCCGCCAGCTCGTTTCGCAGCCGGAGGACGTACGCGAGCAGCCCGTCCCCGATCGAGAACTCCTTGGCGGGCGAGAGATCGCCCTCGGCGTCGATCGCGGCGTTTTTCGTGTACAACAGGGTCGCGGTCTCCGGGGATGTCTCGTCGAGCTCCCCGAGCAAGAGTGCGTAGCAGGTCGCCTGGACCTTGTCGGGAAAGCGGGGCTCGCGGTCGGTGTTCTTGCCGGTCTTGAGCTCGACCGGGTTACCCCCTCGGACGGCGTCGGCCCGTCCCTTCAGCCCGTACCGGTCGCTGATGAGCAGCTGCTCCGAGCGCCACTCATCGTCGGCCAGTCGGCCCTGTTCGAGCCAGCCCCGGATCGCGCCGGCGTGCTCGCGCACCCGATCTCGGATCGCGTCCGCGTCGGCTCCGAGCACGCCGAGTTCGAGGCCGGCCTCCCGGACCCGCCTGTCGACGGCGGGCTCAAGCGACTGGCCCCGGAGGAGGTCGCCGAACACCTCGTGAACGATCGTTCCGAGCACCACGGGCTCCGCGAGCGGCGTTCCCTGGAGCTTTCCAAGGTAGTACTGACGCGGGCACTGCACCCACTCGCGGACGTCGGTCACGTCGACGATGATCGACGGCTCGACGACGACCCGCGTCCCCGCAACGGTCTCGTACTGCTCGCGGCCCCGGTACTCGGTGGACTCGACGCCGTAGGCGGCCACCTCCATACCCGGCTCGAGGACGGCCCGCATGCGAATCGATTCGGTCGCCGCGCACGCGCTCTCGTCGCCGATCCGGGAAAAACGCTGTTGATCCGGCCGGTGAGTCGGACGAACCGGTGGGTATTTTCTGTTCGATCCCGTAGATACAGTAATGCGGATTCGCGACTGGGACGACCTGCTGTCGGACGTGATCGAGAGCGACGTCGATCCGAGCGGGTGGCGGGCCGTCGGCGGCGACCGCGCCGGCGGGGTCGGCGAGGACCTGTTCATCGGCCACCCGGAGGCCGGCGCCTATCAGCTGAAAACGTACGCGAAAAACCCCTACCAAGTCGAGGGCGTCGGCTCCAAGGTCGCCCGCCGGGTCGACGAGGACATTGAGCCGCTCTTTCCCACCGAGGCCGGCGGCGTGTTCGGCGTCCAGCAGCCGATTCCCGAGGAGGAGGCCCCCGAGCGCGCCGAGGAACTCGAGACGGTCCTTGAGACCCACGCCGACGCCCCGACGACCCCGGAGGCGCTGTTCGAGGACGTGATGGAGACCCTCGACAGTCCGGCCTACGGTCCCATGGAGTTCGATCCCCACGACCGCCCCGAGGGACTCGACGAGCTGACTGCGACCTTCGAGGACGCACAACAGGCGCTTGAGGCCGAGTTCGACGAGCTCGTCGACGAAACGGTGACCCGCGGCTTCGAGTGACCGGGACTATGGTCGAGATTCGGCGGCACCGACGGCTCGACCTACACTCACCCGAGCGGGACGGAGATCCCGCAGAGTGACTCGAGATGCCCGATACTGAGCCCCTCTACGACGTTCGTGAGCGAACTGGCAATCCCAAGCACGCGTCATGCCCGCATTCTCGTTGACGGAATGCTCTTCCGGACTGCTACTCACGACCTCGAACTGTCCAACATCGACGGCGTTCGTATCGGGACGACCCCTGATCAGTGTCTCGACGAGCTGAACACCTATAATGACGGGTGAGACTCGTAGAGGAGTGAACTACCATACCCCACTGCGCTCGGGGCTCCCCGGGGCTTGCTTGTTGCGGTCGGAGCTTCCTGGTTCCGCGTCGGATCTTGTCCCCGATGTGGGCATAGTGGGTCCAGACTCCGCAGGCGGCTTCCCTTCACCGGCGGGTCGGGGTGTCCCATTCCGATCTGTTGAACACTCGGCCACAACCACCGTTGCACGCTTCGTGTCGTCGTTCGAAAGACCAGCGGTCTTTTGTGATGACGAAACGGCTTTGCCGTTTCGAACCACGTTTGAACGCCGTCGGACGCGTGGCGAGTATCTTTATAAACCCTCGGCCCCGGGGGTCCTAAGACCGTGCCGTACAGTGGAGGTGAAACAGATGACCGGCGCTGTATCCCCTCCCTACTCCGGTCACTCCGTAGAGGAGTGGGGATTAGCGCCCTCGCCGCAGAAGCTGAAGCTGATCCACGTGCGCTGATGTGCAAGCTGTGTGCAGTCGCCGAAACCGTTATCTAACTATGTGCAAAACTTGCACACGATATGGACGCGAGCGACGACCCGCGGCGGGTACACTTCCAGTCACCGGAGTACCTCGTCAACCGGCTGGACGCTATCGCAGAGCTCTTCGACAAGGATCGGACAGATCTCCTCGTCGAGGCCATCCGCGAATACATCGAAGACACCGCTGACAGTGAGACGTTCCAGGAACTCGTCGCAACGAAGTACTACGACGACCAACTCGAGTTCGAGACGGCCAAGCAGTTGATCGGCACCGAGACTGCCCAGCGACTCCGCCTTCTCAAAGCGGATCTCAAGGACGAGCCGCTCGATCTCGCTGCCCCTGACGATATCGACATCTACGATGGCGACGCGACTTGCAGTGCCCCATGCGGACGCAGCCGTCGGCACCACTGTCCTAGACCCGTTTCAGTATCTCCTCACCTCCTGTGAAGTGTTCGTACCGCCGGAGGTGATTGCAGAACTCCGCGACCTCGCGCAGTATCAGGACATCCACGCTGCGGCGGCAGACAACGTCCTCGCAGCCCGTAACCACTACGCAGTCAAAGATCCGTACGAGCGCGACGAGACGCCGGACTCCCGACCGACGTTCGGCCTCGATGACGGCGAAACCGACGGGATCGTCCTCGCGAATGCGCTCGCCGTCGACGGGTTTCTCACCGACGAGTTCGGTGGGATGAACTTCCCGCTGATTCACGCCGTATTGAAGCGCCCGCGGATCGTCTCGGCGCCGCGGCTCATCGTCGACCACGCCCGGAACGGACATCTAAGCCACGAGGCGGCTCGAACGCTGATTACGACGATCGGCCCGCACCGGAGCTGGGAGAATAGCCCCTACGTCACACGATTGCTCCACCGTCTCGACGAGTAGCTGGCATCCAAACGACGCTGAACACCTAGCGCCAGCGAGCGGTGAGGCGCTTCCGATGAGTAAGTGCAATTTACAGGAGGGTGTTTATGTTACTGTGTGTCTACCGGGTGGCCGATGCAATCGGGACGACGATGTTGACCCGATGCGAGCGACGTTCCAGACCACCCCAGGGTTGGTCGGGGACTTCCCAGGCGGACAAATATCTATTGCGTATTTCGGGGGAGCTCACCCGAGGTGTTTCATCATGTACGGCCCCGTCGAGGACTGTGTGTACCCGAGTTTGCGGTAGTACTCGCGAGCGCCGATACCGCTGAGCACCGCGAGGTCCTCGTAGCCTGCGTCGGCGGCGAGTCGCTCGGCGTGTCGGAGCAGCCGGCGGCC
>PXQL01000039.1:0-16713 GCA_003021335.1 Halobacteriales archaeon QH_10_67_13
CACTTCTCTGTCGTCTGTTCCAGTTTCGGTTGTGGTTACGAGGTCGAACGAGCGTTCTTTGGCCCAAGGCTCCTCCGAAGTATCGTAGTAATCTCGAAAGTACTGGAGTAGCGTCGACCGCTGATCTTCGATCAGGGCTGTCGTCGGATACGTGGCCAGTACCAGCTGTGGTGTGCTCGAATCGTGGGATCTGATCACTGGTGCGGCCCACGAGAGGGTTTTGCCCGCACCGGTGGCGTTCGTGTTCAGGAGCGTTCTGTCCCCTCGTTCTAAGGCCCGGAGCATCTCCAGTTGGTGCCGGTCCACGTGGTCTCCTCCGAGGGGAAAGTAGTCGGGACGGCTCGATCCCGGAAGCCACCCACTGGCGAGAGTCAGTGTTGTTTCGGCTAGATCCGAGAGCGTCATTGCTGGATGCCGAGAAACTTGGCTTCAGTCGGGAGGCTCACGGTTTCGTCGTTTCCCGGACCGAACGACGGCGTTATCGAGACGTGCGGGCCTGAAAGGTCTCCGCTGGTGAGTACGTTCACCGGAGCCATCGACTCCATCGTAACGTCGCCCAATACGTCGTATTCGTCCTGGGGGACATCGGATTTGCCGACCGGTTGGCCGAGTTCGAAACGGCCCTCTTCGCTTTCACCCTCGTGAATCCGCGTACGAACCTTCGCTGTGGTCATTTTCTTTCCGACGCGAACGTACGGGGAGATTCGTTCGGCGAACGTTCCCGGATCACGCTTACCTTTACAGATGACGAAGGTCCGGAACGTGAGATCCGGTTGTAAGGTCCGCTGGTGACCCGTTTCCAGGAGATTCTTGTTCTCCTGAACCGCCTCGCTTCGGAAGGTGTCTCCCTTCACGCTGAATCGTCGGGTCGTATGTTCTCGCTGCCCGACGAGCCTTGCCGGGTGGATGTATAACCCGTCCGTGCCGTCGGCGATGATCCGAACGAACCCGTCGGTGTCGTCGAGCGTCATCGCCCGCCCGGAGGCCCGCAGGGGCATCTCGCCGACGGCCGGCTCGAAGCCGGCCTCCCGAGCCTCGCGTTCGGTCATCCCGACGGTGCCGATCTCCGGTTCCGTGAACACCGCGCCGGGAATCGCCTGGTGATCCAACGCGGCGGGCTCGCCGGCGATCACCTCGGCGGCGACCTCGCCCTCCGCGAAGGCGGCGTGTGCGAGCATCGGCTCGCCGGCGGCGTCCCCGACGGCGAAGATGTGGTCGGTGCTGGTCCGGGTCTGGTCGTCGGTCTGAATGAACCCCCTGTCGTCGGTCTCGATCCCCGCGGCGCCGATGTTCGCGGTCTCGGTGACCGGCCGCCGTCCCACTGCGACCAGACAGATCTCGGCGCCGAACTCCGCGATCTCCCCGTCCTCGCGCTCGGCGAACACGGTCAGCCCCTCGCCGGCCTCCTCCCAGTCGCTTGCGGCCAGGCCGAACTCGAAATCGACCCCCAGTCCGGCGGCCCGCTGTTGGACGACCTCGGTAATCTCCTCGTCGTACTGAGGCAGTGGCTCCGCGAGCCGCTCGACGACGGTCACGTCGGCCCCGAGCTTCTGGTATGCCGTCGCGAGCTCCATGCCGATGTAGCCCGCCCCGACGATGACCATGCTCTCGGGCACCGACCCCAAGGAGAGGGCGTGTTCCGAGGAGAGGATCCGGTCGCCGTCGAACTCGAACCCGGGCAGCTCGATCGGGCAGCTCCCGGTCGCGACGACGGCGTGTTCGAACTCGATCGACTCAGAGCCCTGGCCGTCGCCGCCCTTGACGATCCGGGCGCGGTTCTCGTCGACGAACTCGGCCCGACCCTCGATCAGCTCGGCGCCGGCGCGCTCACACAGCGACTCGACGCCCGCCGTGAGCCGGTCGACGATCCGGTCTTTCCAGGCGACCATCCCCTGGAGGTCGACCGCCGGGTCGGCGTAGACGCCCATCCGCTCGGCCGCTCCGGCCCTGTGGGCGACGTCGCTGCCCGTGATCAGGGCCTTCGAGGGGATACACCCGCGGTTCAGGCAGGCGCCGCCGTACTCGTCCATCTCGACGAGGGTGGCGTCGAGCCCGAGCTGTCCCGCCCGGATCGCGGCCACGTACCCGCCCGGCCCGCCGCCGACGATCAGTACGTCCGTGCCAGTCGTGACATCTCCGACGACCATCTGTATCCCCCCTTCGTGTCGCGGTCGGTATCAGTGTGTTCGTCCGTGCCCGGGGATCACAGCAACAGTAGCGTCGGATCCTCGAGGTACTGCATGACCGTGTTGGTAAAGGCCGCGGCGTCGGCGCCGTCGATCACCCGGTGATCGACCGACAGCGACAGCGGCAGCGTCGCACGCGCACAGACCTCCCCATCCTCAACGACCGGCCGCTGTTCGATCGCGCCCAAGCCGAGCACGGCCGTCTCGGGGTAGTTGATGATCGGGGTGGCGTACTCGCCGCCGATCGCGCCGAAGTTGGTCACCGTGAAGCTCCCCCCGCGCATCTCCTCGGGGGCTAACTCCCGGCCCCGGGCCCGCGCGGCCAGGTCGTCGACCTCGGCGGCCAGCTCAACTAGCCCCTTCCGGTCGACGTCCTCGACGACCGGCACCATCAGCCCGTCGTCGGTCGCGACCGCGACCCCGAGGTTGTAGTAGTCCTTGTATACGATCTCGCCGGCCTCCTCGTCGAGGCTCGTGTTCAAAACGGGGTGGGCCTCGAGCCCGGCGACGACCGCCTTCAACACGAACGGGAGGTACGTGAGCGAGACGCCCCGCTCATCGGCCCGAGCCTTGAGCCGCTCGCGGGTCTCGACTAGCTCCGGGACGACCGCCGTATCGTGGTGGGTGACGTGTGGGGCGGTGTAGACCGACTCCTCCATCTGCTCGCCGATCGTCTCGCGGATCCCGGCGTACGGCTCCCGGCGTTCGGGGCGTTCGTCGGCCGCGGCCGGCTCCCGTTCGGCGGCGGCCTCCGCCCCCACCCGCCGCTGCTCTTGTGTCTCCGTCTCCTCGCTCAGCGCCGCGGTGTCGGCCGCTTGGGCGGTCCGCTGTGCCTCCGCATACGCGCGCACGTCCTCGGGTTCGACGAACGGCTCGCCGTCCCGTCGCTTCTCGGTCGGGACCGCGTCGAGTTCGATATCGAGATCGCGGGCGGCCTTCCGCGTGGCCGGCGCCGCGAGCGTTCGCTCCCTGTCGGCCGGCTCGACGCCGGCGGTCGCTTCTGCCGTCTGTCCCGTGCCGGTTTCGGCTGCGGTCGCGTCGTCGCCGTTTTTGACGATCGCCGCGGCGGGCTCCGATCGGGGTTCTGTGTCTGTTTCTTCAGGCTCCTCGGCGGCCGCCCGCACGTCGCCCTCGGTGACCCGTCCGCCCGGGCCCGACCCCTCGACAGCGCCGAGTGAGACCCCGAGTTCGCGGGCCAGCCGGCGGACCCGCGGCGGCGCGAACACGCGACCGTCGGCGGTCCCGTTCGTATCGGCCTCGACGGACTCTGTCTCCGTCCGGTCGTCTGTCTCGGCCTGCCCGTCGGTCCCGGCTTCGGCCGTCGAGTCCTCCGAATCGGCCTCGCCGTCGCCCTCGTCGATGGTCACGATCACGTCCCCGACCGGCACCACGTCCCCGACCGCCGCGTGTAGCTCGTTGATCGTCCCGTCGACCGGGGCGGGCAGGTCGACGACGGCCTTGTCGGTCTCGATCTCAGCGAGCACGTCGTCCTCCTCGACGGCGTCGCCCGGCTCGGCGTGCCAGACGACGACCTCCCCCTCGGCGACCCCCTCGCCGACGTCCGGGAGCTCGTACTCGAACATGTCAGAACTCGACCGTCTCGCGGATGCCGTCTTTGATCCGCGCGGCCTCGGGCAGGTAGTAATCCTCCAGGGCGTACAGCGGGAACGGAACATCGAAGCCGGTCACCCGCTTTACTGGCGCCTCTTGGTAGAGCAACACTTCCTCCTGGATGGTGGTGGTGATCTCGCCGGCCAGCCCGCCGGATTTTGGCGCCTCGTGCACGACGACCGCCCGCCCGGTCTTTTTAAATGACTCGACGATCGTCTCCTCGTCCAGCGGCGAGAGCGTCCGCAGATCGATCACCTCGGCGTCGATGCCTTCCTCCGTGAGCTCCTCGGCGGCCTCGATCGTGGGTCGGGTCATCGCGCCCCAGGTGAACACCGAGACGTCGCTGCCCTCCCGCCGGACCGCGGCCTCGCCGAGCGGCACGGTGTAGGTGTCCTCGGGCACGTCCTCCCGGAACGCCCGGTAGATCAGCTTCGGCTCGAGGAATACGACCGGATCGGGATCCCGGATCGCGCTTGCGAGCAACCCCTTGGTGTCGTGTGGCGTCGAGGGGATGACCACCTTCAGCCCGGGTTGGTGGGCGAAAAACGCTTCCGTGGACTCAGAGTGGTGTTCCGGCGCGCGGATACCGCCGCCGTATGGTGCGCGGACGACCATCGGCGCGGTGTAGGCCCCGCGGCTCCGGGTGCGCAGCCGTGCGGCGTGGGAGACCATCTGGTCGAACGCGGGGTACATAAATCCGAGAAACTGGATCTCTGCGACCGGGCGCAGCCCGTAGGCGGCCATCCCGATCGCGGTGCCGACGATCCCCGACTCCGCCAGCGGCGTGTCGATCACCCGATCCCCGCCGAACTCCTCGATCAGGCCCTGTGTGGCCCGGAAGACCCCGCCGTTCTCGCCGACATCCTCGCCCATCACGAGCACGTCCTCGTCGCGTTCCATCTCGCCGTAGAGTCCGTCCCGGACCGCTTGGACCAGCGTGAGACTCTGTGTCTGTGTCGTCTGGCTCATTCTTCGGTGAGTGTGTCGTCGCCGTGGCTGTCTCTGAGTTCTTCGAGGTACGCGAGCTGTTGCTCGAGCCGGTCGGGCATGTCCTCGTAGACCGAGGCGAACATCTCGGCCGGCTCGGGCTGTGGGTGCTGTTCGGCGGCCTCGATCGTCTCCGCGACCTCGTCTTGGATCGCCTGGCCGATCGCCTCGACCCGTTCGTCGTCAAGCAGTCCCCGCTCTCGGAGGAACGTTTCGAACCGCGGGATCGGATCCTTCTGTTTCCAGCGCTCGACTTCGCTTTCCTCGCGGTAGACCGTCGGATCGTCAGCGGTCGTGTGGGCGCCAAAGCGGTACTGGACCGCCTCGATCATCGTCGGCCGGGTCGCGGTCCCGATCTCGTCGGGTTCGCCGCCGGTTTTCGCCCGGTCGAGGGCCTCCTCGGTGACCGAGTACACCGCGAGCGGGTCCATCCCGTCGACCTGGACGCCGTCGAAGCCGTAGGCTTGGGCCTTCTGTGCCAGCGTCTCGCTTGCGGTCTGGCGGTCTCGGGGAACCGAGATCGCCCACTGGTTGTTGTTGCAGAAAAACACCGCCGGCACGTCGAAGGCCCCGGCGAAGTTCAGCCCCTCGTGGAAATCTCCCTCCGAGGTCCCGCCATCGCCGAAGTGACAGACGACGGCCCCGTCGTCGCCTTTGAGCTTCATCGCCCAAGCCAGCCCCGCCGCGTGGGGGATCTGCGTGGCGATCGGGACGGCGACGCTGAAGGTGTTTGTCTCCGCCGGCGGGACGTTTCCGTCCTCGGCGCCCATCCAGTACAGCAGGATCTGCTCGAGCGGCCAGCCGTGGGCGTGCATGGCGGCGTGTTCGCGGTAGCTCGGTACCAGCCAGTCCTGTTCGTCCATCGCGAAGGAACTGCCGACCTGGGCGGCCTCTTGCCCCGACAGTGGCGGATACGTTCCCATCCGGCCCTGGCGCTGCAGGCTGACTGCCCGCTCGTCGAAGTGACGCGCCAGTCTTAGGTGACGGTACATCTCAACCAAGCGGTCGTCCCCGATCTCGGGGACCTCCGCGCCCTCGCGGACGTGGCCGTCCTCGTCGAGAATCTCGACCCGGTCGGTGGGATCGCGCTGTAACACGCTCATCTGCGTTCCCACCCGTCTGATACCGGCATACCACGTCCTTTGCCGCCCCGGGCTTATCGTTTTCGTACCCGTGTGCTCGCCTCGCGTACGCGTAGCGTGTTTTCGGGTGTCCTTGGGGTACCGATTAGCTGACTGCAGGCGCTAAGCTCCCGCCCTCAGCGAGTGCGTTAGCGCGAGCAGGGTGGGGTAGTTCACCGGCGGATCACCGTACCTTCCGGCGGACGTACGCCGAGATACTCTCGCTCGCAACGACGACGATCAGGATCGCAATCAGGATCGTGAGCACCGCGTCCCACCGGAAGGCCCCGATGCTGTTCTGTAACTCGACGCCGATCCCGCCGGCGCCGACGAAGCCGGTGATCGTCGCCTCGCGGACGTTGATGTCCCACCGGTAGACCGAGATGCCGGCCAGCGCCGGCTTGATCTGTGGCAGGATCCCGTAGATGAGGACGTCGAGTTCGCTCCCCCCGGTCGCCCGGATCGCCTCCGTCGCTGCGGCGTCGATCTCCTCGATCTCCTCGGAGAGCAGCTTCGCGATGAACCCGATCGACCGGAAGGCGACCGCGAGGATCCCGGCCAGGACGCCGGTCCCGAAGACGATGACGAACACGAGCCCCCAGATCAGCGAGTGGATCGACCGCGATCCGGCGACGATGACCGTCCCCAGCGCGTGGGTCGCCCGGTTCGGCGTGGTGTTTCTGGCGCTGATGTACGCCACCGGCGCGGCCAGCAGCAAGGCAAGTACCGTCCCGATCACGGCGATGTTGATCGTCTGTATCATCGGGTCGACGATCTCGCCGGCGTAGGCGGCGTCGGGCGGGTACATCCGCCCGAACAGGTCCGCGATGTTTTCGGGCGCGGTCTCGATGTAGACGTACCGCACGTCGAGCGCCCGCCAGGACGCGACGGTCGCGCCGAGCACCACGAGCACCAGTCCGAACCGGAGCAGCCGTCGTTTGGTGTCGAACCGCTCCCACTCTCCCGGCGCGGTGTCGTCGGCCGCAGTCACTGGACTCGCCCCCTGGCCCACGAGCTGACCACCTCGCCGACCACCACGACGGCGATGATCACGAGCAACACCGCCGCGCCGAAATCGTACTCGTAGGTGTTGAACGCGGTGTTGAGCGTCGCCCCGATCCCGCCGGCGCCGACGATCCCGAGGATCGTGCTCGCCCGCAGGTTGATATCCCACCGGTAGATCGTCAGCCCGATCATCCGGGGCAGCACCTGCGGTACGACGCCGTAGAGGATCACCCCGAGCGGCCCGGCCCCGGTTGCCCGGATCGCGTCGAGCCGGGACTGGTCGATGTCCTCAAGATCCTCGGCGAGCAGCTTCGCAAAAAACCCTGGTGTCGCGGACACCAAGGCGAGCACGCCCGCGAACGCGCCGAACCCGAACCCGATTACGAAGACGATCCCGACGATCAGCTCGTGGATCGACCGGGTCACCGTGATGATCGCCCGAGCCACGTAATAGACCGGTCGCGGCGCGAGGTTTTCGGCTGCCATCACGGCCACCGGGAGGCTCACGAGAACGCCGACAACGGTCGCGACGATCGACATCGCGAGCGTCTCGAGCATCTTCTCGACGATCCGCGAGAACCGCCGTCCCGTGACCAGTTCTCCGCCCGAGACGGAGATCCCGAAATCCGGCGGCCACATCGCTCCGAACAGAAAGTCAACCTGTCCGATTCCGTACTGGAGCCGCTCGGCCGAGATCCGCGCCGCCCAGACGTTCCAGGCGATGAACACCGCGACCGCCAGGTAGACCAGCCGCTTGACCCACCGGTTGTAAAAGACCGTGGGCCGGGTCCACTCGCTGCTGTACTCCTCGTACTCGAGAGTCGACATCAGTCGATCTGTGCCTCGAAGTGTCGTGGCTGTCTGTCGTCCCCGCCGGTCTCCTCGGTCGACCCGTTCCGGTAGATCGTGTCCATCGCGCGCTCATCGAGATCGTCCGGCAGCCCGTCGAAGACGATCCGTCCGTCCGACAGCCCGATGATCCGGTCCGCGTGTGCCCGCGCCAGGGGTACCTCGTGGATGTTGATCGTCACCGGGATCTTCTCCTCGGCGGCGATCTCGGTCAGCAGCTCCAGGACCGCGCGGCTGGTCTCGGGATCGAGACTCGAGGTCGGCTCATCGGCGAGGATGATCTTCGGCTGCTGGAGAACCGCCCGGGCGATCCCGACCCGCTGGCGCTGGCCCCCCGAGAGCTCGTCGACCCGGTCGTCCTCGTGGCCCGCGAGCCCGACGCGGTCGAGCGTGGCGTAGGCCCGCTGGATGTCCTCCGACGGGAACTTCCGACGGAACGCCCGCCAGCTGCTGACGTATCCCAGCCGGCCCGACAGCACGTTCTCCATGGCGGTCAGCCGCTCGACCAGCGCGTACTCCTGAAAGACCATGCCGATCTCCCGGCGCGCGCGCCGGAGCTCCCTGCTCGACAGGGCCGTGAGTTCGGTCCCGTCGAGCTGTACCGTGCCGCTCGTTGGCTCGGTGAGGCGGTTGATACACTCGATGAGCGTACTCTTGCCGGCGCCGCTCGGGCCGATGATCGCCACGATGTCGTTTGCCGCGATCTCGAAAGAGACCCCTCGAAGCGCCCGCTCGCCACCCTCGTAGACTTTCTCGAGATCCGTGACCGACAGCATCTAAATCTGGTCGACTTGGTAATCGACCTCGTTTTGTTCCTGGATCTGGAGGATCACGTCCCAGTTGGTTGCGTAGTCGATCTCAATGAACTGACCGCGCTCGTAGAACTCCTCGATCGACGTGCCCGCGTAGTCGTACTCGAGATGCGAGGCGACGATCCCCTCCTGCAGCTCGGGGGTCAACCGGGGGTTCACGGAAAAGCCCGTCGTCGGGAACGGATCGCTTGAGTAGACGACTTTCAACTCGTCCGGGTCGACCTCGCCGGAGTCGGCCTGTCTGAACAGCACGGTGCTCGCAATCGGTGCCGCCTCGTAATCGCCCGCGGCGACGCCACGGATGCTGTTCTCGTGACTCCCCGAGAACTCGAACTCGTAGTCCTCGCCCGGGGCGACGCCCTCGGAGCTGAACAGCGCGACCGGCGCCTGGTGTCCGGAGTTCGAGGTCTCCTCGACGTGGGCGATGTCCGCACCCGCTATGTCTCCGAGCGAGGAGATCGAGCTGTCCGCCTGCGTGAGCACCCACAGCTTGTACCCGAACTGGCCCTCGCTGACCTGCATCGCGAACGGCCGCGCCCCGGCGATGTTGACCGCGAACGGCACCGTCCCCGTCGAGAACCCGGTGACGTGAAGCCGGTCAGCCCGCATCGCCTCGATCTGTGCTGCGGAACTGTCGAGAGGATTGACGGTGACGCTCCGCCCGGTCTCGGCCTCCATGTTCTCGACCAGCGGCGCCCAGATGTCCCCGTAGGCGTCCGGATCCTCCGTCGGCACGACCGAGAACTCGATCGTGTCGGGATCGAGCTGATCTCCTGGCGAGGGCGTCTCCGGGACGGGGTTTCCGTACCGTGGCTCGTCCCGTTGTTCCATCGACTCGAGCAGCGCCGGCGAGCCGACGTGAAACTCGTCTTCGAGCAGCGTCGAGGCCAGCTGCGGAAAAGCGGGATCTTCCGAATCCCACTCCGGGAAGTCCTCCTCGCTCCCTGCCGTGTCGTCGCCGTCATCGTCGCCCGTACAGCCGGCCAGTCCCGCCACCCCGGCCGCGCCGGCCGCCGTCACGAACCGCCGCCGCGTCGTCCACTCGTATGATACTCCGGCCCCCTCCTCGTGGCGTTCTGACATCACGGGAATCCGCCACGGCAACGGTTAACAAGTTTTATAATTTTTATATGTACGGCTACGAGAGCAGTACGTACCGGTACAGAGTGAACGTACGTCCCCCGACTGGTGGCCGTCTATCCGTCTCGCTGGTCGCGAAAGCCCGGCGTCCCGAGCGAGTGCAGCTCCTCGGAGACCGTCCCGACGCCGTCTTTCTGCCCGTCGTGAACGGCTCGGAGCTGACCCCGGAGCTTCTCGTCCCCGCGGGCGAGGATCTGAGCCGCCGACAGCCCCGCGTTAAAGGACTTGCCGGCGTCGACAGCCGTTAAGGGCGCCCCGGTCGGCATCCCGATGACCGACGAGACAGACTTCTCCTGGACCGGTACGCCGATCACGGGCAGCGGGTAGGCGATCGAAGCGAGCATGTTCGGCAGGTCGGCGCTCTTCCCGCCGGCGCCGGCGATCAGTACCTCCAGCCCGCGATCGATCGCCGTCTCGCCGTAGGCGTAGAGTAGCTCGGGCGTCCGGTGGGCCGAGACGACGTGGGTCTCGAAGCTGAACCGCGACTCCGGCGGATCGTCGTATTCGGTCTGTTCCTCGATCCCGAGCTCGGTCAGCGCGTCGTGGGCCCCGCTCATAACCTCGAGATCCGAGTCCGACCCCATCACGATCCCGACATCAGGCGTCGTCGCGGCCGGACGATCGGCCGCGGCCTCCGATCGGAGCCGTTCGAGAAGCGCATCGAGCGCGCCCGCGTCCGTGTCGTCGGTCCCTTCGTCCATACCGGCGGTGTGGCCCCCCGCAAGGTAAGACTGCCGTCCCGACTCTATCCACATCGGGCGTGCGCTGAGTGTGTCCGCGGTGCCCGGCCAAGGGGTGGCAGCCGGCGAGCCGACGGTCGGTCGAACCCGACGGGTTATCTGTGCGCACGATAAGTCACTCCGAAGTCCGATGAGCGATTGGATCGCCATCGCGGCACTCGTCGTCGTCGCCGGGCTCGTGGCCGCGAGCATGATGGGGCTGTCTTAGTTGCTCCGTCCGAGCGCGCCCACGCGGGGCAAGCGCGCCGCCTACGAGAGCGGCGAGGTTCCGACCGGGGAGAGCCGGAACGTGCGGTTCAACGTCCAGTACTACCGGGTCGCGCTGCTGTTTGTCGTCTTCGACGTCGAGCTCGCATTTATTAGCCCGTGGGCGGTCGCCTTCGACGGGGCGGCCGCTGGGGCCGGCTTTCTCCGGGTCGCGGCACCGATGGCGGCGTTTCTGGCCGTGCTGGTCGCCGGGCTCGCGTGGGCCTGGCAGAAAGACGCCCTGGCGTTGACGACCGCTCCGCCCGCACCCGAATCGGAGCCGGACCGATGAGCGAGGAGACCCTTCCCGACGCGGCGGCCGACGGCGAGCGCCCGACCCGGGCACGCCGGGAGATCGACGATCGGTTCAACTCCCGCCTGCGGCAGGCGTTCGGGACGACGTCGTTCATTCTCACCAAGCTCGACCGGTTCATGGACTGGGTGCGGGGCAACTCGATGTTCATGCTCCAGTTCGGGATCGCCTGCTGTAGCATCGAAATGATGCACACCTACGCTACCAAGCACGATCTCGACCGGTTCGGCGCTGGCGTCCCGCGGGCCTCGCCGCGCCAGGCCGACGTGATCATCGTCCCCGGCACGATCGTCTCGAAGTTCGGGCCCCGGATGCAGCGGGTCTACGACCAGATGCCCAAGCCGAAGTTCGTCGTCTCGATGGGGGCGTGTACGATCTCCGGCGGGCCCTTCCAGGAGGGGTACAACGTTATCAAGGGCGTCGAGAAGATTATTCCCGTCGACATCCACGTCCCGGGCTGTCCGCCCCGCCCCGAGGCGCTGTGATCGACGTGCTCAAGTCGATGGCTACGACGATGAAACACGCCCTCGCCGGCGAGACCTTCACCGTCAGCTACCCCGAGGAGGCCCCCGAGGTCTCCCAGCGGTTCCGGGGGTACACAAGTTCAGCCAACAGCGGTGTATCTGGTGTCGCCAGTGCGAGTCGGTCTGCCCCAACGACACGATCCAGATCGTCACCGACGACCACCGGACGGGCGAGCAGTTCAACCTCCACATCGGCCAGTGTCTGTACTGTCGGCTCTGCGAGGAGGTCTGTCGCGTCGACGCGATCGTGCTCACCGAGCAGTTCGAGTTCACCGGCAAGACTGCAGACGACCTGGCCTACGGCATGGAGGAGCTGAAACGGGTTCCCTGGTACGAGGGCACCGACCCGCTCGCTGCCCGGGAGCCGGATCGCGAGGCCTGGGTCGGCGAGGGGGACGGCGAGATAGACTACCAGTAGCGGGTTAGAACGCGGCCCCGTCGCCGTCGGGGAGCTCCTGGAACAGCGACTCGTAGTCGTCGTCGAACCCCGCCGTTGCGGGGTCTGCCTCCTCTTTGAGCTCGTCGACGCGGGCGACCATCTGTTGGTACTCCTCGTTGTTTTCCAGTTCTGCCCGGGGCTTTTCGGCCTCGAGGGTGGCCTTCTTCGAGGTCAGCGCGAAGTACTCCTGGACCGTCTCGTCGTAGGCGTCGCGCTCGCGCATCGACGTGACGGCCTCGTCGAGGTCCTCGCGCATCACGGGCTTTGTCAGGTAATCGTCGAACTCCATCGAGACGATGTCGAAGTCCGGGTCGACGGCCGTCACCATCACGACCCGACAGTCGAGCTCCCGCTCGCGGAACCGCTCGAGAATCTCGTCGCCGGAGTAATCCGGCATCTGCCGATCGAGCAGAACCACGTCGACGGTCTCGTCTGCCTTCTTGAGGGCTTCTCCCCCGTTGTAGGCCGTCCTAACCTCGTAATCCATCTCTAACCAGGCGGCGTACAGGTCGGCAATGTCCTCCTCGTCGTCGACGACCAGTACCGTCTCGCTCTCGGTCGCGTCTGTGTCTGCTGTGGCAGCCATTAGATCCCCCGAGATGATCCTCGTGATAGACATTCCGGATGGTATGATTTAAATCCGGCTTGCCCGTTATCACAGTTGATACTGACCCGGTCAAAACCCGTATGAGGGCGTGCCCGTCAGAGCCGATATGGCGTCGGACCCGACGGTGATCCGCTCGATCGCGGTGTCGACGGAGGATCTGGCTGCTGCCGTCGAGTTCACCCGCACAAGCGGCGACGATGTCGCCCTCCGAATCACCCCGCCATTCAGCGGCCGGATGCGGGCCCGCATCCACGCCGGCAACCGCGATGACGCCGGCGATCCGGCGCCGGTACCGGTGTACGTCCCGCCGGCCCGCCTGCTCGCGCCGTCTGCGCCGGATATTCTCCGCCCGCCCGAGACCGCCGACCGGCTCCGGGCCGATCCGGCCGAAATCTACTCCGTCGAGCGCCACCGGGAGTACCACGCCGCCGCGCTGGCGGACTGGCGTCGGGAACTGCTCGGGGCCGTCAGCGACCGCGCGACCATCGACACCCCAGCCGGGGAGACGACGGTGACGGTGGTGGTGCTTGGCGATCTCGATGACCGCGACGGTCGCGCCCCGGCCGAGGACACGCAACCGGATGAGAACCCTCAATAAAACGTTTCCGCGGCGGAACATCGGTCTGAGTTGTCCCGAACACGTCGGTTACGCCGGTAAAACGGGCTGAAACGTGCCGAAAGCTCGCCTGGTTATATGCTGTTGGGTGTACTACAAGATGGTAAGTGAGTTATTGATGCCCCGACGATTCCAGCTCCCGACGTTTGCCGCCGAACTCGGATCGGTCCCCGAGCTCGCGAGTGCGATCGTCTCGCGGGTCGCGTTCTGGGTGGTGGTGGGCGTCCCGTTCCTGTCCCTCCCGCTTTTGGCCACCGGACTCGACTCGCAGACGACCGTCGCGGCCTTCCTCGGCCTGCTCGCGGTCAACCTGCTCGCGTTGGTTCTCAGCCGGTACTGACGCCAGCATACTTAATAGGGCCGCTCCGCAACTGGTAGTATGGCCACGTACGGCCGGTCGTCGCTGCGGGACCTGTTCGATGAGGCGCCGACGCCACACATCGCCCACCCGCCACACACCCATCACCGGGATTTCTACCTGGCTACAGACGGCTCGTTTCGCGACGCCGGCGGCGGGCTGGGCGTCGTGATCGAGACTCGGGACGGGCGACGGGTGGCCCGGCTGTCCGTTCCCGACGAGCCTCCGGACAACAACGTCGCCGAGTACAGGGCGTTGCACCTGGGGCTCGACGTGCTCTCGGACCGCTCTCCGGCCGACGCCCGGGTCGGGCTGCTCGTCGATCACGACCAGCTGGCTGCCAACGTGAACGCCTCGGTGCTCTCGGCCCGGGACGGTCGCCCCGGGCTCCACCAGGTGTCGATTCCACACGATACGGGGCTGCACTGGCGGGGAATTAGGGCCCGACTCCGCGGGCTTGGGGCGGTCCGTGCCGCCCGTATTCCGAGCGGCACAAACCCTGCCCATCCGCTCGCGAACACTCCCGAAGAGTACGCCCACCTCAGCGAGGCCGCGCGGCGGTGTGTCCGCCCCGCCCCGCTCGCCGACGGGGAGTCGGTCCCCCCGCCATCCCGGGCCGACCGGACGGCGAGCGACTGATCGCTCCGTTCTCTTTATTTCGTCGCCCTCGTCGGACTTCTCTCGGGTGGCTTCGCGGGATCAGAAAAACGTTTAATACTGATCGTTTAGCTACATCTATACGGGTGGTGAACAGCTAATGATGACCAGTACCAACTCGACGGTTCGGGGACCCGCGGCGATCTCGTGGTACGACCTCCTGCTCTGTGCGATCCCGGTCGCGTTCGTGCTCCCGCTCGCGGCCGCAACCGTCCTGTCGGTACCGATTGAGGCCGCCGTCGGGGTCGGCGCGGTTGTGAGCCTGCTGTTCGTGGTCGACGCGCTCGTCGTCCATCCGCCGGCAGATACGTCCTGACTACTCCTGTGCGTCGACGACAGCGACCGCCCCGAGGTTGACGATGTCCGCGACGTCGTCCCCGCGCTGGAGAACGTGTACCGGCTCGTCCATCCCGGCGAGCATCGGCCCGACGGCTTCGGCGCCGCCGAGTTGCTGGAGCAGTTTGTAGCCGATGTTGCCGGCCTCAAGGTTGGGAAAAACGAGCACGTTCGCCGGCGCGTCTAACTCGGCAAACGAGAAGGCCTCAAGCCCGTCTTCGCCGACGGCGGTGTCGGCCTGCATCTCCCCGTCGACCGGGAAATCGATGTCGGGATCGGCCCGGAGCCGGTCCGCGGCCCGGCGGATCCGCCTGGTTCGGTCGGTGTCAACGCTGCCGAAATCGGAGTACGACAGCAACGCGACCCGCGGATCGACGCCGAACCGTCGAGCGACGTCGGCTGCGTGACCCGCGATCTCGACAAGGGCGTCCTCGCCCGGGGACTGGGTGACCGTCGCGTCGGCGAAAAAGACGACGCGGTTCTCGACGGCGAGCATGTACACGCCCGCAGCGTGCTCGACGCCCTCGGCGGTGCCGACGACCTGCAGCGGCGGCCTGAGCGCCGAGGGGTAATGGTAGGTGAGGCCGGTCAGCATCGCGTCGGCCGCGCCGGTCTCGACCATCACGCTCGCCAGGTAGTTTCCGTTGGTGATTAGATCGGCCGCCTCGCCTCTGGTGACTCCCTTTCGGCGCCGGAGCTCATAGAGCCGGTCGGCGTACCGATCTAACTCCGCGGTGGCGGGATCGACGATCTCGGGGTCGAAGGCAAGCCCTAGCCGGTCCGTGGCCTCGGCGATCGTCTCGCGGTCGCCCACCAGCACCGGCTCGGCGATGCCCTGGTCCTTGAGCTGGTAGGCCGCCCGGATAATTTTCTCGTCGGTTCCCTCGGCGAGTACGATCCGCTTTGGATCGCGCTGGGCCTTGTTGATCACGACCCGCATCAGCTCGCGGGTCTTCCCGAGCCGGGCTTCGAGTTGCTCTGGGTACGCCGCCAGATCGATCTCCTGGCGTGCGGCGCCGCTCTCGACGGCCGCCTCGGCGACGGCCGGCGCCACCTCGAACAGCACCCGCGGATCCAGCGGCTTCGGGATGATGTACTCCGGCCCGAACTGCAGCGGCTGGTCGCCGTAGGCCTTCACGACCGCGTCGGGGACGTCCCGCCGGGCGAGGTCGGCGAGCGCCTCGGCGGCGGCGACCTTCATCGCCTCGTTGATCTCCGTGGTAGTCCGACCGTCCGGTCGCGACGACGACGGTGTCCTCGCGGGCGGCCCTGGCTTCGTCGTAGTCGATCTCTGGGTCGGGGTTTGCCATCGCGAACACGACCGGGTTCGCGGCCATCGACCGGATCATCTTCTGGTCGACGATCCCGCCGACCGAGAGCCCGACGAACACGTCTGCACCCACCATCGCGTCGGCGAGATCGCCCTCGGGGACCTCGCGGGCAAACTCCTTCTTGTGTTCGTTTAGGTCTCCGGCCGCGGCCCGCTTTTCGGTGATGATCCCCTCGGAGTCGACCATTCGGATCCGCTCGGCGGGCACGCCCAGGGTCTGGTAGAACCTGGCGGTGGCGATCGCCCCGGCGCCGGCCCCGGCGAACACGACCTCGAGCTCGGCGAGCTCCTTCCCGACGATGTCCGCGGCGTTCAGGAGCGCGGCTCCGGAGATGATCGCGGTGCCGTGTTGGTCGTCGTGGAACACGGGAATCGAGGTCCGCTCGCGGAGTCGGCGCTCGATCTCGAAACACTCCGGGGCGGCGATATCCTCGATATTGATCCCCCCGAAGGTCGGCTCCATCGCGGCGATCGACTCGACCATCGCGTCGGGGTCGTCGTGATCGAGCTCGAGATCAAAGACGTCGATGTCGGCGAACCGCTTGAACAGGACACCTTTCCCCTCCATGACGGGCTTGCTCGCGGTCGGACCGATGTCGCCCAGCCCGAGCGTGGCGCTCCCGTCAGAGACGACCCCGACCAGATTGGCCTTGTCGGTGTAGGTGTAAGCCCGCTCCTCGTCGTCGCGGATCGCGCGACAGGGGGCGGCGACCCCCGGCGAGTACGCCAGACTCAGATCCCGTTGGGTGTTGGTCGGCTTGGTCGTCGCGATCTCGAGTTTCCCCGGCGGGTCCGTCGCGTGGTACTCGAGTGCATCCTCGTCCAGTCCCATGGCG
>PXQL01000039.1:16873-25863 GCA_003021335.1 Halobacteriales archaeon QH_10_67_13
CTCGTCCCCGGGCTCTACGACCTCGGCGGCGCGACCGCGGACGTGGGACGCCCGACCGGACTCGGCTCCCGGGACGCGATTGCCTGGATCAACGAAAACGAGGACGTCGAGGACACGCTGGGCACCTCGGACGGGATCGCCCACGAGTGGATCGACTACGCCTACATGGTGGATGAGGCACAGAGCCACTACGACGAGTTCGCCCCCGAGGACCCGCCGGCGTTTATCGGCTGGGGAACGGCAGACACCGAGGCCCTTGCGAGCAACGTCGCCGAAGACGAGACCGTCTACGTCTCGGCGTCTTACAGCGATAACCTGCTTGCACCGGAAAATGGCTACAATTTCTTCACGAACCTGGATTACACGAGCCAGGCCCGGGCCCACCTCAAGTGGATCAGCGAGAACGATCCCGACTCGACGGCCGCCCTGATCCACAACCCGACGCCCTTCGGAACGACCATCGTCGAGGGTGCAAACGCCTACGGCCAGAGCCTCGAGGGCGTCGAGATGGTAGATAATATCACGCTCGAGCTCGCCGCCTCGGACGCTTCGAACCAGGTCACGCGCGCGGAAAACAACGGCGTCGATTACCTCATTCACCAGAACACCGGCGCGCCGATGCAGGTGTTGCTCGACTCGATCGACAGCGCCGGCGCCGACATCACAGTGATGGGGCTGACCTGGACCGTCGACGAGGGCAAGGCTCTCGACTCGCCGGAGCTGTTCGACGGCGTCCGGTACGTCAACTCGAACAAGTCCTTTGGCGAGGTCGAGTCCGAGGAGCCGGCCGGCTGGCAGATCATTGAAGAGTCGATCGAGCGCGAGGGCCGGGACATCGAGGACCCGACCGTCGCCAACATCAATTACGTCCGCGGCGTGGTCCACGCGCTGTTGATCTACGAGGCGATGAGCGCGGCCGATGACCCGTCCTCGGGGGCGGCGGTCCGGGACGCGATCTTCGGACTGGATAACTTCGACGCGCGCGGACTCCTGCTCGAGCCGGTGAACTTCCAGGAAGGCGATCGTCGCCCGACGATGACCGGGCGGACCTACGAGGTACAGGACGGCGAGATGGTGCCCGACCAGGATATCGAACTCCCCCGGCGGGAGGCCTGGATTCCGCCCTTCGAGTTCTAGGATGCGCGGAGCCGAGGGGGAGCCGCCGGTCGTGGCGCTTGACAACGCCGAGATCGTCTACGACCGGCACTTCCTGGCCGTCCAGGGCGTCTCGCTCGAGGCCCACCGCGGGGAGATCGTCGCCCTACTCGGTCCCAACGGCGCCGGCAAGTCGACGATCCTGAAGATGATCTCAGGAATCGGACAGACCGAACGCGGCGAGGTCACCCGCGGGTCGGTAAGCTTCGAGGGCGACGACGTCACCAACGCGAAGACGACACCGATGGTCGACCGCGGCGTGACCCACATCCTCGAGGGCCGGCGGGTGTTCGAGGACCTGACTGTCGAGGAGAACCTGCGGTGTGGGCTCTACCGCGGCGGCCGGCGGCTCCGCTCGAAAAAAAGCGACTACGAGCTCGCCTTCGAGTATTTCCCGCAGCTCGAGGACCTGCTCGATGTGAATGCGGGCTACACGAGCGGCGGCGAACAGCAGATGCTCGTGATCGCCCGGGCGCTGATCCACCGCCCGAACCTCCTGTTGCTCGACGAGCCCTCGCTGGGCCTGGCTCCGAAGCTGGTTGAGGACATCTTCGAGACGATGCGAGAAATCAATAAAAACGAGGACATCACGATGATCGTCGCCGACCAGAACGCGAAGGAGACCCTCGAGATCGCCGACCACGGGTACGTCCTCGAGGGCGGGCAGATCGAGCTCAGCGGGCCGGCCGACGAGCTGGTCGACCGCGAGGAGATCAAGGAGTTTTACCTCGGTGCCGGCGGCGACGAGAGCCAGTACTCTGAGGTGCGTCACTACAAGATCCGCAAGCGGTACAACTGACACTACCCACGCATGGCAGGCACACGACAGACAACGGGACTCAGAGCGGGGCCACACGTCCCCCCCGAACGGGCGGCGCTTGGCTGTCGCGAGGTGACGAAGACCTTCGGCGCGATCACGGCCGTCGACGGCGTCTCGATCGGCATCGAGGACGGCGAGTGGGTCTCGATCGTCGGCCCGAACGGCGCCGGCAAGACGACCCTGCTGAACGTGCTTAACGGCTTTTACGATCCCGACTCGACCGACGATCCCGACACCGGGCGGATCTTCCTCGGCGGCGAGGACGTCACCGACGCGAAAACCCACGACCGTGCGCGGGCGGGACTGGGCCGGACCTTCCAGGGCCTCGAGCTGTACGAGGAGGAGGACGTCATCGAGAACGTCATGGCGATCCGGGCGGTGCGCGAACACCCGGGGCTGCTCTCGGCGCTTACCTACCTCGGCCCCGGCCGACAGCTCGAGGCGGAGAACATGCGCCGGGTCGAGGAGATCATCGATTACCTCGAGCTGTGGGAACACCGCCACAGCACCGTCGCGAGCCTCCCGCTTGGCATCCAGCGCCGGGTCGATCTCGCCCGGACGCTCGCGCTCGAGCCGGACGTGGTGCTGCTCGACGAGGCGATGAGCGGTCTCACCTACGATGAAAAGTACGACATGTTCCGGTTTCTCGCCGATCTCAACGAACAGGAGGGATTGACGATGGTGATGATCGAACACGACCTCGAGGTCGTGACTGATGTCTCCGAGCGGATGATCGTGCTCCATCAAGGCTCGGTGATCGCCCGCGGCGACCCCGACGCGGTCGTCGCCGATCCAGAGGTGCGGCGCATCTACACGGGGGTAGACGAGTGAGCACCCCCAGTGAGCCGGCCGCGGACGAGGCCGCCGATCCCGTTGCCGAGACCGACCCCGAAATCGAGGCAGGGGCGTCCTCGGGGCCGCGGATCGACCGGATCGTCACCGCGCCCGAGGGCGACATCGAGATCATCGACCAGGCGCTCCCGGAGGTGCTACTCGAGCACGTCGCGGAGAACGGCGAGGATGCCGCCCTGCGGTGGAAACGCTACGGGGTCTGGGAGGAGTTTACCTGGACGGAGTACTACGAGCGGGTCAAACACTTCGCGCTCGGGCTCGAGACGTTCGGGTTTGGCGCCGAGGACGTGCTCTTTACGATCGGCTACAACCGTCCCCACCAGCTGTGGGCGTGGCTGGCCGCCCAGTCACTTGGCGGGATGGCCGCGCCGAACTACGAGGACATGCTCTCCGAGGGGATCGGCAACCAACTCGAGTTGCTCGACCCGCGGGTGGCCTACGCCGAGGACCAGGAGATGGTCGACAAGCTCCTCCAGGTAGCAGATCGGGTATGTTCCGATACGACGACACCGCGGTGCCGGTAATCGGCTACGAGGAACTCGAAGACCGGGGCCGCGAGCGGGCAGCGGAGGAGGTGACCGACGAGGACTTCGCCGACCGGATCAGGGGGCTCGATCCCGACACGACGGCGATGCTCTCTCCGACCTCGGGCACGACCGGTATGCCAAAGCGGGTCAAGCTAACGCATTTCAACTTCGTCAACCTCGCAAACGCCGCGATCGAGATCGACCCACTGCCCCAGGAGTCGGATTACTTCTCGTATCTCCCAATGGCTTGGGTCGGCGAGCAGATGATCCTGATCGCGGCGGCCTTTGTCGGCGGCTGGACCGCGAACTTCCCCGAACAGCCCGAAACCGAACAGGAGGACCTCCGCGAGATCGGCCCGGAGATCATCTTCTCCTCGCCGAACGCCTACGAGGGCTGGGTCGCGGACATCAAGGCAAAAATCGAGAACAGCACCCGCCTGAAGCGGTGGGTCTACGACCGGGCGATGCGGATCGGCGAGCAGTACGCCCGGTACACGAGTGGAGACCGCAGCGACCAGGATCCCCCGCTCTCGCTCAGGTTGAAACACCGGCTCGCCCACTGGGTGGCCTACCGGCCGATCCTGGATAAGATCGGGCTCAAACGCGCAAAAAACGTCTACACCGGCGGTGGACCTCTCGGCGAGGATCACCTCCAGTACTACCACGCTCTCGGCGTCGAGCTGAAACAAATCTGGGGGCAGTCGGAGGTCTGTGGCTTCGTCACGATGCACCGCGACGACCGGATCGAGGCAGATACTGTCGGCGAGGTCTTCCCGAACGTCGAGGTCGGGCTCACCCCCAAGGGCGAGCTCGTTGTCCGAGGGCCGGTGGTCACCGACGGCTACTACAACCAACCCGAGAAGACCGAGTCGACCCTCGAGGGCGAGTGGCTCCACACTGATGATTTCGGCGCGGTCACCGATGACGACCAGGTGAAGGTCCTCGACCGGATGGACGACGTCATGGAGCTGGCCGACGGCTCGGCCGTCGCCCCGATCAGCGTCGAGACGAAGCTAAAGTTCAACCCCTATATCAAGGAGGCGCTGATCGTCGGTGACAGCCGGGAGTCTCTGTCGGCGGTGGTAAACATCCGGTACGACAACGTCTCGGAGTGGGCAGACCAACGGGACATCCAGTACTCCGGGTACCGGGAGCTCACCGAGCGTCCGGCCGTCCACGAGCTGCTCCGCCGGGAGGTCGTCGCGACGAACGAGGAGCTGGGCGAGCACCCGATCGAGCGGTTCGTCGTCCTGTTCAAGGAGTTCGACGCCGACGACGGCGAGCTCACCCGGACCGGCAAGATCCGTCGGGAGGTCGTCACCGACCGCTACCAGGAGATGATCGACGAGCTGTACGACGGCGCCGAAACAGTCGAACTCGAGACGACGATCGTCTACCAGGACGGCCGCGAGTCGACCGAACGCGGCGAGATGCGTGTCGTCGACGTCGACGAGGTCGTCACCGAGCTCCCGGGAGGTGAGTGACGTGGTCGACGTCGCCACCGGCCTCGAGTTTTTCATTACCGGGCTTGGTAAGGGCTCGGTGTACGCGCTGATCGCGGTCGGGTTCGCGTTGATCTACAAGGTGACCGGTGTGTTGAACTTCGCGCAGGGCTGGTTCGCCGCGCTATTCGGGCTCCTCCCGGTCGTGCTCTCGACGTCGCTCGTGGTCTCCTTCGAGATATCCCCGCTCGTGGCGGTCGCGATCACCGTCTTCGCCGGCCTCCTGTTAGGGCTCGTCCTCGAGTTCGGGATCTTCCGGTTTTTCATCGGCGAACCGGTCCTATCGGTGATCGTCGTCACGCTCGCGCTCGTCGCGAGCATCGAGGGGATCGTTCAGTACCTCGTCGGCCCCGGTTACCGGGCCTACCCCGAGGCAGTCCTCCCGGACTGGACCGTCCCGCTCGCGCTCGGCGTCGAGCTCCAGGGACCGTTCGCGCTCGCGATCGTCTTCGCGGTCGCGACCGTCGCGGCGCTGATGGCGTTTTTCCGGTACACCGTCATGGGCTCGATCCTCCGGGCGGCTGCGAGCGACCAACAGGCGGCGATGGTGCTCGGCGTCTCGATCGAGCGGACGATCGTCGTCGCGTGGGCGATCTCGCTCACGATCACCTCGATCGGCGGGGTCCTGTTCGCGATGTCGACCAGCGGCTGGTCGTTTGCCCCCTACACGAACATTGGGATCCTCGTGTTCGCCGCGGTCGTGCTGGGCGGGATCGACAGCATCCCCGGGGCCTTCATCGGCGCGATCACCATCGGAGTCATCGAGGAGCTGGGTACCGGCTACCTCGATCCCGTCGTTGCGCCCGGGTTCGGGACCGTCTTGCCGATGTTGTTCCTGCTCGTAATCATTCTGGTGCTCCCGTACGGCCTGTTTGGCACCGAGCGAATCGAACGACTCTGATACACATGTACGCACACGCACACCAGAGAGCCGCACAGTCTGTGACCGACGGCGGGGCTCGTCTCCGAGCCAAGCGCTCGGCCGATCACACCCACGGGGGAGAAACCGATGCCCTGCGGTGAGTACTTCACCTCGTATGTCTCCCGGATGGGGCTGGTCAGGTGGCGCACCGAGCGCGTGGCCTTCCTGCTCGCGCTCCCGATCCCGTTCGCGCTGCCCGCCCTGCTCGATACGGGGACGCTCTCCGTTATCACGCAGATATACATCTTCATCGTCGCGGTGCTGGGGTTGAACGTCATCCTCGGGTACGCCGGCGAGATCGTGCTCGCCCAGGGGGCGTTCATGGCCATCGGCGCCTACTCCTCCGCCCGGGTCATCACGACTCTCGGCCCGGGACTGCTTCCGGCCGTCTTCGTCGGCGGCCTGGTGACAGCAGTCGCAGCCGTGCTGTTCGGGCTCCCCTCCTGGCGAGTCAAGGGGTTTTATATCGCGATCTCGACGCTTGCCCTGCAGTTCATCACCGAGTGGTTCATCAACGCCCGCGAGTTCTCGGGGATCCACGGCGGTCCACAGACGACCCTACCGAGCGAGATCGGGCTCGTCGGCGGGGCGGTTCCGATCTCCTCGATCCAGGACACCTACTACCTCGCCCTGGTCGCGGCGGCGCTTTTCGCGCTCGTCTCCCTGAATATCAGCCGCACCGGTATCGGCCGCCGGTTCCGAGCGGTCAAGGAAAACGACCTCTCCTCTGCGGTGCTCGGGATCGACGTCTTCCGGACGAAGCTGCTCGCCTACGCCGTCGGCGGGTTCATGGTGGGCGTCGCCGGCGGGCTGTTCGGATTCTACATCGGGACGCTCAACGTCGGCCAGTTTGGCGTCAGTCTGACTCTCGAGCACTACCTCATGCTGTTGCTCGGTGGGGTCGGCCGGGTTTGGGGAGCGATCATCGGGGTCAGTACCGTCGTCTTCCTGCAAGACGAGCTCCGCACGATCATCCAGGAGGTGGCACAGGGCGCGACGGCGCTCGAACCGCTCTTTTTCGGGGCAGTGATCATCGTCTACCTGGCCCTCGAGCCGAAAGGCATCATCGCCGGGCTGGGCCAGCTCAAGGAGTACCTGCGCTCGTGGCCGTACGCGTACTGATGACACGGCAGGGACGCACCGTCGGCTCCCGGGACTCCGCTCGACCGGGGACGGGAAACTGGCCCGTTCGGGGACACTCGTGACGGAGATCTCCTCCGGAGTCGACCCCAACGCCGACGAGACCGAGGCCGGCGCGGCGGGCTCGGGGTTCGTCCCGGCGATCGACGCCCACGCGCACCTGTTTCCCGACGGGCTCACCGCCGCGATCAGGGAGGCGAGGCAGGCGTCGTTCGGTACGTCGCCCTGCCGTACGTCCACGAGCCCGGCGCAGCGGCCGGGCTCAACGACTGGCTGCTCGACCGGGCGGCCGCCTCGGACATGCTGGTGCCGTTCGCGACCGTCCACCCTGACGACGAGGCTCCCGGCGAGATCGTCCGGGCCGCGTTCGACCGGGGCGCCCGCGGCCTGAAGTTTCACTGTCCGGTCCAGGAGTGTCGGCCCGCCGATCCGGGCATCGCGCCGGCGCTTGAGGCGGCGGTCGCGGCCGACCTGCCGGTCACCTACCACGGCGGCACCGCGCCGATGTTCGAGGACAGTCCCTACGTCGGAATCGAGCCCTTCGAGGAGCTGCTCGCGTCCTATCCCGACCTGCGGGTCTGTTGTGCCCACATGGGAACCTACGACACGGAGGCGTTTCTCGCGTTGGCCCGCGAGCACGACACCGTCTACCTCGACACCACCTTCGCGATGTCGACCCGCGCCACCGAGACGATGGGGTTCGACCCGGGGTCGATCGACGACGCGACGCTGACCGAACTCTCCGATTCGATCATGTACGGTTCGGATTTCCCGAACGTTCCATACCCGTACCGCGCAGAGCGGGCGGGGCTACTCGCCCGCGAGCTGCCCGCCGAAACTGTTCGGGATCTGTTCTTTCGGACCGCCCGCGAGTACCTCGACCTGGATCTCGATCCCGCGGCCGCCGACCCGCCGGAGCGCCCACCCGAGGAGTAGGCCGACGGTCGACGAGCCCGAGCCGGTCGGGTCAGTACCGGCGATCGACGACGCCGGTCTCCTCGAGTTCGTCGACGGTCCGGACCTCGTCGGGACTGACGAGCAGCCGGTCCGCGAGCGCCGCTCCCAGCGCCTCGCGGTCGGCCGTTCCCTCGCAGACGACCGTCAGCCGGTCGGTGGCCTCCCGATCGACCTCGAGGCGGAACTCGCCGGTCAGCCCCTCGAACCCGGCCAACACCGAGGGGACCGCCTTCGGGTAGAGTTTCACGCCCTTGACCTTGAGCCGGTCGTCGGTGCGCCCGATCACGCCCTCGGGGATAACTAAATCGTCGCCCCGGCGTTCGAGCTCGGCGAGGTCGCCGGTCCGGTATCGGACAAGCGGCATCCCCTCCTTGTGGCGGTGGGTGACGACCAGTTCGCCGCGTTGGCCGGGCTCTAAGGCCTCGCCGGTGTCGGGATCGATCAGCTCGACGATCGCGTACTCCTCGGCGACGCGCAGGCCGTCCTCGGCGGCGGTCTCGACGGCGATCGGCAGGAACTGCCGGGTGCCGAAGTAATCGATTGCCGTCTCTGCGCCGAGGGCCTCTTTGAGCTGCTCGCGGTAGCCCGGCACAGAAGTAAATGGTTCGCCGGCGCCGACGAACGTTTCGACGCTCGCGCCCTGGTCCGCGATCTTCTGTGCGAAGCTCGGGTTCCCGAGCAGACAGTCGATCTCGTAGGCCTCGATCAGCTCGGCGGCCTGCTCGGAGTCGCCGGGGCCCAGCGGGAACACCTCCGCGCCGAGCTCTTCGAGCCCGCGCTGGAGCACCTCGCCGGTGCCAAACAGGTGATAGCCGAAGGTGTTCGCGACCCGGTCGCTGGGCTCGAGCCCGGCCCGCTCGAAGGCGGCGGCGTGGACCTCGGCCTCGTAGGCGAGATCCGCCCGCGTGTCGACCATCGGCGCCAGGTCGTCCCCGAGCGGCGAGAACGTCACCATCGCACCCGGCTCGTACAGCGAGCAGGCCGGCGGAGCGGCGTCGATGTCGGCGGCCACGTCCTCCGGATCGGACCGGTCTGCGGGGACGACCCATATGACCCGTGACGGCCGGCCAGGGTTTATACACGCGTTGGTCGTTTGCATATCTAATGTACGACTC
>PXQL01000040.1 GCA_003021335.1 Halobacteriales archaeon QH_10_67_13
TATCGACATGCCCTTCGACGATTACGTTATCAAGCCGGTCTCCCGGGCGGACCTGATCGAGACCGTCGAGCGCCTGCTCACGACCTCCGAGTACGAGGACCAGCTCCGCCGGTACTACGCCCTGACAGCCAAACACGCCACGCTGCTCGCGAACAAGCCCGAATCCGAGCTCGCGGACAACGATGAGTTCCAGGAGCTCGAAGCCGAGATGAACCGGCTCCGAGGGGACCTCGAGGAGACGATCACCGACTTTACCGACGAGGAGTTCGCGGCCGCGTTCCGCGATCTCGACGCCGACCTCCCCGATGCGAATCCGGATCGCTGATCGCCTTTCGTAAGCGATTTTCCCGCTCCGACCGACCTATTCGTAATGTCACAACAGCTGCCGGACGTGCAGGCAACCAGCCCCGACGTGACCGTCGGGCTCAACCGGGTCGGCGTCACGGGCGTCGAGAAGCTCGTGAAAGTCGCCCGGCCCGACCGGCGTCCGATCGTGCTGATGGCCGAGTTCGAGGTGTACGTCGACCTGCCGGCCTGGCGGAAGGGCGCAGACATGAGCCGCAACATGCAGGTCATCGACGAGACCCTCGAGGCGGCGGTCAGCGAGCCCGCCTACCGCGTCGAGGACGTCTGTGGCAACGCCGCGGAGCGGCTGCTCGAGAAACACGAGTACACCACGAGCGCCGAGGTCCGCATGGAAGCCGAGTATGTCACCCACGAGCAGACCCCCGCCTCCGGACTCCAGACACAGAGCACCGCCAACATCATGGCCTCGGCGACCGCGACCGAGGACGGCACCCGCGAGGAGATCGGCGTCGAGGTCACCGGCATGACCGTCTGTCCCTGCTCGCAGGGCATGACCGAACAGCGGGCCCGCGAGACGCTCCGCGGGCTCGAAGTCGAGGATCCGGTCATCGAGCGGTTCCTCGAGGAAGTGCCCCAGGCTGGCCACTCCCAGCGGGGCCACGCCACCCTCACCGTCGAGAGCGTCGGTGCCCCTGAGGTCGATCTCACCGATCTCATCGATGTCGCCCGCGACGCGATGAGCGCGCGCATCTACAACCTCGCCAAGCGTCCCGACGAGGATCACATGACCTTCGAGGCCCACGCCGACGCGAAGTTCGTCGAGGACTGCGTGCGCGCGATGGCCGAGGGCGTCGTCGAGGAGTTCCCGGATCTCCCTGACGAGGCGGTCGTGACGATGCGACAGTCAAACGACGAGTCGATCCACCAGCACAGCGCACACGCAGAGCGGGTCGCGAAGCTTGGCCGGCTCCGGGCGGAACTCTCCGGGGAGTAAAATACGTCATCGAGCGGGCCGAGCAGGAGTTCGGGGGCCCCCGAGACGAGACCCGCGAGTCGGCGGACCTGCGCCTGGAGTTTTTGGATCCCGGAGACCCGTTCCGAACTCGGCTGGGTACTCGGGGGGTTCGGCGTACAGGCATCCGCCGAGGAGGTGTACTTCCGCGCCGCCCTCGTCGGCGCACCGGCGACGCTGTTGTCGGCGTCTGGCTGGTACTTTGTGGTTCCCAGCGCTGTTCTGTTCGGCCTCGTCCACGTCACTGGCGGGAAAACAGAGAGCCTCCACGCGTCGGTGTTGGGCGTCGTCCTCGGTGCTGTGTTCGTCGTCGCCGGGATTCTCGCCGCGGTAGTCGTCCACGTCCTCCACAATCAGTTCAGCGCGATCAGAGAGTACTACGACGAGTCGTCCGCGCCGCGGTCTTCCGGTGGTACGCATGAGTCCTGAGACCGCTCGTGACTCAACTTTCGATACCATCGCGGCCCGTCTTCGCGACCGAGACCGTCTGGATGAGCTGCGGCGAGTGATCGGGGAGAGCTCGGTCAAAGACTGTCCCTACCGAGCTACGCGTATCTCTCGCGACACGCCCCGATGAATCTCGGGAGGTTGTCTCGTCGTCTTCGCTGAGGGATAGTCAAATAAAGTTTTCTCGCGTTTTTATGCCGTGATGAGGCGGTCGTGTGGTGGTCGGCCCGAACTTACATCGCGCCGCCCATGCCACCCATACCGCCCATGCCGCCCATGCCGCCGCCCATACCGCCGGCACCGGGCCCGCCAGCGGGCTCGTCGTCATCGTCGTCGCCGGAGCCGCCCTTCAGATCGCCAGCGGCGATGACGTCGTCGATCCGCAGCAGCATCACGGCGGCCTCGGTGGCTGACTCGATGGCCTGGGTCTTCACGCGTAGGGGCTCGACGGCCTCCTCGCTCATGTCGCCGACCTCGCCGGTCTCGGCGTTCAGGCCGAAGGAGCTGTTGCCGGCGTCGTGCTGGCTGCGCAGCTCGACCAGCGAGTCGATCGGGTCGTGACCCGCGTTTTCAGCGAGCGTCCGCGGGATCACGTCGATCGCGTCCGCGAAGGCCTCGACGGCCAGCTGCTCGCGGCCGCCGACGCTGTCGGCGAAGTCCCGCAGCGCGAGCGAGAGCGCGGTCTCGGGTGCACCGCCGCCGGGCAACACCTTGCCGTCCTCGAGGGTCGCGGCGACGACGCCCAGCGAGTCCTCGATGGCCCGCTCGACCTCGTCGACGACGTGTTCGGTCCCGCCGCGCAGCACCAGCGTCACCGCCTTCGCGTCCTCGACATCCTCGACAAACAGCTTGTCGTCGCCGCCGAGTTCCTTCTCGGTGACCGAGCCGGCGTAGCCGAGGTCGTCCTCGGAGATGTCCTCGATATTCGAGACCGTCCGGCCGCCGGTCGAACCGCGAGCACGCCCTCCTCAGCGAGGTAGTGCTGGGCCATGTCGTCGATGCCTTTCTGGCCGATGACGACATCGGCGCCGGCGTCGACGATCGCGTCGACCATCTCCTTGATCTGTTGTTCCTCCTGGTCGAGGAACTCCTGGAGCTGATCGGGATCGGTGACGTTGACCTCGGTGTCGAGTTCGGTTTCGGGGACCTCGATGTCGGTGTCGATCAGCGCGATGTTGGCGTCCTCTTTGAACCCGGGCATGTTGTCGTGGACGCGCTCTTTGCCGATCACGACGCCCTCGACGAGCGTCGACTCGTCGATCGAGTTGCCCACGACGGTCTCGACTTGAACGTTATCGGTGTCGACTCCCTCGTCGTCTGCGACCGACTGGACCCCTCGGACCACGAGGTTCGCGAGGTGGTCTTTCGCGTTCTCGGCGCCCTTGCCGGTCATCGCGGTCGCGGCGACGCTCTCGAGGGTTTCGGTGTCGTCGGGAGAGACCTCGACGGCGCTCTCTTCGAGAACGTTCTTCGCCTCCTCGGCGGCCTGGCGGTATCCCTGGGCCAGGATCGTCGCGTGGATGTCCTGATCGAGCAGGTCCTCGGCCTTCGAGAGCAGCTCGCCGGCGATCACGACCGCCGTCGTGGTGCCGTCACCGACCTCGTCCTCCTGGGTCTGAGCGACCTCGACGACCATGTTCGCCGCCGGGTGCTCGATGTCCATCTCGTCGAGGATTGTCACGCCGTCGTTCGTGACGACGACGCTCCCGCCTGAGTCGACGAGCATCTTGTCCATGCCTTTCGGTCCGAGCGTCGTCCGGACCGACTCGGCGACGGCCTTGCCGGCCGTGATGTTCATCGACTGTGCGTCCTCGCCCGAGGTGCGCTGTGACTCCTCGGAGAGTACGATGAGCGGCTGGTTTCCCATCTGCTGAGCCATAATCACTCATAGATTGAATGTGCTTCTACATAAATCCACTGTATTCCCCGACGCCGCCACGACCGGGAAACCGGACGACGGCACCCCGCGAACCCCTGTGGCGCGTGCGTTTAAGTACCCGGAGTCGAGACGTGGGGCCTTCGGCCCGCCGAATCTCACGGTTGATACGCGCATGGTCGGATTAAAATACCCCGCTGTTGAATCGCCGAGCATGGTGTGGGTGCCGTCGACCGCCACGGGGGGGATACTGCTCGGCGCGGCGCTCGCGGCGGCCGTCGCCGTTGGGTCTTGGCGCCAGCGTCCGGACCCGATGGCGATTCCGCTGGCGGCGTTGATGGTCGCCAGCCTCGCGTGGGCGATCCCCTACGCCGTTAGCCTCGAGATCGGCGATCTCGGTCAGGCTTCGATGTGGTATCGTCTCCGGTACCCGGGAGCGGTGTTGCTCCCGCCCGCGTATCTCATCGTAGCCATCGCGTACGCCGGCTACGAGGAGTGGCTCACTAAACGCGTCTTCGCCGGGCTCGCGGCCGTCCCGGTGACCACGGTTCTCCTCGCTTGGGCTGGTGGCGTCACCGACCTGTTTTGGGTGTCCGCGAGCTTTGAGTCGGTCGGCACCGCAACCGTGCTCAGGCCCAGCTTCGGTCCCTGGTATCCGATTCAGATTGCCTACCTCTATCTGCTCATCGCCGTCGCGTTCGTACTGCTGATCCAAACCGCTGTCAGGGCCGGCCGGGTGCGTAAACGGCGCGTCTTGCTGTTTCTCTTCGGCGGAATCGTTCCGATCGCGTTTAACGTCCCGTTTCGCCTCGGACTCGGTCCGGTGCCGGCGGTCGATCTCACGCCCGCCACGGCAGCGGTCTCGGGGTTCATCTTCTGGGTCGCGCTGTACCGCGACGACCTGCGGAACCTCCCGCCGGTGGCTTATCAAAACGTCCCGGCGCTGTTGGGCGACGCCGTGCTCGTGTTCGATCCGGCCGACCGGCTGATCGAGGCCAACGACCAAGCGAAGACCCTCTTCGAGGAGATCGAGGCCGGCGTCACGGCCACCGAACTGTTCGGCGACGCGCCCGACTCTCTCGACGGCACCGTCGTCTCGCCGGCGCGGGGAGAGTACGAGCTGCGGTCGTCGTCGGTAACCGACTGGCGCGACAACCGGGTCGGGACCGTGGTTGTGTTGCGCGACGTCACGGAGCTGAAAGCCAACGAACAGCGGCTGAGCGTCGCCAACCGCATTCTCCGTCACAACCTCCGGAACGAACTCACGATCATCCTCGGCGAGGTCGACCGGCTCGCCGATCAGGCGGACAACGACGAGGCCTTCGAGCGCATAGAGGCGGCCGCGACCCGGTTGTCCCGGCTCAGCGAGAAGGCCAGACACATCCGATCGCCCGCGGTCAGCACGGACGCCCCGGTCGTCGCAGTGGATCTGTCGACCGTCGCGGAGTCGGTGCTCGCGCGACACAGAGCGCGGGCTCCCGCCGCGGAGCTCTCGCTTGAGGCCCCCGAGGGGGCGTTCGTCTCCGTGCCCGGTAGGGAGGCCGTCGAGACGATCCTCGACAACCTCCTCGAGAACGCGATCGAACACCACGACCGGAGCCAGCCCTCGGTCGCGGTGACCGTCGACCCCGGCGATCCGGTTACGCTCCGAGTGGCCGACGACGGCCCCGGCATCCCGCCCGCCGAGCGCGAGCCGCTGGCACAAGGAGAGGAGAGCCAGCTCGAGCACGCCAGCGGCCTCGGCCTGTGGCTCGTCCGGTGGCTGGTCGAGGCCGCCGACGGTACCCTCGCCTTCGAGGACCGCGAGCCCCGCGGGACGGTCGTCACCGTCCGCCTGCCGCCGGCCGAGACACCCGAGCCCGAGCGGTCTGAGTCCCGCGCGGCTCCGGTCGGGCCGCGGGCCGAACGGTGAGGGATTCACAATACCGTCTCGGTGTCATAGGACCCGAGCCGTCGGACCCAGCCATCGGCGGCGATCTCCTCGACGGTATCGAGTGCGGCCTCGGTGCGCCCCTCGTAGAGTCCGGCCGCGATGTCGAAGTGAAAGACGTAATCGCCGAGCCGCTCCCCGCTGGGACGGGACTCGACGCGGGTGAGGTTGATATCGTTGTCGGCGAACGGCTCCAGCAACTCGAGTAACAGCCCCGGGTAATCGACCTCGGGGTAGACGATGAACGTGGTCTTGCTCCCGGCCTCGGTCCGGGCTGCTGCCGGCCCGACGACCAGAAACCGGGTGGCGTTCGAGGATCGATCCTGGATGTCCTCGGCCAGCAACTCGAGTCCGTCGCCGGCGTTGGCCGGGTGTCCGACCGCGGCCACCGACGAGTCCTCCCGGGCCTGCTCGATCCCCCGGGCCGTGCTGGCGACGGCCTGTCGCTGTACTCCCGGGTAGTGGGCGTCGAGATACGAGCGACACTGTGCGAGTGCCTGGGTATGACTCGCGACGGTCTCGAAGCGCTCGCGCTGGGCGAGCAGGGCGTGTCGGATCGGTGTGACGATCTCCCTGGTGACGGCGATCTCGTACTCGGCGAACGCGTCGAGCGCCTCGGTTACCGATCCCTCGATGCTGTTCTCGACGGGCACGACCCCGCGGTCGTGGACGCCCCCGGCGACCCCCTCAACGATCGCCGTGACCGACTCGGCGAACGCGATCTCGCCGTCTTCCGCGATCGTCTGGGCTGCCCTGTGAGAGTAGGTTCCGGCCGGTCCCAGCGTGAGCACGTCCATACCCGTCCTACACCCGATCGGGTGAAAAACGCCCCGACCGTTCCGGCTCTGCAGCACGACGACTAAGGCGGCCGCGGCGAGCGCGAGCAGGACGAAATCCACCGTGGGCGAGACCACGCTCTCCGTTCGCCGGCTCATGCCCGTCGCTCGAATACCTGCGCAGTTTATGATGTGCTTCTACGTATCACTCGTGTACTCGGCGTGCTCGCGGAGCAGCGCCGCCCGCTCTTTTCGCCCGAGCCGCTCGTAGGCCCGGGCCTCGTAGGCGAGCGGAAGCACCGGCACTATGCAGTCCCCGAGCGCGACCGTTCGCCGGAGTTCACCGATCGGCGGCGGCTCGGTCCAGCTCCCCTCGGCACGGCGCTTCTCGACGCCGCCGATCAGCTCGACGGTGACGCCGCCGACCCGGGCCGCCCCGAGAGACGACCGGATCCGTTCGGACTCGACGCGCTCGACGGGTTCGGTTACCGCCTCGCCGAGTAGGGTCTCGGCCGCGCGGGCCCCGGCCTCGGTCGTCTGGACGTCGACATCGTCCGGTTCGACGGGAACGCCCTGGAGGGCGAAGCTTGTCGATCCGGTCAGAGCCCACGGCTCCGCGAGCCCGTCGAGGTGTCTCGTGAGCGTCCGGACCGCGTCGGCGTGTGCCGCCGGGAGCGTTTCGCTCACGACTCCTCGGGGCGCCAGACGCCCGGCTCGACGAACCGCTCGGAGCGGCGGCCCCGATTGCGCTCGGCGAGGCGCCCCCACTCGGCTAGGTGACTCGCGGGGTCGGCGCTCACGACGTAGGGGGTCTCGTAGGTCTCGATGAGCGTCCACAGCCGGCCGAGCTCGCGGATCGCCTGCACCCGGGTGCCCCCCTCGGCGCGGAGCACCGGCGCCAGGGAGAGCTCGAGCCGGACGCCGTTGTCGGCGGCGGTCCGGGCGAGCACGTCGTCGACCCCCCCGTCGTCGCCGGCCGTGGGATGTGCGAGCACGTCGATCGCGGGCTGGGTCACCGCCCACTCGTTTATTCTCCGGTTGCCCCCGTGGACCGCGACGATCGTCGCCCGGTCGCGGTGCGAGCCGACGAATCCGGTCGCCTGGCCCGGGTCCTCGGCCCTGACCTCGACCCCGGTCACGACGTCGATCCCATAGGTGTCGGCGATCTCCTCGCAGTCGTATTCGGCGGGGTGGTTGCCGTGGTTTCGGATCGCGAGCCCGTCGTAGCCGTACTCGGCGGCGGTCAGCGCCAGCCGCGCGGCCGTGCTCTCTCCCTCTGGGTGTGCGTGGACCGCGGCGTAGGCGCCGGCCATCTACAGGTCCTCGAGCAACTCGTCGGCCGCCGCGACGGCCTTCGGTCGCTTCGCGGGGTAGGCCTCGATCTTTCCCCGCAGCGTGATCCCGTCGCCGAGCCTGATCGTTCCGTCGTAGGCCGCCTGCTTGTCGAGTGAGACGTACAGGCTGACGTTCTCGTCGACCCGATCGTCGAGTTCCTCGCGGAGCCGCCGCCGGTCCCGCGGGGGCAGCTCTCCCAGGCGATCGAGCAGGACCCGCAGGTCGTCGGCGTTCTCGACGCGGGCCGACAGCACCGTGATCGGGTCGCCGTAATGGCCCTCAGTGGTCGCGCGGTCGATCCCGAACTCCTCCGGGAGCAGCCGCCGGAGGGCCGCCTCGACGCGGGCCTCGGCCTCCGTGGCGTAGACGAACGCCCGGAGGTCGACGTAATGTAGCGGGATCGACGACATGGCGGCGGCTACTCTGCCGACTCGAGGGAGTCCTCGGGGACACCCTGTTCCTGTCCGTCCTCGAAGGAAACGGTGTAGTTGGGGTCGCCGAACATCGTCTCGACGACCTGCGCGATCGTTCCTTCCTCGCCGTCGAACTCGCTGTGCTTGTCGTGGAGAATCACGCGGTCGTCTTCCTCGAAACTCATACCAGGAGTTGCCCCGGTCCGGACAAAAAGGGCGCGATTCCCGGCGTCGGAGCGATCTCGAAGGCTTAAGCTCGCCCGCGAGCAAGACCGGCGTATGGACAGGACAGCCGACGCGACCACCCCGTCCCGCCCCGGCCCGGCCCCGTCATGACTACCGTCGACGAGCTCTGGTATCTCGCCGACGAAGCCCGCGACCGGGCCGAGCGGACCTACTACCGGCTGGCCGACCGGTACGATCCCCTCGAGTTCGAGACGACGAAGCGAGTCTCCCGGGACCGGTTCCGGACCGTCGCCGAGCGGATCCGCGAGAACGGCGCCCCCTACGGCGCGCACACGCTTGCCTACCGGCCCGCCGGCGAGCTGGTGTTGGTGCGCCACGAGGCGGTCGGTCTGTGGGTGCTCCCCGGCGGCGAGGCCCGCGAGGGGGAGCCGTTTCCGGCGGCCGCCCGCCGGGAGCTGCGCGAGGAGACCGGCCTCAAGGCGACCTACGAGGGGCTGGGACTGCTCGGCCGGGTCGAGTTCCGGGCCGGCGAGCACGCCACCTGGGGCGTGCTCCCGATCTTCGAGGGGCGGACCGACGGCGAGCCGACCGCCCGACACCCGGGACCGGAACCAGCTCCGCCGGTGGATGGACCGCCGGCTGGAGTGAGGAGCCGTCAGCCGTATTGCCCGGGACTCCGTTGAACGCCCATGTACGGGGTCGTCACCAGGAACGCCGAGGAACTCTCGTGGGCGGAGTTCGACCGCGGGTTCTACGAGGTCAAAGACGTCACGGGCCGCCAGGAGGACCCAGTCGCGGAGGGGGTAAACATGATCTCCTGTCACGGCGACTCGACGGCCGCACAGGACGAGGCGCTCGTCCCGGTCAGCGAGGAGGGACTGCCGGCCACCCGCGAACGCCAGTATTTCGACTGGGGGTACGTCTGTCCGACCCACGACAGCTACCGCGAAGGGCTGCTCGAGTTGCTCGGGGACGCGGCCGCGGTCAACGGCGACGTTCGGCTCGACGACGTTGGCTTTCCCCGGCCGGAGTACTGTCACTGCGAGCGCTGCCAGCACCGGTTCGCAGACAGCGAGTTCGAGGACCGCAAGCGTTGGCGCGCGTCGGTGATCACCGCCTTCGTCGCCAGCGCGCGCGAGCGTGTCCCCGACGAGCTGTCGCTGACGCTGTACCCGGATCCGATGCCCGGACACCTCTACGAGCGCAGCGGGCTCGACCTCGCGGCACTCGAAGCGTACGTCGACCGGTTCGTCGTGCCCCTCTACGACACGGCCTACGAGACGACCTACTGGCTCGAGGCGCTGGCTCGCGGATTCCTCGACCGGCTGTCGACGCCGGTGTCGGTCGAGCTGTACGCCGTCGAGGTCGAGCTCGAGAACCTGGTACACGCCGCGGAGGTGGCCGAGACCTACGCCGACGAGGTGTACTTCGGATACGACGCCGGGACCGCCCGCGCGGCGATCCGACGACTGCGGGCCGAGGAGTCCGAGGGGACGACCCACGATCCTCGGTGACGCCCGCCCCCGACTCCCCGGAGTGTCCGCCCGAGACTGTGCGGCCGACAGAGTAAAACGGCGGTCGCGAGAACCTCCCGTATGGCTCCCACCGGCGGCGACGACCAGCAGTCGGTCGAGTACCGGCCGGTCGGAGTGACGGAGCTTCTGAGCGCGATGAAAGACACCTCCGAGCTGCTCGTCGATCTGGCGTACTCGGCGCTGTTGCACGACAGTCCCGACCTCGCCGAGGAGGTGCTCGCCCTGGAGTCCCGGATGGACCGACTCCAGCTCCAAGCTCGGATGAACCTCCTCATGTCCGCCCGGAACCCGACCGACGCGGGACAGCTCGCGCCCGTCCTGGGAATCGTCGGGGCGACCGAGAAGATCAGCGAAGCCGCCGGCGACATCGCCGCCGTCGTGCTCGACGAGACCGCCCTGCCCGCGGCGATCCGGGCTCGGCTTCCGGACGCCGTCGAGGTGCTCGCCCGCGCGGAGCTCGTCGCCGCCTCGCCGTACGCCGACCGACGGTTGGGGGCGATCGACTTAGAAACCGAGACCGGCGTTCGAGTCATCGCCGTCCGGACGGCGGACGGCTGGACGATCGATCCCGACGCGGAGACACGCCTCGATCCCGGCGCGGTGTTGCTGCTCCGCGGGGACGACGAGTCGATCACCGGCGTCTACGAAACCGTCACCGGCGAGCCACACGAGCGGGACCCGGCAGACCCCGACACCGGGTTCGACCCCGACGCCGGCGAGAGAGACATCGCCGACCTCGACCGGGCGGTCACCTCGATCGTCCTGATGAAAGACGTCAGCGAGCTCGCGGTCGATCTCGCGTACGCGAGCGTCCTGTTCGACGACGAAGCGCTGGCCCGGGAGGTCCGCTCGCTTGAGGTCGAGACCGACGCCCTGCAGAGCCGGCTCGAAACCTGGACGCTCCGTGCCGCCGGACAACTCGATGATCCGGCCTCTCTGGCCGGCCTGCTCGGGATCGCGAACGGCACCGAACAGATCAGCGACGCGGCACTCGAGATCTCCGAGGGGATCCTCCGGGACATCGACACGCACCCGGTGATCGCCGAGTCGGTTCGCGAAAGCGACCTCGCGGTCAGGCGCGTTACGGTCGGGGAGAGACACCGGCTGGCGGGCGCGACCCTCGCGGAGGTGTACGACGCGTACCCGGGCGTGTCCGCGATCGCGATCCGGCGGGACGACGAGTGGCTATTCTACCCCAATGAGTCGACGACGATCGCGGCCGAGGACGTTCTGATCGTCCGCGGAACGTGGGCCGCCACCGACGAACTGGTGGCCGATTAAGCGAGCACCCACCGCGCGACGCCGAGAAAGATCACCATCCCGAACACGTCGACGACGTTCGTCACGATCGGGATCGTCGTGTCGTCGGGGTCGATTCCCAGCCGGTAGGAGACGTAGGCGGTCCCCAGGCTGAACGCCACCGCGATGACCGCGATCGCCGTACCGCTTGTCAGCGCGATCACGAGCACGGTTCCGAGCCCGAGCCCGGATCCGACGAACCGTCCCATTCCCCAGACGCCGACCGCGAGGGCGGTAAACACCGTCCCGGCGAGGGCAAACACCGCGGCGACGTTTGCCCAGAGCACCCGATCCCGGGGATCGAGCGCGGTGGTGCCGAGGTGAAATCGGGTGGTGAGCCGCGAGGCAAGGATCGCGCCGAGGTTCCCCCCGGTGCCGATCATCGTCGGAACCATCACCGCGAGGACCCCATACTCCGTCAGAAACGCCCGCGCGTCCTCGAGGGCGATCCCGGCCACGAGCACGACCGCCGAGAGGACGACCAACAGCGGGAACATCGTCCCGACGATCGACTGCCACCGCCAGCCTCCGAGTGTCTCTCGGTGAGCCATCAAAACACCCGATCGGTCCGACGAGGTTGTCGGGGTCATAGCCCCGCTCGAACCCCACGAACATCACCGCCAACAGCCCGACGACCAGCACGACCGCGGTCAACGCGCCGGCCACGAGCATGATCGCGATTAGCTGCGCGAGCGCGGCCGCCTCCCAGCCGAGGACCGCGAGCACGCCCCATGTGAGCACGGCGATGACGACCGAGATCCCGATCCCGTTGACGATGGAGGCGACGACCGCGTTCACCAGCCGGTCGTCGTGCGTGAACGTCGGATCGATCAGCCCCTGGTGGAGTCCGCTCGCGATCCGTCCGCCGAGAGCGCCGTAGACGTTTCCGCGGGTCGCCAGGAAGATCGGCACCATCACGAGCAGCCCCGGCACGTCCGCGACCGCCGCGACCAGCGACTCGAGCACTACTCCCGCGAACAGCCCCCCACACAGCGCGACGCCGAGTACCGGCAGTGCCTGTCGGTAGATCGACCAGAATTCGGCCCGGGGGTCTGCGGCCACGTGTGGGCGTGGCCGGGTCGGATATTAAGCGTACCGACCCGTCACAGCAGCCCCTGCTCGCGGTCGAGCCAGGTGACGACGACGACGTGTGGCAGGGTCAACACCGCGATCAACACGAGATACAGCCCGACGATATCGGGCACGCCGGTCGGACTGGTCGGCACCGCGGCGTACAGCCCGCCCAGCAGCGCAATCGAGGCGACGGTCAGGGGGGCGGCGTCGCGGGCGAACCGTCGGGCCGGCCCGAGGATCTCCCCGCGCCCGACCGCGCTCGCCGAGCGATCGTGCAGCAGGACCGTCCGGGCGACGTGGCGCAGCGAGTGCCAGAAACAAAAGTAGATCCCGATCGCGAGGATCGGCGGCACGATCAAGAAGAAGCCGGTCAGGACGGCGATCTCGGTGGCGTCGACCTGCCAGGCCTCGATCGCGTCGGTCCGGCGGTAGCCCACCCCGAGCGCGCCGAGGGCACTCGCGACGTAGACGGCCCCGACCGCGAGCCGTGCCTCGAGGCTGAACGCCGGCTCGAGCGCTGCCGCCGCGCCCTCGTCGAACAGCCCGACCAACGTCTCCGCGACGAAGGCGTACTCCTCAGGAAACGCCACCAGCGGAACGAGCATCGGTGCGCCGCCCCGAACGAGGATCGTCAACGCCTGCGTGTCCCGCCGGTCGAGGTAATCGACCCCGACGAAATCCCGCAGCGGGTACAGCTCCCCCTCGCCCCAGTGATACCAGGTCATCAGAATAAACGCCACGAAGGCCACGACCGGCGCCAGGAACCACGCGACCGCATACAGCCCGCCGACGACGAGGTAGATACCGGCGACGACGCCGAACCACCGACGGTCGGGCCGTTCGTCCCGCCACCGCGCGATCGCCCCCACGAGCCCCGCCAGGATCGCCGTCCCCCCCAAAGCGAGCCAGCCCGACCGGATCGCCCACGAGCGGGCGGTCTCGCGGGCCTGGGCCCCCGGGATGGCGATCGTCGGCGCGCTCATTGCTCGAACAGCGTCTCGAGGACCTTCTGCTGGGCCGTCCGGAGGTGCTGGTGGTAGGTCTGGCGGGCGATGTCCATCGTCTGTGCGAGCTCCTTCCCCGAGACCGGGCGTGGCGTCTCGAAGTAATCGCTCCGGTAGGCCGTCTCGAGGGCGGTGTACTGCCGTTCGGTTAGCGCGGCGTCGATCGCGCTCGTCAGCTCGGCGGGCGGGCGGGGCTCACGCTCGCGGTCCTGCTGGCGGACGAGATCGATCCCGGCGTAGTGCTCTTCAAGAACCGATACCAGCGCCCGCACGTCACCCTCCGGCGGCGCGTCGACGACCAGCCGCGCGGGCTCGTCGGGCCCGTTCGTCGAGAGGGTCCGGATCGTGGCGCCGTACTCGGCCAGCTCGTTGAGCGCGCCGGCCGCCGCCGGCTCGACCGACACGGCCGTCGAGCCGTTCTGGCTCGCGAGTACGACCCCGTCGGTGACGCTGTCGGCCCGGTCGATCGCGGCCCGTGCCGCCTCGCTCGGTACCGCGAGCGTTAGAAACAGCCGCAGCGAGCCATCCTCGTTTCGAGTCGTGGCCTCGTACTCGACCGGTCCCCCGGTTCGGTCGGCCAGCTCGACGGTCGGGAACCCCGAATCCGCGATGTCGACGCCCACCTCGGTAACGCGCTCGGCCTGCAACACCTGCTTTGCCTCCGCAGCGTTGAGTCCGCTCGCGATCAGCCGTCCGACCGCCTGAAGTACGAGCGTCTCCCGGCGGTCAAGCGACTCCGGGCCCTCGGTGTAGATCGCGATTAGACCGTAGGTGGTTCTGCCGTAGGTGAGCGGCACTACCGCGACGGAGGCCGCCCCGAACCGATCGGGGGCGAGCCGCGGGGGCAGCTGGTCGGCCGCAGAGGATACCTCGACGGTGCCCTGCCTTCGGGCCCGCGCGAACAGCGTCCCAGTCAGATCGGTCTCCCGGGCCTCGACGATCCCGCCGGTCCCCGCCGAGGCCCGGACCGTGACGGTGTTCTCGATCGAGGGAAACTCTCCGAAGACGGCGTGTGTGAACCCGTCCCTGTCGACGATCGCCTCACAGACTTGTCGCTCGATCTCGTCTCTGTGTGTCGTCCGCGCGAGGATCTCCGCCACGTCGCTTACGAGTTCGCTGGTCCGTCCGAGCACCCGCTCGAGTGACTCGCGTTCGTCGCGTAACGCGGCGACCCGCTGTTGGGCCCGCGACTCCCGCTCGCGCCGCTCGGTTACGTCCGCGTGGGTTTGGACGACGAACGCGGTCTCGCCGTCGTCCCGAATCGGGCCCGCTTCGATGCGGTTCCAGAACGGCTCGCCGTCTTCCCGGTAGTTCAGCCCCTCGACCGCGACCGGCCCCTCCCGGGCCCGTTCGAGCTCTGCGACCGCGCTCTCGGCGGTGTCGGGCCCGTGTAGGTAGTCCTGTCCCCGCCCGAGGACGAACCGCTCGTCGTAGCCGGTCAGCTCTCGGTAGGCGGGGTTCGCGTACACGACCGGTGTGTCGGGTTGGGTCGGATCGACGACGGTCACGCCGACCGGCGCCTCCTCTATCGCCCGGATCAAGGCCCCGGCGGACGGCTCCGGAACGCTGGCGATCCCGGTGGCGTGTTCTGTTACCGTCACCTCCTCCAGGAGTCCACACAGCCGATCCGGTCCCTCGGATTTGGTAACGTAAGCCGCGATGTCGGTCGCTACCGCCCGTCCGGCGACGCGCTCATCGCCGTGGGCGGTGTACACGATGACCGGCACGGTCTCGTCGACCGCCCGGATCCGCTCGAGCACGTCGAAGGCGTCGCCGTCCGGGAGCCGGTGTTCGGTGACGACGGCGTCGAACCGCAGGCTCCGGAGCTGGGCCGCGGCCTCCGAGACCGATTCCGCGGCGGTCGGTCCCCACCCCTCCTCTTCGAGCGTCGTGATGGTCTCCTCGGTCGTCGCCGACCCGTCGACCACCAGCGTCCGTTCCGTTGCCACAATCGGTTACGTACGGTCACCATCCTGTTAACCGTTGTGAACCGTGCCTTCGGCGGACGATCAGCTTTTTATTTGCTTTGGGATAACAGCAATGTGATGAAGCTTGAATCACTGCGCGTCCGGCACTACCGCTGTATCGACGACTCCGGCTGGGTCTCGGTCGACGAGCTGACCTGCTTCGTCGGCAAAAACGAGTCCGGCAAGACGGCCTTTATGCGCGCCGTCGAGAAGATCAACCCCTCCTACCGCACCGACGAGTACACCCCCTACGAGGACTACCCGCGCGGCGAGTGGCCCGAGTACACCGAGCGCCACGACGACGATCCCGACGTGGTCGCAAGCGCCCGCCTCCGGCTCGAAAAGGCCGACCGCGACGCCGTCGCCGAGGCGTACGCCCCCGGTCTGATCGCCGATCCCGTCGTCACCGTCCACAAGGACTACCAAAACGAGCTGTCCTGGGAGATCGATATCGATGGTCGATCGGCCATCGACTATCTCCTCAACGAACACGAGTTCTCCCCGGACGTTCGCGCGGAGCTGCAGGAGGCGGACTCGCTTTCGGCCCTGAGACAGGAGGCAGCGAGCGAACTCGAGACTGAGGCCGGCAGGACGACCGAGGAGACGCTCGCAGCCGAGGTCGGCGACAATCTGCTCACAGACCGGCTGCCGGCGTTCCGGTACGTCGGCGAGTACTCGGTCATGGACGGGACCGTCGAGCTCGACCAGCTGCTCGAGGATCACGAGAGCGGCGCCGTCTCGCCTGGCGACCGGGGGTTTCTGTCCCTGCTGTCGGTCGCCGGCATCGACCCCGACGAGTTCCGCGAGGTCGAAGACTGGCGCGAGAAGACGGCCGAACTCGAGGCCGGGTCCACGTCGGTCAGCGGCGAGGCGATGCAGTACTGGTCCCAGAGCGGCGACCTGCGGATCCGCGTCCAGCCGGCGACCGTCGGCGAGGATGACCGCCGCGTGCTCGACCTCCGTGTCGAGGACCGCGAGCACGATATCACGATCGAGTTCGGGAAGCGATCACACGGCTTCCGGCGGTTCTTCTCTACCTTCTGCCAGCTCGCGGAGCTACGCGACCGCGACGAGGAGATCGTGCTGATGCTCGACGAGCCGGGACTGAACCTCCACGCCAGGGCCAAACAGGAGTTCCTCGAGTTTCTGAAATCGGAGCTCGCCTCCCGGCACCCGCTCATTTACTCGACGCACTCGCCGTTCATGATCGATCCCGAGACGCTCCACCGGGTCCAGATGGTCAACCCGGACCCGGTTGGGGAGTCGAACGTCTTCTCGAAGGTCTCTCTGGCCGACGAGTACACGCGGTTCCCGCTCCGGAACGTCTTCGAGCTGGACCTGATGGACACGCTGTTGGTTCGCCCGCAGGTGTTGCTCGTCGAGCGTAAGGCCGATCACGTCTACCTGTACGTGCTCTCGAAGATCCTCCGAGACGCCGGCGATCCCGGCCTCGACAACCGCTGGACGGTCGTCCCAGTCAAAAACGCCGACAATATCAACAGCTTCGTCTCGCTGTTCGGCGAGGAGACCCTCGACGCGGCGGCACTGCTCGTCGACGAGACCGACAGTCCCGCCGGCCGCGGATCTCAAAACGAGGGTGAATCGGTTCCGACGGTGACAGTCTCCGAGTACAGCTCCTCGCGGGGCCGGAGCACGATCGAGGATCTGCTCGCCGAGCCCTTCTACTTGCAGCTCGTCAGCCGCACGTACGCGACCGAACTCGACCGGGCGACCGGCGTTCCGAGCCGGCTCTCCGTTGAGGATCTCTCCGAGACAGACCCGGACGCGCCGATCGTCGAGCGGCTCCGGACGTACTTCGAGCGCAACGAGATCAACGACGGCGGGTTCGACCGCACCGAGCCCGCGTTGTACCTGCAAAACGAGCGCCTGGCCCTCGCCGAGGAGATCGACCAGGAGTCCCGACGGAACTTCAGCCAGTTGTTCACCGAGCTCAACAACATCCTCGAGTCCTTCGACAGCGTCGAGACCGAGTCCAGCGGGCTGTTCGGCGGACTGTTCGGCTGATCGATCGTCCCCGGAGCGTGGCTTCGCGAATCAACGAACTCGCTTCCAGGAGTGCCGCGCCGTCCGAGCCTTCCGGGGTGGCGCGTCCAGTCCCGCGGACGCAGCGGCGCTGATCAAGGCCAGTGAGGACTACGATCTGCTCGTCGTCGACGCGGAGACGGGCCGGGCGCCCTCTCGAGCTGCCCGGCGTCGACCCGTCCCGGCCCCGACGCGACCGCTGACGTAGCTGTCGTCAGCGTCGCTCGGAGGTAAAAAGAAGTCGATTGGCGCGTCGCGTTGGTCCCTACCGCGCTCGGCTGGGCTCGGGGCGGACCAGCTCCGATTCGTCGAACTCGACGTCCCACTGGGGCGTCTTGGTGTCGACATCGTCGTAGATGTGCACCTCGTCGGCCCGGAAGAACCGCCGGCTGAAGTGCTCGCCTTTCATGATGGTGTGAGTGCCGGTATCGAGCGGGACGACGACAACCGCGTCGTCGGTCTTGTCGAAGATCAGCTCAGCGAAGGTGATTCGGCCGTCCGTGACCCCGACGATCACGTCGCCCGGGTACAGGCGCGGCTCGTCCATGTTTACGGGAATGAACGATCCGGGATCTGCGACCGGCGGCAACTCGGGCAGTCCGTTTACCGGCAGATCCTCGAGGCTCGCGTCGTCGTGGATCATGATGTCTCGCCGACCGTCTTGGATTCGTTGCATACCAATTTGAGGTGAGAACCGGACGCAACTTATATCATTCTGTTCGTTCATCGCCGGTACCAGAATCGTTTTTAATGATTCTCGGGGACTGGCCCCCAAACGTTCAGGCTCTTCCCGGCTCAGGCCCCTCCGGGGCAGATCCGTAGATCGGTCCAGACCGTCCGCTGGTCGACGCTGGCGTCGATCCAGAGCCGGACCGGCAGCCCGGCGTCGGTCCGGAGGCCCACGGTCCGCCCGCTCTCGTTCACCGCGACTGGTATCTCGGTGCGGTCGGACTGCAGGGCAGTTCGAACCCGTCGGCCGTTCTCGAGACGCTCGCGTTCTCGATGACCGTCCGTGGAGAGGCGAACCGGACCGTCGATCCCCGCGCGTACGGCGTCTCGAGATCGTCGAGCTCGCCGTCCGTACAGGCGAACTCGCCCAGTAACTCCACCTGCGGGTCGGTCGGGTCGTCGAACCCGCCGCTCACGATGAGAAAGGTCCCGTAGAACCCGGCGCCGGCGGCGACGACCCCGAACACAGCGAGGAATCCAAGAAAGGCCTTGAACGGCGTGATCTCCTCGAACATACGCGTGGTTCGCTCCGGAGCGTACAAAAACGCGGCTACTCGCGGCGATCAGGAGTCGTCGAGCTTCTGTGCGGCTTGGTTCGTCGGGTGGGTCGCGAGCAACACGACGATCACCCCGAACAGCCCGAACACGACGTTATCGGCGCTGTAGCTCGCGGCGGTGACCAGCGGGCCGAAGACGTTGTACAGCAAGATTACGAGCCCGAGAATCACGGCGCCGCCGCCGGCGTAGGCGATCCGTTTCAGTCGCGCTGGATCGTCGGTCCGTATCTCGAACATTATCGATGGTTCGTCGCGCCCCGTGATAACGCTTTCTCAGCGGTCGCGCCGAGCCTCCGGCTGCACGGTAATAAAAAGAAAAGCCGCGACGGTCGGTCAGCGAACGGTTCAGTCAGTCGTCGGCCGGAATGGCGTCGCTGGTCGCGCCGTAGTCGGCACCGCCGCTGATGGTGTCGACGTTCTTCCGGGTCCAGTTAATGACCAGGAAGGAGAAGGCGTACTTCGCGACCAGGTCAAAGGCACTGTAACCCCACGAGGTCAGACCGCCGTCATCGATGAGCGCGGCGCCCTCGTTGCCGACGGCCCAGAAGACAGTGTAGCCGAACCAGAGCACGACCGTCAGGTTCCGGACCAGGTTGAAGATCTCCGTGGTGCCGGCGGCCTTCGCGTCCTCGGGCCACTCGACGATGAGGATGTAGAACACCACGGCGAGGAACGTGCAGCTGATGAAGTACCAGAACCACCGCATCAGGTGGTTGGACGTGGTCAGCGCGGCGCCCAGGCCGGTGATCATGATACCGACGTCGAAGATGACGGCGGTGAAGATCTTCGTGACGTTAGAGCCCGCGAGCAGGCCGAGCGCCAGCAGAATAAACGGCGTCGAAAACGCCCAGGTCAGGTAGCGGCCCCACAGGCTGATAGTGCCCGAGACTTCCTGCCCCTCAAGGGGACCACCCTGGACGGTCGTCGTTTCGCCCGCCAGCGCGTGTCCGTCGGGCATCTCGAGGATGCCGATCGTGAGCCCGGACGCGAGTCCTGTGTAGCTCACGATCGAGACCGCCGAGACGAACAGTGCCGACACGATGATCAGCTGGGACCGCGGGTCCTTCACGTTCCGCGCGAGGAACGCGAAGAACAGCAGGGTAATTCCCGCCACCCCGATGTTGACATAGATCGAGCTGCCCAGGAGCGCATCCCCGAGCACGTGCTCGAACATGTCTGTTTGCGTGACTTCGCTCGAGTCGAGTTGAAGCAGTGCTGCTTCGAGTACGTTTGGTGCCATACTACAATTTAGATTAACGGCCCCACATATAAAGAAACGCCGTCCATACTAGTCAGTCACTGCATATCGTTCACATGGCACGATGTCCCCCGTTCGTTTCCGTCGTCGAACACGACCCGGGGGCGCCCTGATCACGTTACCCGGTCGGGTACGTTCCACACGACCAACATGATCGCCGAGAGCACGCTCCCTACCCCGGAGAGCAGCCGGGCGTCGACGAGGGCCAGTCCGGTGCGCTGGTACAGCTGCACGTCCTGCTGGTACAGATCGGCGACGGTCTCGGGGGCGAGAACGCCCGCGGTGGCGACCGCCACCGCGATGAGGACGAACGCCGTCCCCTGCAGCAACACCCACATCAGCAGATCCTCGATCCGGACGACCCGACGGGCCCGCTCGGGGTCGAGATCGGCTCTCCGGATCCGCCGCCGCAGGTACGCGAAGAGCAGTCCGGTCCCGAACACCGACACGATCCCGGCAAAGGCGAGCGTCCCGATGTCGACGCTCAGTGCCGCCGTCGTCGATTCGGTCTCCTCGAGATCCGCGATTAGCTCCCGTCGGTAGTACACGAGCGGCGCGAACGGCACCGCGAGCGCGAGTGCGATCCCCGCGGTGAGGATCTTCTCGTCGATCCCGATCGGGAACGTCCGCCCGACGTTGACCGTCGCCTGCTCGTAGGTGCTTCCCTCAAGAAGCTGTTGGGTGAGCTTCTCGTCCACGCTATGACTCACAGTTCGAGACAGGAAACGGTTTCCTCAGTACTTTCTGGCCTCGTAGGCCACGACCAGCCCCAGCACCGAGACGGCCAGTCCGGCGTACCCGATCGGCGCCGCCCCATAAAAGAGAATTAGCGGTAAGCCCCCGATGGCGAGTCCGATTCCGCCGAACAGCGCCCGCCTGTCGGTCATATTTCTTCCGAGTAGCACCGCCCGGTAATGCGTTGCGATCCACGTCCGATCTTACATGTCTGCACGCGCTTTTATATAGCGCGAGTCAATTCATGATGGGGACTGCTCGATCCCGCGGATCGTTCTCGTCGCCCGAATGTGGCAACCACTATAGGGACTGAACGAGTGGGGCCGGTATGCGTGTTATCATCGTCGGCGCGGGTCAGGTCGGGACGGCGATCGCAGGCGATCTGGCCGGCGACCACGACGTGGTGGTCATCGACACCGACGAGAGCCGCGTCGACGAGCTCCAGTACGAGTACGACGTGCTCACGGTCGCGGGCGACGGCGCCTCACTGCCGGTGTTGGAGAGAGCTGGCGTCGAGGACGCCGACCGGTTTATCGCCTGCACCGACGAGGACCGGACGAACCTCGTCGCCTGCGGCGCCGCGAGGACGATCTGTGACCCGTTCACGATCGCGCGGACGAAAAACGTCGATTACCTCCGGACCTGGGAGCGGACCAACGACGCTTTCGGCGTCGATTACGTCGTCTGCTCGACGCTTCTGGCCGCCGAGACGATCGTCCGGGTCGTCGGCCTGCCGGCCGCGGTCAATGTAAAGCCCTACGCCGGCGGGCTAGTCTACATGGCCGAGTTCGAGATCAACGAGGCGAGCCCGATCGTCGGCCAGACCATCGCCGAGGCCGACCGGTTCGACTCGCTGACCTTCGCGGGCCTGCTCCGGGACGGCGACGCCGTGTTGCCCGGTGGCGACACGCGGTTCGAACCCGAAGACCGGGTCGTCGTGATCGGGACGCCACGGAGCGTCCAGCTGTTCGCGGCCGACGCCGCTCCCGAGAAGACCCCTGACGAGGCCGACGACATCGTCGTGGTCGGCGGCAGCGAGATCGGATACCACACCGCCCGACTGCTGGGCAAGCGGCGGTTTACCCCCCGGCTCGTGGAATCCGATCCCGACCGCGCCCGCGAGCTCGCCGAACGGCTGCCCGACACGCTCGTGATGGAAAACGACGCGACCGACGCGGAGTTTCTCGACCGCGAGCGGATCGACGAGGCCGATGTCCTCGTCACGACGCTTGGCACCGACGAGCAGAACCTGCTGACGGCGCTGCTCGCAAAGCGGCTTGGCTGTCGGCAGATCATCGCGCTTGTCGACAACGCCGAGTATGTCCCGCTGTTCGAGGCCATCGGGGTCGACGTGACGGTGAACCCCCGCCAGACGACCGCCGAGGAGATCCTCCGGTTTAGCTTCGAGAGCGCGGCCGAGAACCTCACCGTTCTCGAGGGCCACCAGGCCGAGGTGCTTGAGCTCGAACTCGAGGCCGACAGCCCGCTTGCTGGCCGGACCATCGCCGGGCTCGACCGGGCGATTCCCGGGAGCTTCGTGGTTGGGGCGATCACCCGCGACCGGGCATACGTCGAACCGCGCGGCGAGACAACGCTTGAGGCCGGTGATCGGATCGTCGTGCTTGCGGACACCGACTCCGTCGAGGGGTTCATCGAACGGACCTGAGATGGCCAGGCGCACGATCCGGGTCGACTGGCGGGCGAGCCTCGATCTCGTCGGCCGGGTCCTCCTGTATCTCGTCGGGCCCCTTGCCGTGCCGCTTGCGCTTGCGGTGTACTACGGCGAGTCGCTTCTCCCCTTCGCCGTCGCGATCGCGGCCACGGTCGCCCTCGGCGGTGGCTTTCGGAGACTCGGCGACCCCGACCCCAAGCTCGGCCCCCGAGAGGCGTTTCTGGCGATCTCGCTGATCTGGCTGCTGATCGCCGTCGTCGGCGCTGTTCCGTTCGTCGTCGCCGGCGCCGGGACGATCGGGTCGCCGTTGAACGCCCTCTTCGAGTCGATGAGCGGGCTCACCACCACCGGCGCGACCGTCCTCCGCGATTTCTCGGTGCACTCCCGGTCGATCATGATGTGGCGCCAGCTCATTCAGTGGCTCGGCGGGCTGGGGATTCTCATCCTCGCGACGGCCGTGCTGTCCTCGCTCGAGGTCGGCGGCGCCCAGCTGATGCAGTCGGAACAGCAGATCGACCGGGTCGACAAGCTCACGCCCCGAATCTCACAGACCGCCCGCCTGATCTGGGGGCTGTACGTCGGGCTCACCGCGCTCGCGGCCGGGGTGTTCTGGGCGCTCGGGCTCTCCGGGCTAGCCCCGCGGATGGACCTGTACAACGCGGTCGCACACGCCCTGACCTCGGTCGCGACCGCCGGATTCTCCCCCGAGCCCCTGAGCGCCGGGGCCTTCGAGCCGATCGCTCAGTGGGCGATGGTTCCGTTCATGATCCTCGGCGCGACGAGTTTCATCCTGCTGTATTACGCGGTCACCGGCGATCCGATGCGCCTGCTGCGCAGCGACGAGTTTCACCTCTATCTCGGCGTGCTCGCGGGCCTGGCCGCGGTCGTGGCGGGCGTGCTCGCGGTCACCGCCGAGACGAGCTTCGGCCCCGAGGGGACGGTCCGGCACGCCGCGTTCAACGCCACCTCGATCCTGACGACGACGGGCTACGCGAGCACGGACTTCGAGCTGTGGGCCGGCGGGGCCAAGTTCGCGCTCTTTCTCGCGATGTTCGTCGGCGGGATGGCTGGGTCGACGACCTGCTCGATCAAATCCCTGCGCTGGCTGGTCGTGGTCAAGTCCCTCCGGCGGAATCTGTTCACCGCCGTGCGACCCTCCGCGATCCGCCCGGTCCGGGTCGCCGACACGCCGGTCGAAGAAGAGACAATTAAAGATGTCTACGCGTACATCCTGTTGAGTATTCTTATTTTCGTGGTGCTCGCGCTCGTCGTTGTCGTCGACGCGGCACGGATCGGTGCCGGAGTCTCCGAGTTCGAGGCGATGGGCGCGGCGGCCTCGACGTTTCTCAACATCGGGCCTGCGTTTGGCGCGGCCGGGCCCTACGGCACCTACGAGGGCTTTGCCTCGACGAGCAAGGCGACGATGGTCGTGCTGATGTGGATCGGCCGCATCGAGATCATTCCCGTGCTCGTGCTGTTCACGAAGGCCTTCTGGACCTCGTGATCGCCCCGGAGCCGGTCGCCGACCCGTCCGTTCAACAGGTACTTACAGCCGTCGGCCGAATTCCTGGTAATGAGCGAGACCGAGTCAGATCCGGGCCACGAGGACAAGCGGGCCTATGAGTTCCGGAAGGTCATCGAGGAACTCTCGGAGTACCGCGGCTCCGGCACCCAACTGGTCACCATCTACGTCCCAGAGGAACGCCAGCTCAGCGATGTCGTCGCCCACGTCACTCAGGAACACTCGGAAGCCAGCAACATCAAGTCCAAACAGACCCGGACGAACGTCCAAGACGCGCTCAAAAG
>PXQL01000041.1 GCA_003021335.1 Halobacteriales archaeon QH_10_67_13
AAGGTGGTGTAGGTGGTGTGACCGGTCGACATGACCTGAAAGAGCACGCGCCCCTCCTCGCCGCGGACCTCGCCCATCACGATGTAGTCGGGCCGCTGGCGAAGCGCCGCCTCGAGCAGGTCGAACTCATCGACATCGCCCTTGTCCTGGTCGCCAAAGGACGGGCGAGTGACGCTTGCGATCCAGTTGCGCTGGGGCAACTCGACTTCGCGGGTGTCCTCGATCGAGACGATCTTCGCGCTAGATGGGATAAACAGCGAGACGGCGTTCAGGCTCGTCGTCTTCCCGGAGGCGGTGCCGCCGGCGAAAATGAGTGACTTGTTGTTCTCGATGCACAGCCACAGAAACGACATCTGGTCGAGATTGAACGTGTTCCAGTTGATCAGATCCACCGGCGTGAACGGGACGTCTTTGAACTGTCGGATCGTGTAGTTGGTCCCGTGGTCCGAGACCTCGTTGCCGAGCGTCAGCTGGGCTCGCGAGCCGTCCGGGAGCGTCGCGTCGACCTGCGGCTGGCGCTTCGAGATTCCCTTGCCCGAGCGCTGGGCCAGCTTGACCACGAAGTCGTCGAGCTTCGCCCGTCCGTGCTCGACGTTCGTGATGATCTGCTCGTAGTCGGTGTGATAGACGAACACGCGGCTGTCGTACCCGTCACAGGAGACGTCCTCGACGGTGATGTCGTGTTTGATCGGGTCGATCTGGGCGTACCCGACGAAATCTCGCTTGAGAAAGTACAGCAGCTTCTCGACCTGGTAGGCGGTCAGCGTCGAGGGATCCTCCTCGACTATCGCCGGCTCCGGGCGGACGTCGATCCCTTCGAGGGACCGGGCGCCGGCGTCTGGTCCCTCGTCGTCGCCGAACAGCTGCTTGACCGTCCCGAGCAGGCCGTCGCTGGTCTCTGTCTCGGCGGTCGGTCGATCCCCGCTGTAGAGCCGGTAGCGGTTGAGCAGCTCCGTCGCCTCCTGTTCGATGACAGAGGCCCGGTCCTTCTCGTCGCCCCGGACGATGACGTCGTCTTCGGAGTACTTGATCGTCGTCTTGAGCTTCTGGAGGAGAAACTCCCGGAGCTCGCCTCCGATCGGGGTGAGGTGTGGCTCGACGACGTAATATTTCCGCTCGTTTTCCTTATGCGAGTGAAAGATGATGACGTACGCGTACGGTTTGTTGACCCAGTACCGGTCCTCCTCCTCGAAGTGGCTCTTCTTGCTGAGCGGGACGGTCTTCTCGAGGTCGTACCGGTTCGCGATCGTGGTCATCCCCTCCCGGGTCGAGAAGAACTCGTCCTCGTCGACCGCCGGGTTGACGTCGACGGTCCGCTCGTCGACGATCTCGGAGAGCCTCGCCGCCGCCGAGGACCCGCCCGACAGCCGGCTCTCAGTTTCGCCCGGCGCGAACCCCAGGTGCTCCTCTGGGTCGAAGGGGATTCGGTCGCCGTCCTGACGGGGCGGTTCGCCGTCCTCGTCGTAGTAGTACTCCCACTTGAAGTGTTCCCAGGTGTACTCACCCTTTCGTACCGGTACCCGCGAGAGATCGAGGTACCGTTCCCAGGGCTGAGAGAGCGTCCTCGCGGCGCTCGCTCCGGCCTCCAGTCGCCGGGGCACGTCTCGAGGCTGGAAGCCGAGGTACTCGCTCCGGTCGAACGGGCCGCCGTCGTGTTCCTCCCGGCGGAACTGGCTCCAGGAGTACTCCCCTGCGACGACCGGCATGTCGGGCGTGAATTCCCCCTCCTCGCCCGAAGGGTCGTCCGTTGCCATCAGGTGAACGTGTTGGCACCCGAATAAAAAACTTCCTGCGCCGCTACCACAGTTGAAAACGGACCGCCCCGCGAGCTCGGGCGACTCAGGCGACGCACGGCCGGGCCGGTCTCATCGGGGCGGCCGTCACGGTGCCAGCCGGTTTTTTCGGCCCTTCATCTCGGAGTCGTAGTACTCGAAGGTGATCGGGCACCACTCGGCGGCCAGCTCGAGGATCCGCTCGGTCATCCGACGGATCTCCCACTGTGCGTCCCCGGCCGCGCGCATGTCGGCGATGTGCATCAGCATGCGGACGTTCACCGTCATCACCATGTTGACCTTCGTCCCGATCGGGAGCACGAACCGGGCGTCCTCGGGAGGCATGCCGAGCTCGAGCAGCTCTTGATAGGCCGCGACGGCGTCGGCGACGGTCTCGCGGAACAGCCGCTCGCGGCGCTGTGCGGTCGTCTCGTCGACGGGGCCGGACTGCTGGTTGCGCCCGACCCAGTCAGGATCGCTCGTCGAGGGAGGAACCACCACCATCTCACCGTCGCGGACATCGTCGGGGTCGACGTCGTCGAAGGCAACGTATCGCATCGACTGGACGTCGAAGCTTGCGTGGCGGTGGCGGGTGATCTGTGCGAGACACGACCGGCTGATCCCCTTGACCGCGAAGGTCGCGTGTGGGTGCTCGAAGGGCCCGTAGTGGCCGTGCTCGAGTAGGTGATGAATCAGCGTCTCCTTTTGTTCGGCGAGCGAGTCGCCCCCGATCTCGGCCATCGCCCTCTCGAAGGGCGTCTCGGCAACAAACTCCTCCATGTAATCGTTGCGGGCCGCCTGACAGACCAGCCGCTCGGGGTCGCTGGTCGACTCGAGCAGTTGAACCTCCATACACGTCGACCGATCGCCGGGGTAATAGAGCCTTCCGTCCCGGAGGGTTAGGCGAGCGTTTCGGCAGTCGCCTCGAGCAGCGCTTCGCGTGCCGCCTCGCGCTCGCCGGCCAGGAACTCGACCCGACCGTCCCGGGCGCCGCGAGCGTCGAGCGCGGCCGCCGGAGCCTGCTGGTCGGCCGCCTCGAACAGCCCGCGGAGATCGACCTCGGCGTCGGTCCGGATCCGGGCCTCGTCACGGCCGAAACCGACGACCGCCTCGACCTCGTCGCGGTGACGCCGGAACAACTCCTCGACGAGCAGCCGATCCGGGGGGAACTCGTACCGGTGGGTGTAGGCCTCGGTGTCGAGGACCAACGCCGTTGCGTCCCCGATTGCGTGTCGTTCGAGATTCGCCTCGGCGGTCTCGACGGCCGTCTGCATCCGGGTCCGGAACTGTTCGCTGATGTGGCCGGCGAGGGCGGCCGGGTCCTGGTCTTCCTCCGCGAACAGCAGGTCCGCGATCAGCTCGCGTTTGTCCTCGTAGGACTGGTAGAACGCCTCGAGCGCGACCGCCTCCCTGAGCATCGCGACGACCTCTGCCTCGTATCCTGCGTCCGCGGCCGCGGACCGGTACCCGTCCGGCGTCTCCGCCCAGAAGCTCACCGCCGGGAGGTGTAGTCGTATCGGCCGGACCCGCGAGCAGCTCGGAGCAGTCCTCGACCGTCGCGGGGATCGCGCCCGCGTCGAGGATCACTCGCGTCGCGTCGTAGACCCCGAGCAGATCGAACCCGTCGGCCGACTCCGCCGTGCCGCCGGCGGCGACGAACACGAACAGGGGGATCGCCTCGTCGTGGCGATCATGGGCGGACAACATCCGGGTCACATCCCTGGTGGCGTCGTCCATATCGTAGACGGTCCCCTCGACGGGCCGCCGGTCGAAGTAGTGATACTCCGCGTCGGGGTCGTCGTGGTGTGCCCGAACCAGGGGGAGCACCACCCGCTCGAGGGCCACGCTGGCCGCGTAGCCGTCGACGGTCGCGGCGTGTCTGACCACGATCGGGCGCCCCTCGAAGACCGCCCGGCGGAGCTCCGTCGCAACCTCCTCGAGAGCCTCGGTCGCGTCCGCGACCGCCGGATCCTCGGCGATCGGCTCGACACTGTCGGGGCTGGCGCGGTCGGTCAGGGCCGTCTCGAGGCGGTCGAGGAAGGCCGCGCGCCCGTCGTCGCCGAGCGCGTCGAGGGCCTCGACCTCGACCTGGAGGTCGCCGCGGCGCCGTTCGGGGACGCCGACGATCCGGACGATATCGCCGGCCTCGACGGCGGGGTAGGCTCGGACGCCGGCCCCGTCGAAGGCCGCACACTCGATCTCGCCAGTCTCGTCGCTCACGGTGAACACCGTCGGGCCGCTGGTCTGGCGGACGTCCTCGACGCGGGCGTCGAACTCAATTGGGTCGTCTTCGTGTTCCGCGAAGCGGTCGATTCGGGCCGTCTCGGGGTCGACCGCTGGCTCGACCGCCTCAGCCTCGGCGCCGTCGGAGGAGTCCACCGTCTCGGCGTGTTCCGCGTCGTCGGTCCGTTCGTCGGTGGATGCGACCGTCGTGGGGCTGCCGACGCTTGCGTCCGCGCCCGAGCCGTCCTCGGTGGTCTCCTCAAGCAGTCGCTCCTCGCCGTCCGGGTCGTCGATCAGCATACCGCGAAACGCTGCCGGTTCCTGTCGGATCGACCAGCCCAGGTCGACGTTGCCGTTCGACTGGACGTTCTGTACCTTGACGAACAGCTCGTCGCCCGGCTCGTGGGGGAGACTCTCGAGGCGTTGGTCGATCTCGCTTCGGTGGAGCAGCCCGGTGACGCTGTCGCCGATGTCGATGAACACCCCGAACTCGGCGTAGCCGTCGACGGTCCCGCGGTAGTACCGTTTGGAGGTCAGTTCGTCGGGATCGGTACCGCGAAACTCGAATCCGACGTCCTCTTCATGGAGCTCACAGACGCGGCCGTCGACAGACGTGCCGCAGATGATACACGAACCCATTTACTCATACGAACGTGCCCGGCCTAAAACGGTTGTCGGATCCGCGTCAACGCCTCGACCGGTTATCGGTCGCTCGCCCGTTCGAGGAGCCCGTCGAGCTGGTCGGGAAACAGTGCCACCTCAAGATCGTTGCCGTCCTCGTCGGCGAAGGCGAGCTTGACCCGGTCGTCGCCGAACTCCCGAACCTCGAGGCTTGCCACATCGTACAGCGAGGCAGAAGCTGTCGTGCTCGAGGCACCGACGTGTTTGATCGCGCCCTCATCGAGTTCGAACGCGAACTTCTCAAGATCAATCGTGAGCATACCCGACGGACGCGGCCGGGGGTAAAAACCCACTCGACCCCGCGACCGAGGAGAGCCGGATTAGCCGTCGGCGCCGACGTTCTGTTCGCTGGCGAACGCGGGAGCGTCGGGCTCGATGCTGGCGTATTCGACGGCTCGCTCGCCGAGCACCGCGATCCGCTCCGCAAGGGCCTCGTCCGCGAGCCCCTCGCCCGCGTCGTCGAACGCGGATCGCGCGTTGGGAATCGCGACCTGGTGGGGGATGACCCAGGCGTTGACCGCCCGACAGACCGTGAGCCCGACGGTCGTGTGCTCGAACTCGTCGAACCCGGCGTAATCGAGGGCGTTTTTCAGCGGCGACGCGTACGAACCGTGGTACATCGGAGTTCCGAGGAGCACACTATCCGCGGCCCGCAGCTCCCCGCGGAGCCGGTCCGCGGCCGGCGGCGTCTGCCGGTCTGGATCGTACCGCGGCAGGTCGTACTCGCGGAGATCCAGCAGCGTCGTCGCCGCGCCGGTGTCGGCAGCGGCGGCGAGCGCCGTGGTGAGCGCGACCCGCGTGTAGCTGTCGTCCCGGAGACTCCCACAGAGGGCAGCTACTCGCGGCGGATCCGACATGCCGATGGTTAGTCGGCCGGGGTACAAAACTACGCCGCCTCGACTGCGGCCTCGACGTGTCCCCGCAGCTCCTCGACTAGCGCGTCGACATCGGGGTGTTCGGCGTACAGCCGGACGTACGGCTCGGTACCGCTGGACCGAACCAGAAACCACCCCTTCGGAAGATCGATCCGGACGCCGTGATCGGTGTCAACGGGGCCGTCGTAGGCCGCCGGTAGCCGCTCGGTTAGTCCCGCCATCGCGGCCGATTTCGCCTCGTCGGGACAGGGGACGCTCTCCTTGCGGTAGGGCCGCTCAGCGACCGGCTCCCGTAGCGCGTCGCGCGCCGAGTCGGACCCGCTCGACGCGCCCGCCGCCGGCCCGTACCCGCTCGTCGATCCGACCAGAGGCGTTTGGCGTCGTGACCACGACCGGGTCGGCCGCCTCGCTGTGGCGGGTGTAGTGTTCGGCCAGGATCGCCAGTACGGTGTCCTCGTGGACGATCGCCCCTGTCTCGTCGGTGACGACGATCCGGTCGGCGTCGCCGTCGTGGCCGATTCCAAGCGCGGCCGGCCCGTCGGCGACGTACGCACGCAGGTCGGTCAGGCTCTCGGCGGTCGGCTTGCTCTCCCGGCCCGGAAAGTGCCCGTCGACGTTCGCGTTCAACGTGTCGACCTCGGCGCCCAGCGTCACGAGCACCTGCGGGGTCGCCAGGCTCGCGACGCCGTTACCACAGTCGACGGCGATCGACAGTCCCTCAAGTGGGCCGCCGTGCCCGCGGGCGTACTCGACGACCGCTCGCCGGTATGTGGACAGCGGATCGACGCACTCGACGGATCCCCACGCGTCCCACGGAGCGGTCGGCGGGGACTCGACCGCGCGCTCGATCGTCCGTTCGGCCTCGCGATCGAACTCCCGGCCGTCCCGGAACAGCTTGATACCGTTGTCGGCCGGCGGGTTGTGACTGGCGGTGAGCATGATCCCGTGCCGGCCCCGCGAGGCGTGGGCCAGCCCCGGCGTGGGAAGTTGACCCGCCCGGACCGGCGTGGCGCCCGCGCTAGCTACCCCCGACTCGACCGCCGCCGCGAGCGCCGGACCGGTCTCGCGACCGTCCCGGGCGATCACGACCATCTCGGCCCCGTCGCCGACCGCCTGTCCGACCCGCACCGCGAGCGCGGGCGTCACTTCCGTGACCGGGCCCCGGATGCCCGCCGTCCCGAACAGTTCCATGCGAACGGTTCGTAAGCGGCCCAATCAAGCCTGTCGGTCTCGCGGCTCGTCGTCGTCGATCGCGGCGAAAAGCCAAAAGAGCCGACTCGGACGCCCTATGCGTCGAACTCGTCGAAGTCGTGACCGGAAATCTCGACGTCATCGGCGGTGACTTCGGCGATGAAGATGCCGTTGCCGGAAGCGGCGTCGCGCTCGGCGGCGGCCGTAACGCCGGCCACCGCGACCTCGCGGCTCTCCTCCATGGACATGTCCTCCTCGTAGCGGTCCTCGAGAGTACCGTACGCGACGGTCATCCCCGAGCCGGTGACGGTGTAATCGTCTTCCATCACGCCGCCGGCCGGGTCGATCGAGTAGACGTGACTGCCCGCCTCGTCGACGCCGCCGAGGATCGGCCGGATCGCGAGGAAAGGACCCCCCCGGGCGAAGTTACCCGCGAGCGTCGACAGGGCCTGCATACTCATCTTCTCGCCGCGACGGGCCTCGTAGAGGTTCACCTCAGCCCGGAGCGTGCGGATGAACGACTGTGCGCCGCCGACACTGCCGACCAAGGTCAGCGCCGCGGTCGGGTGGATCTGTTCGACCTTCTGGACGTTCTTGTTCGAGACGAACCGGCCGCCGAGGCTGGCGCGCTTGTCGGTGGCGATCACCACGCCGTCGGTGGTCGCGATGCCGATCGTCGTCGTTCCGGTCTCGTTGACCGCGCTCTCGTCGCGGTCGCCGGTCGGGAGCGACCCCAGCTGGGGCTCGTGGGGATCGGTCTCGAATCGTCGTGAGCGCTCGCCGGGCAGCGAGTCAGGCGTGAACCCTTGCATTAGCCGTTTGTAAGATCTGTCGGCATATAAGCTACCTGTTCCTGGGCCCGCGGGCGGAATCACAAGATCTGAGTGGCCGCCTCTCGAAGCGCTGGTATGGACTTTACCGTCGTGTTGGAGGCCGCCTGGCTGGTTCGTGATGTAAAAAACGTCGACGACGCGATCGGCGTGGCGGTCAGCGAGGCCGGCAAGCGACTCAACGAGGAGGGCATGGAGTACGTCGAGGTCGACGTGGGGTTCACCGAGTGTCCAGCCTGCGGCGAGCCGTTCGACTCGGCGTTCGTGGCCGCAGACACCGCGCTGGTCGGACTAGTCCTTGAGATGGACGTGTTCAACGTCGAAACCGAGGAACACGCCCGGCGCGTGGCCAAAAGCGACGTCGGCGGCGCGCTCCGGGACGTCCCGCTGACGGTCGTCGACGCCCTCGCGACCGACGACGCCGAGTAAGCTTTTTATATTACCCCAAGTTATCCCGTGGTATGGAACTGCCGACGCCCGAGGATCTCCGCGACCGTCGGACGACGGTCGGACTGACGCAGGCGGAACTCGCAGAGCGGGCGGGCGTCTCCCAGCCGCTGATCGCCCGGATCGAGGGCGGCGACGTCGATCCGCGCCTCTCGACACTACGGGGGATCGTCAACGCGTTGGAGGCCGCAGAAGGCGGTCTGTTGCACGCCGCGGACCTGATGCACTCGCCGGTGGTGAGCGTCCCGCCGGACGCGAGCGTCGGCGAGGCGGTCGATCTGATGAACGAGAAGGGCTACTCGCAGGTGCCAGTCGTGCGCGACGGCACCCCGCAGGGGCTGATCCGGACGGGCGACATCCGCCGCCGGTCCGAGGAAGACATCGGCGAGCTCGCGGTCGTCGAGGTGATGGGCGAGGCGATCACGACCGTCGAGCCCGACGCCCTGCTCGACGCGATCGAGGCACACCTCGATCACAGCGACGCCGTGCTGGTCGTCGAAAGCGGCGAGACCGTCGGGATCATCACGGAGGCCGACGTCGCGGAGTACCTCTCCTGACCGGACTCGTAGGCCCCCGCGGGAAGGGATGTCCACCGGCCCGGTGGACAACAGTCAAAGCCGCCGGAACGAACGGGCGGACATGGGACCCCCCCCCGCCGACCGAGTGACGACGGAAACGCGAGCCCGCACGGCCGTGACTACGGTGAGCGGCCGCTCGTCGAACGACGAACGGGCCATCAGAGCTGTCCCCCCAGGAAGGTCGGAACGCTCGCCAGCGTCACTGCCGCGGTCAACACGACCGCCGCGCAGAAGCTCTCATCTTGAACCTCGAGACCGACGCCGAGATCGACAAACAGCAGCCGGATCCCGTTCAGGATGTGAAAGACCGCGGCCGCCAGCAGCCCGACCTCGAGGAACCGAACGATCAACAGTTCTTCGAGTCCCCGCAGTGTCTCGGTATAGAGGTCCTCGCCCGCCGCGGCCTGGCCGGGATTGACGCCGACGGCCGTGCTCAACACCGCGGTGTGGGCGAACAGGTACCCGACGAGGACCCACCCGGTGAACTTGTGTAATAGCCAGCCCACATACCCGCCGAGAACTCCCGCCACCGGCCGAAGTCCTCGACCGTCCCCCGGTCGTGGGTACGACTCATGGCCGACCTTTCGCCCCCGGCTGAATAACGCTTTCTCCGACGAGCGCCCGGAGGATACGGTCCGGTGCGATCGTCGCCGGGAGAGCCGGAGGTTATTGCAACCGGCGAGCGAGCAGTCCGAGGACCGCAAGCGCCGCAACCGCTCCCACGGCGGTGAACCCGACGCCGTCGGCGTCGTCGTCGGTCGCCGTGTCGCCGGTCTCTCCATCGGTAGTGTCGGTCTGGTCGTCAGACTCTCCGTCACCGGTCTGACCGTCGTCGGTCTGACCGCCGTCGGCGATCGCACACCGGCTCCGCTCGACAGGCTCGGCCTGCCCGACGGTCGCCGACTCGATTGCCTCGGGATGCAACGCTTCCGCGATCGTCCGGAGCGGCTCGAGCGTCCGCGGGCCGTGCTGGCTGATGAAGTTCGAGTCGATGCGGATGATCTGATCCTCCTGAACTGCCGTCGTCTGCTGGAGCGCCTCGGAGTCGGGGATCGGGGCGCCCTCCTGCAGGACGAGCCACTCGGGATCGCGCTCGACGAGCAGCTCGTCGCTGAGCTGGCCGTATGCCCGGTCGAAGTCGCCCTCCTGGACGATGTTCTCGCCGCCGGCCCGGGTGATGACCTCGTGGTCGATCGTGCCCGGCGAGGCGGTGAACTGGAAGAACTCGTAGTACACCCGCGGGGACTCCTCGTCCTCGACGGCCGCCTCGGTGGCCTGGATCGTGCCGGCGACCGAGGCGGTCGTCTCGGCCGCGCCCTCGAACTCGCCGACGAGCAGGCCGACATCCTCGACGGTCGCGTACATCTGCTCGAAGCTGTTGATCAGCGGGTACCGGTAGACGGTCACGTTCGCGTCCCGGAGCGTCTCGACGGTCTCATCGGGCACGATGTCGGGCGCGAGCACCAGGTCGGGCTCGAGATCGACGACAGTCTCGGGATCCGAAAAGCCCTCATCGTTGAGCACGTTCGTCCGGTTCTCGGACCCGTTGAGATACGCCGTGAACTGGTTGACCGGCATTCCGACGACCTTCTCCTGGGCGCCGATTGACCACATGTGCTGGGCCGCGTTCGGCTGGAGCGCGACCACCCGTTCGGGCTCCTCCTCGACGACGACCGTTTCGCCGTCGGCGTCCTCAAGTTCGACCGGGAACTCACAGGACACCTCATCGCCCAGCTGGGCCGACGCCTGTCCCGGAGCGTTCGCGACCGCCACCCCGCCGAGCGCCGGGCCGGCCGCGAGCAGTACCATCAGTACGAGCAGGATTCGGCTCGTTTGTCTCACACACCACCCGTGTGGACGTATGCAATAAATATTTAACTAACCCAAATTGATTTGTGTTCGATGCGGATAGTCGCACGAACGGCCGTCTGGTCGGCGGGCCTGTTGGTTGCGTTGGCCGCGGTCGTGGTCTTTAGCACGACCCTGGGGCCGGCGGCGATCGGGCCGGTCGCGGTCGTGAAGGCGGTCCTGAACGGGCTCGCGCTCCCGACGAGCGTCGCGTTCGGGGCGAATCCGGCGCCGGTGGGGGCGCTCTCGCTGCCGATTCCGGCCGTCGAGATCGGCTGGACGCGCCCGTTTTCCTTCGCGGTCCCGGACCGACACGAGACGATCGTTCGGGCGATCAGGCTGCCCCGGATCGCGCTGGGGGCCGTCGTCGGGTTCGCCCTCGCCGCGGCCGGGACGGTCATGCAGGGGTTTTTCAAGAATCCGATGGCCGACCCGTCGATCGTCGGCGTCTCCTCGGGGGCGGCGGTCGGGGCGGTCGCGACGATCGCCTTTCCCCTGGCGGTGCCGTTCGGTCTCCAGACCGCCGCGTTCGCCGGGGCGCTGGTCGCCGCCGGGGCCGTTTACGCGATCGCGACAGAGAACGGCCGGACGCCGGTCGCGACGCTGTTGCTCGCGGGCGTGGCGATCCAGACGTTCCTGGGAGCGGTCATCTCGTATCTGCTCTTGCACGCCGATCAGGGGCTCAACGAGGCGGTGGTGTGGCTGATGGGCCATCTCACGCGGGCGTCCTGGGACGATGTCGCGGTGACGACGCCGATCGCGCTCGTCCTATTCGCCGTCTTACTCGCGTACGCTCGGGACCTGAACGTGTTGCTGTTGGGCGAGACCGACGCGGCGTCGCTGGGAATCGCCGTCGAGCGGACGAAGCGACTGCTGTTGGCGGCCGCGAGCGTGATTACCGCCGCCGCGGTGGCGGTGGCGGGCGTGATCGGGTTCGTGGGGCTGATCGTTCCGCACATGATGCGGCTGGTCGTCGGCCCGGATCACCGGATCCTCCTGCCGACCAGCGCGTTGGCCGGGGCGGCCTTCCTGGTGCTTGCCGATACCGCCGCGCGGGTCGGGCCCGCGGAGGTGCCGGTCGGGATCGTCACCGCCGCGGTCGGGGCGCCGTTTTTCCTGCTGTTGCTCGCCCGACGGGAGGTCCACGAGCTGTGATCGATGTCGACTCCCTCTCGGTGACACTGGGCGGCGTCGACGTGCTCGACAGTCTCGACCTCCGAGTCGAGCGCGGGGAGTTTCTCGGCCTGGTCGGGCCGAACGGTGCCGGCAAGACCACGCTCGTGGAGGCGATAAACGGCGTCCAGGCGCCGGATCGGGGAACGGTCCGGCTCGACGGCGATCCGATCGAGGGGCTGTCCTCGCGGGCGGTCAGCCGGCGGGTGGCGACGGTGCCACAGGACACCCACGTCGGGTTTTCTTTCCGGGCCGAGCAGATCGTCGAGATGGGACGAACCCCCCACCGCTCGCGGCTCGACTGGAGCGACCAGGAAGATCCCGTCGAGCGGGCGCTCGAACGGACCCAGACGGCGACCCTGCGGGACCGAACGGTCGACGGGCTGAGCGGCGGGGAGCGCCAGCGGGTGCTGCTCGCCCGGGCGCTCGCCCAGGAGACGCCGGCACTGTTGCTCGACGAGCCGACGGCCAGTCTGGACATCAATCACCAGCTCCGCGTGCTCGGACTGGTCGGAGAGTCGGTCGCCGACGGGAAGGCTGCCGTCGCGGCGATCCACGACCTCGATCTCGCGGCGCGGTTCTGCGACCGGCTCGCGCTGCTATCGGAGGGTCGAATCCGGGTCAGTGGCAAACCCGCGGCGGTGCTCGACGATCCCGCCGTCGAGACCGCGTTCGACGCCGAGACCGTGGTTACCCGGGACTCGGCAACGGGCGCGCCCTCGGTGTCCGCGCTCGAAGGGCGCCCGGACCTCGACCGACGGGTACACGTCGCCGGCGGCGGCGAGCCGGCGGCGGCGGCCGTCCGGTCGGCGTGGGCCGCAGGGGCGACCCCGAGCGTCGGTCCAGCGCCGGAGGGCGGGGTCGCCGCCCGACTGGCCGAGGCGCTCGGCATCGAGGTCGTGACCGCGCCGCCGTTCGAGCCGGTGAGCGAGCGGGCCGTCGCCGAGGCCGTCGAGGCGGCGGAGGCGGCCGAGGCAGTCCTCGCGCCGGGTGGCCCGGGCTGTGCGCCGGTCGTCGAACGGCTCGAGAACGCGCGAGTCGAGCGTACGGTCGAGTCGACCGTCGAGGGACGGGCCGACTGATCGTCCCGTAGAGGTATAGGGGAGCCGACCGAGCCCCACACATGGAGACGACCGGAATCGTTCAGGTCGACGCCTTCGCCGAGGAGCCGCTCGCGGGCGCGCCAGTGGCTGTCCTCACAGAGGAGTCACTCGCAGACGGGCAGGCCCAGCGGGTTCGCAGGGAGCTTGGTGCCGTCGCGGCGGTCACGGCAGCGGAGGAGATACGGGTCGCGGCCGCCCGCGATCACGCCGAGCTGACGGCTGCGGTCGGCGCCGTGGCCGGGCTTTCTCACCGGGACCGACTCGAGCCGGGCGAACACGTTGTCCGGACGGCCGACGGCGATGTCACCGCCGAACTCGGGGCCGACGGCAAGGTGGGCGTGCCGGCGCCGGAACAGCCGGTCGACCCGGCCGATCTGTCGACCGATCTGATCGCCGAGGCGCTTGGACTCGACCCGGCGGCGCTGAGAGACATCGGTGCGGATCTGCCGCCGGCGACCGTTGGGGCCGCGGGCGGGACGCTCTCCGTTGGCGTGAACTTCTTTGAGCATCTCTCGCAGGCCGGGCCGACCGACGAGCTGACCGACCTGCTCGAGGAGCTCGGGATCGCGCGGGTCTGTGCCGTGACCTTCGACACGCTCGGGCGGGATCGGGACGCACACGTGCGTGTCTTTTCGGCGGACGGGCGAGAGCTGCCGGCGAGTGCTGTCGGGGTCGCCGCCTGCGGCGCACACCTGGCCCGTCACGACGTGTTCGACGCCGACGTGATCGTCGTCGAGTCCGGATACGCGGTTGACCGGCCGGCGGTCGTCCAGACGGAGCTGTCCGGCCGCCCGTCGATCAGCGGGCGGGGGCTGGTCTCACTCGACGGGGAGATTGCGCTGCCGCCGGCAAAAGACGACGAGATCATTGAGCTGTGATCGCCCCTGGGATCAGCCCGAGCGGTCGTCGTCGATTCCCCGGGGGCGGGCGGGCTCGGAGTCGCCGCCCTCTTCAGTCTCGGGGGCCGTCTCGTCCGAGCCGTTCTGCCGATCGGACGCGTCAGATTCCTCGCGACCGCCGATTGCGTCCTTGAGCCGCGCCAGCAACGGTTCGCCGTCGTCTGCCGGCGCGTCCGCCGAGTCGAGCGGGTCGTCGGTCGGCGACCCGGCCCGGTCTTCGGAGGGATCGACGACCGCCGCCGGAATCTCGTAGGCGTAGGTGACATCGTCGCCGAGGACAACACAGTAGCCCCGGTCGCGGTCCTCGATGACCCGGCGATTGCTGTCGATGGCCACGTCGACCAGTCCCTCGAGACTCTCGACTGGAACTCTGGGACGGTCCATCGCCGCGTCCGGGATCTCTCCGCGGGTGAGCCACTCCTCGAACTCGCCGGCGACCGCCTGATACTCCATTCGCTCGCGGGTCACAGCCGAGACCTCGAACTCGCCCCGGCGAGCGCCGGCGGCCAGCCCGGAGAGCGCGACGAGCCCGCCGAGCAACAGCAGTGGCGCGCCGACTGAACGGATGGGCCCGTAGGTCGCGGTAACCGTCCGCTCTACTGTCCGCGAAGCCGAGTCGGTGACGGGATCGTCCGCGGTGACCCGATAGACGCTCTCGCCGGGGTCGAGACCCACCTCGTAGGTCCGGGTTCGGTCGACCGGCTCGCCGATCCGCGTGCCCGTGAGCGATAGCTGTGAGACGACACGAACCTCGGTCTCGCCGGGACTCGCCCCCAGCTCCTCGCGAACATCGCTGATCCGCATCCGGAGCTCGGTGACGTTCACCGCGAACGGGACGGTGAGCGTCTTCCCCGGCCGTTCCCGCCCCAGGATCGAGCTCGTAGCCGTAGCTGAACCTCCCGCCGAGCACGGGCGCGATCTGGGTGAAATACGACGTACGATCCTGGAGCACGTCTCCCTGCTCGAAGACCGTTGTGTCCTCGGTGACCGCCGCCTGGTGGGTGAACGCACCCGTTGAGGTCCAGCCGGGCCCTTCGAGTTGTTCGGTCTCCTCGCCCGGCGCGACGTGCGTGGCGTAGGTCAGGTAGCCCCCGAGAAAGAGCAGTGCGACCGCGACGAGCACCGCGGCGGCGAAGTGCTCTTCGACGAGCGCCCGGACACGGGCAGACCTCGCTGTCATCGTCAGGGTGATTCACGGCCGGAGTACATATACGCTGTCATGTCAGTGCGATCAACCGACGAGCTGCCGGAGTCGGGTGCGCAGGCGAGCCAGCCACCCGGGACCGTCGCTGTCGCGCCCTCGAAGCCGGCCGGTTCCGATCGCCCACACGCCAAGGAGGTAGAAGGGGACGCCCAGGGCGGCGTCGATCGCGATGATCGGCAGCCAGGGGTGATACTGGTACAGCGCGTCGATCACCGGAACGGGGAGCACCTCGATGTAACGGTGTTGCTCGAGATACAGCTGGTAAAAGCCCGTCTCCGGGGGCGCGGTTAGGCTCACCGAGACGTTCGCGCTCGATCGGCCCGCGAGTCCGAGCCGCTCCGAGTCGACGGCGACGCCGTCGCTGGCCGGCGAGAGATAGACCGTCGTCGGGACGAGCCCGCCGTTTGTCACCCGGTAGGGGATCGTCTCGGTCGTCCCCTGCCGGACAACGTCGGGGGCGTCGCTGTCGAACTCCGCGCTGACGATCCCGAAGGTCTCGGCCCCGGCGGGCCCGACCATCGCCGCGGTCGCGCCGGCGACGATCAACAGCGCGAGCCCGGCCACGAGCCGACGGGAGCTGGTGCCGGTGTCCCGACTCCGGGTCCGGTCTCGGTCCCTGTCGCCCGCGAGCGCCACGTCGAGGAGATACAGCAGGATCGAGAGTCCGAGCAGCAGGTACGCGAGTCCCTCGACTCCCAGGAGTGCTCGGGTTCCAAGCAGCTGTGCGAGCCGGAACTGCAGCGTCTCCAGTCCCGACTGTATGGCTGTGACCGCGGTTCCGAGCCCGGGGATGGTCACGACCGAGCCGCCGGGCTGCCAGGCGACGGCGGCAATCTCGGCGCGCTGGACCGGCGGCCAGGTCGCGGTCGCCCTGGATCTCCTCAGCCTCGAAGGTCACCACGTCGCCCTCGCCGAGCTCGCCAGCGAGTTCGGTCGGCAGGGCGACGAACCCATCGCCGGGATCGATCGTCCCCGCCATGCTGTCGGTGGTGACGAAGCTGAATAGGAGCGGCTGTCCAAGCGCCTGCCCCGCGATCAGGGCCAGCACGACGACGACGATCGTCGCCTGGACGATCCGCCACCCCGCCTGCCGGAGCTCCATTCGCCTCTGCGGGCGATCGGCGGCCCCGTCGAAAGTACGTTTCGGTCACACGAACGTGTCGGGCCAGACGATCGGGGGTCGAGTTAGCGGCCGCCGACGAGCGCCTCGACTTTCTCGAGGGTAGCCTCGAGGTACGGGTCCTCCTCGTCGGTTGGCAGGTCGACGCCCTTTCGAAGGCGGGCGAACTCCTCGGTGAGACGCCGGTACTCCCGGCTCTTCTCGAGTTGCTGGTAGCCCAGTTTCGTCTCGAGGGTCGCCAGCTTCGAGGCCACGGCGAGCATCCGCTGGAGCTGCTCGTCCTGTTTCTGGCGGGCGAGCATCCGCTCGACGACCTCCAGGAGTCGGTCGGTCGAGACCGGCTTCACCAGGTACTCGTCGAAGCTCATCTCGATGATGTCCGTGTCGGGCTCGACGGCCGTCACCATCACCACCCGCGGGTCGATCTCCCGGGCCTCGATCTCCTCGAGCACAGCGTCCCCGGGGACCTCGGGCATCCGGCGGTCGAGGAAAAGCACGTCGACGGTCGAGTCGAGCCGGTCGATCGCCGCCGCCCCGGAGTAGGCCGTCCGAACGTCGTACTCCGTCGATAAGCCCTCTGCGTACGCGTCCGCAATCGCACGCTCGTCGTCGACGATCAGAACTGTCGGGTCCGCTGTCATCGGTGTATCATTTCACGAACAGCCTCATAAAGTTGCGGCCGCGAGGCGGAACTCCAGAAGCTTCATTACTCGGCTGAGTGATGTTACAGGTACGCGCATGGCTGTACTCTGGCTGGACGACATCCAGGCCGATGACTTGGAGCAGGTCGGCGGGAAGGCAGCGTCGCTGGGCGAGATGGCCGCCGCCGGACTCCCCGTCCCGCCCGCGTTCGTCGTCACCGCGGACACGTATCGATCGTTTATCGAGGCCAGCGGGATCGACGAGACGCTCGCCGGCGTTCTGGGGGTCGATACCGAGGACTCGACGGCACTCGCCGAGGCTGCCGAGCGCGCGCAGGCGGCCATTCGAGAGACGCCGCTGCCCGACTCGGTCCGGGAGGAGATCCTCGCCGCCTACGACGGGCTCGACCGGCCGCCGGTCGCGGTCCGGTCCTCGGCGACGGCCGAGGATCTACCCGACGCCTCGTTTGCCGGACAGCAGGAGACGTTTTTGAACGTCACCGGCGAGGCGCTGCTCGACCGGGTGCGGGACTGCTGGGCCTCGCTGTTCACCCAGCGGGCGCTGTACTATCGCGTCGAACAGGGGTACGACGACGCCGCCGTGGACATCGCCGTGGCCGTCCAGGAGATGGTTGCCGCCGAAAAGAGCGGTGTGATGTTCACGAGTCACCCCTCGACCGGCGCGCCGACGGTGACCATCGAGGCCGCCTGGGGACTCGGCGAGGCGGTCGTTTCCGGGGCGGTGACCCCCGACAACTACGAGCTCGACCGCGAGACCGGCACGCTCGAGGAGACGACCGTCGCGGAAAAGACCGTGATGTACCGGCGCGATCCGGAGACCGGCGAGACCGTCGAGCGGCCGGTTCCGGAAACAAAGCGGACCCGTCGCGTGCTCGATGAGTCCGAGCTGACCGCGCTCGCGGAGCTCGGCAAGCAACTCGAGGCTCACTACGGGACCCCGCAGGACGTCGAGTGGGCGATCGCCGACGGCGAGGTCTACCTCCTGCAGTCCCGCCCGATCACGACAATCGAGGACGGCTCGGAGTGCGGTATCGAGGGTACTCAGGACGCCGGGCCGACGGAAGCGGGGGTTACCGACGGCGGCGACCTGTCGCTATCGGGACTGGGTGCCAGCCCGGGGCGGGTCTCCGGGGCGGCCCGGAGCGTCGACAAGCTCGACGAGCTCGACAAGGTCGGCGACGGGGACGTCATCGTCGCGGAGATGACCACGCCGGATATGGTGCCGGCGATGAAACGCGCCGCGGCGATCGTCACTGACGAGGGCGGGATGACCTCACACGCCGCGATCGTCTCTCGCGAGCTCGGCGTTCCGGCCGTGGTCGGGGTCGGCGGGGCGACCGACC
>PXQL01000042.1 GCA_003021335.1 Halobacteriales archaeon QH_10_67_13
GGGCTGTTCGAGGCCGAGTTGCTCGCGGATCCGAAAGTACTCGGCGCGAGACTGTTCGGTCGCCGCCTCGCCGACGATCGTCGCCGCCGGATCAAGCGGGCCGAACCGGAAAATGGCGAAGGTAAGACTCGCGCCGACAAACAGCACCGGGATCGACAGTCCGAGTCGCTTGAGCAGATACCCCGCTCGGCTCATGTGGCCGACTCCCGCGAGATCCCCCTGACAAACGAGTCGGACCGGACCGTGGTGTCGCGCACGACGTACGCGAGTACTCTATGGGCACGAGTATTTAGCCTTGACGTAGTAACCGTGACAGTGGAGGGAATTCGCTGGGCTACTGGAAGTCAGGAAAAAACGGTGCCGAGTCGGCGTGTTCGAACGATCCCAGGTGGGTCCCGTCGACACGAAACAGGTGCGAATGCATCCGACCGGTCTGTTCGGCCGCCTCACGACAGCGCGCGAACGCCTCTCCCGTACGGTCGAGCACGCCGGCCAAGAGGATGGCGACGTCCGTCTGGGGATTCTTGAAAACAGTCAGCATGTAGAGTTTCTCGGGCGTCGCGCGGCGGTAAAGCTCTGTCTCGGGAAACCGTCCCTGTCCGGGATCGAATCGCTCGACAAACGCGTCGGCGGCATCGCCAGGGACGACATAGGCGTAGCCGTGCCGGTCGGCCAGTCCGGCGTTGGGACCCTCTGGACCGGCGTCGCCCGCCGGGATCGTCAGCGTGTCCCAGCCGTCGGTCGCTTTTCTCGACGCCAGGTCATCCATCTCCCCGAGGAGTCGGATCCAGCCTTCGTCCGTTGGCGCTTCGGTCACAGCCACGAGGTCGTGAGCGTGTGTACAAAACACTACTGACCGATAGAGTCCCGAGCGTAGCGGATTTGTGTGCCGGTAAATAACTAATACTGGTGAATCACCCCGAGCCGGACCCGGAGCTCGACGAGCAGGGCCGGGGAATGGGCGCCCACAACCGAGCGATGGGGGCGATCCGCGCCGAGAACGACCAGGAGCACAACCGACGGGAGCCGACCCGCGTCTGGCTCGACGAGGACAACACCACCGAGGGGGTCTGCGACTCGCTGACGATCGTCCTCAACACCGGCGGCTATCGGTGGGCCCAGGCGGGGGGCTGTACGGTGTGTGGTTACGTCACTGAGAGCGTCGACGGTGGGACCGTTACTCACGAGGACCTGTTGAGCCAGATCGAGGAGAGCCTGGCCTACGAGCGCGAGCGCGCCGAGGAGCCGGCCGGCCAGGTGAAGCTCCACACCGCCGGATCCTTCCTCGACGAGCGCGAGATCCCGGCCGAGACCCGCGCGGCGATCGCCGAGGAGTTCGCCGACCGCGACCGGATTGTCGTCGAGTCCCTGCCGGATTTCATCGACGCAGAGCGGCTTCGAGCGTTCACCGACCGGGGCCTCGAGATCGACGTCGCCGTGGGACTCGAGACCGTGACTGACCGGATTCGCCACGACTGTGTCAACAAGCACGTCGAGTTCGCGGAGTTCGAACGTGCCGCCGCCGAGGCGCGGGCGGCCGGCGCGGGAGTCAAGACCTACCTACTCCTGAAACCACCCTTCCTCTCGGAGGGGGAGGCCATCGCGGACATGGAGCGGTCGATCCGGCGGTGTGCGGACGTGGAGGGCTGTCACACCGTCTCGATGAACCCCTGTAACGTCCAGCGCTACTCCACGGTGGAGCGGCTGTACTCCGAGGACGGCTACCGGCCGCCCTGGCTCTGGTCGGTGACCGCAGTTCTCGAGGCGACCGCGGACACCGACGTTTTAGTCGTCTCTGACCCCATCGGCCACGGCAGCGACCGCGGGCCACACAACTGCGGGGAGTGTGACAGCCGCGTCCAGCGGGCGATCAAGGATTTTAATCTCCGGCAGGATCCGACGGTCTTCGAGCAGGTTTCCTGTTCCTGTGAGCGCACCTGGGCGGCCGTCCGCGAGCGCGAGCGAGGATACTGTCTTCCCCTTACCAACTGAGCCAGTTTTACTTTCACTCCGGCAGGCGCGGCTATTAGTCGATCGTACAATAAGGTACACGTAGGGGTCGGAGTCCTCGGGATCCGAAACCCGGCCGGGGATTGTCACACGCTCCGGACCCCGTTCCCCTTCTGGATTCAGTTGACAAACGCCCGGAGAATCCCGCGACCGTCGGTGCCGCCGGTGTCCGGGAGCGTCGCCCGCTCGGGGTGGGGCATCATGACGGCCGCGCCGGTCTTGCCGACGATCCCGGCGACGTTATCCGTCGAGCCGTTGGGATTCGCCGCCGCAATCGTCCGGCCGTCGGCGTCACAGTACCGGAACAGAACACGATCGTCCCGCTCGAGAGTCTCGAGTCGGCCGGGCTCGATCACGAACCGGCCCTCGGCGTGGGCGATCGGCAACTCGATGATCTCGCCGGCCTCGTAGGCCCGCGTCCAGGGGGTGTCGGTCGTCTCGACCCGGAGGAAGGTGTGCTCACAGCGGAATCGCGACCGGTCGTTAGTCGTGAATGCGCCGGGGGCAAGCGAGGCCTCGCAGCCGATCTGGGCGCCGTTGCAGACCCCGAGCACCGGGAGGCCGCCGGCGGCTGCCCGGCGGACCTCCTCGAGGATTGGCGTCCGGGCCGCGATCGCGCCAGCCCGGAGGTAGTCGCCGTAGGAGAACCCGCCCGGGAGCACGACGCCGGTAACGTCTGCGGGCAAGCCGTCGGCGTGCCAGGCGAGCTCGGCGTCGATCCCGAGGGTTCGAAGCGCACGGACCGCGTCGCGGTCGCAGTTGCTTCCGCCGAACCTGATTACGGCGACGGTCATCGTCGGTCGACCGTCACCTCGTACTCGTGCAGCGTCGGGTTCGCGAGCAGCCGCTCGGTCATCTCGGTCGCCTGCTCCTCGGCGGTCGCCGGATCGGCGGCAGCGAGATCGAGCTCGAAGCGGTCGGCCGTCCGGAGCGCCTCGACGTCGAATCCGAGCCGCTCGAGGGCCTGACGGGTCGTCTCGGCCTCGGGGTCGAGGACGCCCTGCTTGAGCCGGACGGTGACCGTCGCGGTGAACGCGGGCATAGAGAGAGCCCCGCCCGGGGCGGCGAAAACGCTTATGATCGCGGGAACCGCGGGGCTTTTTCTGTTGTAGACCTTACTGTGATATACATCGAATAACCCATGAGCACGGAGCGAACAGTCGAACGACCGATCACGGTACTTCACGCCGACGACGACTCGTCGTTTCTCGATTTGGCCGAGGCCTACCTCGAACGCGAGCTCGCGAGCGCAGAGGTGCTCACCGCGAACGGGCCCGAGGAGGGGCTCGACCGGCTCGACGGCTCGATCGATTGCGTGATCAGCGATTACGACATGCCCGGAATGGACGGCCTCGAGTTCTTCGAGGCGATCAGGGACCGCCGACCGCGGCTCCCGTTCGTGCTGTACACCGGGAAGGGAAGCGAGGAGATCGCGAGTCGGGCAATAAACGCCGGGGTCACCGGCTACTTCCAGAAGGGCGGGCCCGACCAGTACCAGCGGCTCGCGAACCGGATCGAACACGCCGCCCACGAGTACCGCAGCGCCCGGGAGTCCGAGCGGTACTCGACGGTGCTGCAGGCGCTCAGCTACCCGATCTACGTGGTCGGGACCGACGTCACCTTCGAGTACGTTAACGACGCCTTCCTCGAGTTGGTCGGATACGACCGCGAGGAGGTGATCGGCGCCCCGACGAGCCTGATCAAATCAGAAGAGGGCGTCGAGCGGGCAAACGAGATGCTCGCGCGGATCATCTCGAGCAGCGGCCCGGACACCGAACAGTTCGAGGTCGACATCCACCCCAGGGACGGCGAGCCGATCCCCTGCCGGGATCATATGGCCGCGCTGCCCTTCGACGAGGAGTTTCGGGGCTCGGTCGGGATCCTCAGGGACATCTCCGAACAGGAGCGGCGCCGCCGCGAGCTGATCCGGCAGAACGAACGTCTCGAGGAGTTCGTCTCGGTGATCTCACACGACCTGCGATCGCCGCTCGACATGGCCGAAACCGCGACCGAGCTCGCCCGGGAGACCGGCGACCCGGAGTACTTCGAGAAGGTCGCGACCGCCCACGACCGCATGGAACAGATGATTGACGAGCTGCTCACGCTCGCCCGGACCGGCGAGGCGGTCAGCCAGACCGACTGTCTGAGCCTCCGCGGCCTGGCAGAGGAGGCACACAGCACCTGCGCGGCCGAGGCAAACATAGAGATCGCCTCGGCAGTGGCTGTCGAGGGCGAGACCGGCCGGATGCGACACCTCTTCGAGAACCTGATCGGGAACGCGGTCAGACACGCCGGCCCGGACGTAACGATCACCGTCGGCGCGCTCGACGACGAGGAGGGATTCTACGTCGCCGACGACGGCCCCGGGATCCCGGAAGAAAACCGCGATCAAGTGTTCGAGCCGGGCTTTACCACCGACGACGAGGGCACCGGATTTGGCCTCGCGATCGTCCGCCGGATCGCCGACGCTCACGACTGGGAGGTCCGCGTCGATGAAAGCGAGGACGGCGGCACCCGGTTCGCATTCACCGGCTGTCAGACCGTGCCGGTCGAAGACGCGAGTGTCTGGGACGCGACGGCCTGATTCACCAGGTACGGGATAAGGTGTCGACGAGTTCTGATCGGCCACCGAATCGGTCGATAAACGCGGCTTACTCGTCGCCGGCGAGGGCGCCACGTTTGAGTTCGGCGGCCTTCGTCGCGATGCGGTCCGTGACCGCCGCCCGGTCCTCGCCGCTTGCGACAATCTCGACCAGCGCCGAGCCGACAATGATCCCGTCGGCGCCGGCCCGGACGATCCGTTCGGCGTGCTCGCCGGTCTTGATTCCGAACCCGACGGCTTTTGGAACGCTCCAGCCATCGATCCGAGCGAGTGACGCCGCCGTGCGACCGGAAACATCTTCCCGGGCGCCGGTGGTCCCCATGCGAGCCTGGACGTAGACGTACCCCGAGACGAGCTCGCGGATCCGCGCCAGCCGGGCGCCCTCGGTTGTGGGGGCAACGATGAAGATCAGATCGAGGCCGAACTCGTCGCAGGCGGCCCGGAGCGGGTCGGCCTCCTCGACGGGTAGGTCCGGCACGACAAATCCCTCGATCCCGGCCCGGGCGGCCGCGCGGACGAACGGCCGCGGGCCCGGCTCGTCGCCGTACTGGTAGAGCAGGTTATAGTAGGTCATACAGACGATCGGCGTCTCCACGGAAAGCTCCCGGACGAACGCTAGGTACCGCTCGGGGGTCATACCCTCCTCAAGTGCGCGGACGATTGCCTCCTGGATCGTCGGGCCCTCCGCGATTGGCTCGGAGAAGGGCAGGCCCAGCTCGATGACATCGGCGGCGTCCGCGAGCGTCTCGACGTACGCCAGTGAGTCCTCGTAACCGGGGTCGCCCGCGACCAGATACGGGACGAAGGCCGGCTCCTCGAAGGTCTCGGTGAGTCCCACGGTCACTCCCCCTGGTCGGCGGCGTCGGCCTGACCGCCTCCGAGACCGCCGGCTCGCCGGAGGACATCCATGTTGGGCGCGACCGACAGCTCGCGGTCCGCGGTCTCTTCGAGGACCGTCTCTAAGTCCTTGTCTCCACGACCGGAGACGTTCACGAGCACGACCTCACCCAGCCCGTCCGCCTGCCCCTCTGAGACGGTCTCGAGGTAGCCGAAGGCGTGGGCGGTCTCGAGGGCGGGGATGATTCCCTCCGCCTGCGAGAGCCGGTGGAAGGCCTCAAGCGCGTCGTCGTCGTCGACGGCGACCGGCTCGACCTGGCCCCGATCAACCAGGTGGGCCAGTTCGGGGCCGACGCCGGCGTAATCCAGCCCGGCCGAGACCGAGTGCGATTCGACGATCTGTCCGTCGCCGTCTTGGAGCAGCTTCGTCCGGGCGCCGTGGAGGACGCCCTCGGTGCCGGTCGACAGCGAGGCCGAGTTGGGCGCGACGCCGCGGTCCTGGTCGACCCCGAGCGAGGAGCCGCCGGCCTCGACGGCGTACAGGGCGACATCGTCGTCTCTGAACGCGTCGAACGCGCCCATTGTGTTCGAGCCGCCGCCGGCACAGGCCACCACCGAGTCCGGCAGCCGGCCGATCCGGTCGCGAGCCTGCCGGCGGGCCTCCTCGGAGATGACCGACTGGAACGTGCGAACGAGCGCCGGGAACGGGTGGGGCCCGACGATCGAACCGATCACGTAGTGTGTGTTCTCGACGGTGCCGGCCCAGTCTCGCATCGTCTCGCTGATAGCCTCTTTGAGCGTGCCTCGACCGGTCGTGACCGGCACCACCTCGGCGCCGTTCGTCCGGATCCGGAAGACGTTGGGCCGCTGGCGGGCGATATCGGTCTCGCCCATGTAGATCTCGCAGGGCATATCCAGGTGTGCGGCGGCCATCGCGGTCGCGGTGCCGTGTTGGCCGGCGCCGGTCTCTGCGATGATCCGGTCTTTGCCCATGTACTGTGCGAGCAGCACCTGCCCCAGAGCGTTGTTGAGCTTGTGGGCCCCGCCGTGCAGCAGGTCCTCACGTTTGAGATACACCTCGCGGTCGTACCGGGCTGAGAGCTGGTCGGCCCGCTGGAGCGGCGTGGGCCGGCCGCCGAAATCCGCCAGCCGGCGGCGGAACTCGTCGATGAACCCCTCCTCGTTGTCCAGCACGTACCGCTCGTAGGCGTCGGTTAGCTCCTCGATCGCGGGCATCAACGCCTCGGGAACGTACTGCCCGCCGTAGGCGCCGTACTTGCCGTCGGCCTCGGTCCGGGCCGATCGCCCGCCCTCGGTCGGCGCGGTCATCGGTCCACCCCCGCGAGTCGGGCGGTCGTTTCCGCCACGGGCCCGTCCATGATCGCCGAACCGACCAGGACGGCGTCGGCGCCAGCGGCCCGCATACGCTCGACGTCGGCCCGGGTCTGGAGTCCGCTCTCGGCGATCAGGGTCGTCTCCGAGGGCGCGGCCGGCGCGACCGACTCGAAGGTCGACAGGTCCACCTGGAGGCGGGCGAGATCGCGGTTGTTCACGCCGACGAGATCCGCCCCTGCCGCGACGGCTCGTTCGAGTTCCGCCCGCGTGTGGGTCTCGACGAGGGTCTGAAAGCCACGCTCGTTGGCCGCCGCGACCAGCCCAGGGAGATCCTCGACGAAGCGGGCGATCACCAACACTGCGTCGGCCGCGACCACGTCGAGGTGGGCCTCACGCAGGAGAAAATCCTTGCGCAACACCGGCACGTCGACCGCCGATCGGACCCGATCCAGCGTCTCGGGGTCGCCGCCGAAGTGTTCGGGTTCGGTGAGCACCGACAGCGCGGCCGCCCCGCCGGCGACCATCTCTTCGGCGAGCTTAACGGGGTCGGCGTTGCGCTCGCCCTCGGTCGTCGGCGAGGTGGGCTTGATCTCCGCGATCACTGGGACCCGACCATCTGCCTCGGCGCGTTCGAAGGCGGCTGCGAACGATCGGGCCTCGACGCTGGTGTACGCCCCGCCCTCTCGCCGCTCGGCTGCCGTCAGTATCGAGTCGACCGCCGGCGCGACGGTTTCGGTCATATACATACATTGATGGGCAGAACTGGAGATAAGACTTGCGTAGCGGGCCGACGGAATTCTTTTCCGCCGGGGTCCGGAACGTGTGGTATGGCAGACGAGACAGACGAGGGCGAAGAGGCTGACGCCGGCGAATCCGAGAGCGAGGACGGCGAGAAATCCTTCCGGGAGCGCGTCGAGGAGATTCGACAGCAGCGCGGCGAGGAGGGCGAAGACGGCGAGCGCGGGCCACCGGAAGAAATGATGGGCGGTCCCGGCGGCAACCCGTTCGCGCAGATGATGGGCGGCATGATGGGCGGCGGCCCCGGCGGGATGGGCGGTGGTGGTCCCGGTGCCGGCGGCCGCGGCGGTCCCGGCGGGGCTCAGGGCGGCGAGACCGACGAGGAGCTGATCCGAGAGGTGCGAAAGCTCCGGGACGAGGTCCACGACGTCCGGCGGTCGCTCGACCGGATCGCTAACGCCCTCGAGGACTGACCCGACGGAGCGGAGATGGCAACGTGTGCGCTCTGTCGGCGGCGGTTTCCCGACGAGGCGATCGCCGATCCGCAGGCGTTCCAAGATCATCACTTACGCCCGGAACGGCGACGGACCAGCGAGACGGTCCGGCTCTGTCGGCCGTGTCACGATCAGATCCACGCGCTCTTTACCAACGAACAGCTTCGCGAGGAGTACAACAGCGTGGCGGCGTTACGCGGGGCCGACCGGCTCCAGGGGTATCTCGACTGGATCCGGACCACCACGAAACTCTCGATCGACGTCACGACCAGCAACCGGGTACGCGAGCAGCGCTGATCGCCGTGTCCCGAGACCGACGGGTCGACAGCACAACCCACTAGTCCGGTCGCCCGGTACCACGATCGGGCGGCGATGACGAGAGGTTACCCCCACCGAGCCCCGTGTGACGAGGCCACCCGCCGAGCCGCCCCTCATTGAGATGCCAAGCTCTAATATCGTACGAGCAGATCGTTAATACATGGCAGTTGTCAGTGTCTCGATGCCGGAGACGTTGCTCGAGCGGTTGGACGCGTTCGCCGAGGAACACGGCTACACCGGGCGCAGCGAGGTCGTCCGGGAGGCCTCCCGGAACCTGCTGGGCGAGTTCGAAGACGAGCGCCTTGAGGAGCGTCAGCTCATGGGTACGGTGACAGTGTTGTTCGACTTCGACGGGACGGACATCGAGAGTCGGATGATGGGGCTGCGCCACGAGTACGAGGGCTTGGTGACCTCACACGTCCACAACCACGTCGGGAATCACTACTGTATGGAGCTGTTCGTGCTCGAAGGGTCTCTCGAGGAGATCTCGACGTTCGTGGGCAAGATCCGGGCGGTCCAGGACACGCTCTCTGTCGATTACTCGGTGACGCCGGTCGACCGGATCGACACGATCGCGTGAACTACCCTACCCTACCCTACTCACTCGCCGCTGACGCGGCTCGTTTCTTAAGGGTAGGGCTTCCTGCTTCTACGACGCGCTTTGCAGGAACCACTGCAGTTCCCGTAGGGAGCGCAGTCTCCACAGGCGTGCCTTCGGAGTGACCCACTCCTAGTTGCGAGAGTCCGCGAGATAGAATGTTCCACGCTGCGTTTGCATCTCTGTCCGCTTTGAAACCGCAAGCGGGACAGGAATGCTCACGCACCCAGAGCGGTTTGTCTGTTTTCACACCACAGGACGCACACTCTTTGGTTGTCCCGTCGGGATCAACTTCTACCAAGTGCGTGCCTTCTCGCTTGCACTTGTATTCGAGCAGATTGGTGAAGGTGTTCCACGCCGCCGACGCCGTGTTGCGACTGTTGCGCGGCGATTCCAGCATCTCTTTCACGTCGAGGTCTTCAACGGCCACGAGGTCGTACTCCCGAGCGTAATATGCCGAGAGTTTGTGCAGGAAGTCACGCCGCTTGCGCTTGAGTTGCTGATGACACTCAGCAACACGCTGGCGTTGCTTCTCCCAGTTGTTCGATCCATGATCTTTCCGGGAGAGATTCCGTTGCTCCCGTTCGAGCCTGTTACGTTCTTCCGAGAGATTGAGTGATCCGACTGCTGTACCGTCAGTGTCGTAGGCATACTTCAGGACACCCACATCGATGCCAACTATGTTGTCGGCGTTAATGTCGGACAGTGACGGTTTGGCTGGTTCCGCTTTATCATCAACGGCAAAGGAAGCGTACCACTCTCCAGTAGGCTCTTTCTTCAGCGTGACTTCTTTGACTGTTTCATCGTCAGGAATGTCTCGGTGGCACTCAATGGGAATATCCGCAAGTTTCGAGAGTGAGAGTACAGTCTGACCGTTCTTCTTGTCGAACTCGAAGCCAGACTGGACATAGGTGAAACTGCGGAACTCTTTGGGTGCCTTCCAATTGAGGCTCCCGACGTTGTATCCCCGTTCTTTCAGCTCAGACAGTGCCTTGATACTGTCCTCGATCCGCATGACTGCGGCCTGTGCAACCGTTGAGTACAGGTCGTTCAACTCATCCCACCAGTCTTTGAGGTCGGTGAGTTGATCGCGGACCTGTCGCACTCGTTGATTGAGTGTTCCGGCTGAGTCCGGAATCTCAGTAAACTCAGTGAGTGTGTGGTTGTAGAGTTGCCGACAGGTGTCCCGGTGGTAGTCCAACAATTCATGCTGTTCGCTGGTTGGCTTGAGTCGAAATCTGTAGGCGTAGTGCATTGTTACTCAGTTGGTTCATGACGGGTCAACTCGGCAGTCGCCGATAGACAACGATCCCACTGAGTACCCCGAGGCAGGCTCCGATAATAACGCTCCATCGGAAGGCCTGGGTGTCACCGATAACGGCGCCAACAAAGACACAGATTGTATACACAACACCACCTGCGAGGATCGCAAGTCGTATCTTGAGATCAACAACGGCGACGCTCTCAAACAGCCCCATTAGTTTTGTATTATAAGTGATGCGTAGGCGACTTTGTGCATCATAATAGCCGATCGTTGTCTCAAGCGGTATCTCTCAGCTAGGCTGTTCTGATGTTCGGACGATTTTTACGTCTGCACCACGCCAGTCTTTCGGAACGAGGACATGTGCGCCGTTGCCGGTGGGTTTCACCGTGCCTCTAATGACTTCATGGCCTTTGATTTTGTGTCTATACATCACTATTTTTTAAATATTGTTTCCACATAAGAGTTTCTGCTCGGGGGGCTGTGGGCCAGCAACAGAACAGTGTAAGCAGGACAATGACGGCGCTGTATCCCCTCCCTACTGCGCTCCGTGTCCGCTTGCGCGGACTACGCTGCTTGTTGAGGAAGGGGGCTTAGCGCCTGTAATCAGCTAAGACTCACCGAGCCGGGCGTCATCGATCTCAAGCTGTCCGCGGGTTCCGTCGAAGGTCGGGGTCGCGTCGAGTTCGATCGGACGGGACATGTGCGGGCCGTCGGTCACGACGGTCTCGAACTCGCCGCCCTCGCCGAGCGGATGCACCCCGTAGCGCTCTCGCAGGTCGAGCAGCTCCGACAGTGCTGCCTCGTCGAGCTGGCGGCCGAGCCAGGACCGGTCGAGCCCGGCGGCGGCGACTCCGACAACGGTGATCTCGAAGCCAGCCCCGAGCATCACCTGGAGGAGCCGCTCGGGATCCCCCTGCCACAGCGGCGCGAACAGCTCCGCGTCGAGGCGGTCGCACATCCCCCGAATCCGCGAAGTCTGGTACTCGCTCTCGACCGCACCGGCGGTCACGCCGGCGATCCCGCCCAACTCGGGGGCCAACTCCGCCAGGGCGGCCTCGAGCGGTTCGAGCTCCGCGTCGCCGCGGGCGCCGGCATCTGTCGCCTCGGCGAACGCCGCCGGCTTGACCTCGTGGAGTTCGATTCCGATGCTCTCGGCCGCGAGCCGGGCCAGCTCGGTCGCCGGGACGTGATACATATACGAGTCGCCGGTCGGGTGGACCGTCACCAGCCGCTCGACCGGGAGTCCTCGTTCGAGAGCGCGGTACAGCGCCCACGAGGAGTCCTTGCCGCCGGAAAACAGACTGACCCACGTGCTCATGAGTTCGGTTGGCCGCGGCCGTGCAAAGCGCTGACGGCTCGCGGGCGTGTGAAACTGCCCCACGGAGCCGCAGGACCGGAATATTTAACCCTCGACCATCGATATATCGGTTTACCAGAACGCCACGGCGTTCCGGAAGCAGCGTGTCACAAAATGACAGGAGCGGATTACTCTCGACGCCAGCCGACCGGGAGTGATGCGTCCGTCCGTCGCCGGGGTGGAGATGGCACCGAGACACAATCATGGCAGACTCGATAGACGAATTCAAGAACGTATCGATCACCGACGAGGACCTCGAGACGAAATCAAAGGGCGAGCTGATCAAGCTGGCCGGGCAGCTCAGGGATCGACGCAACGATCTCAACCAGATGGCCTCAGAGCGCGCCTCAAAGCGCGACGATCTCAACGCAGAGACCCGTGAGAAGGTCGACGAGGCCCAACACCACCGCGAGAAACGCGACGAGCTCAACGACGAGGTCCAAGAGCACAAGGAAAAGCGCAACGAGCTCAACGCGGAGGCAAACGAGCTGTTCGAGAAGGTCGAGCAGATGAAAGACGAGCTCAAGCTCGACGAGGGAAAGGATATCGAGCAGCTCGAGGAGGAAATCGAGGACCTCGAATTTAAACAGCAGACGGAGGTGCTCGACGCCGACGACGAGCGCGAGCTCATCGAGAAAATCGAGACCAAACGCGAGAAGCTCCAGGAAAAGAAAAACAAGCTCGATCAAAACGACGAGCTCGAGGAGTTCGAAGCCAAGGCAAAGGAGGTCCGCGCGAAGGCCTCGGAACACCACCAGCAGGTGACCGACCTGGCCGACGAGGCTCAGGAACACCACAACAGCATGATCGAGGCCTACCGCGAGGCCGACGATATCCGCGACGAGGCCGACGAGATGCACGAGAAGTTCGTCGAGGCTCAAGAGGCCGCCGACCAGCACCACGAGGATTTCGTCCGGGTACAAAAGCGGCTCCGCGAGCTCGACAAGGAAGAGGAGGAAGCCGAGCGCGAGGCCCGCGAGGAAGAGCAGGAGGCCGCCCGCGAGGAGGCAGAGGAGATCTATCAGAAATTCAAGGAAGGCGAGACCCTCGACACCGAGGATCTGATGAAACTCCAGAAGACCGGCCTGCTCTGATCGGGGCATAATCGAGTCTGTCGCCGCTCTCGGCGCAGCCGTATGGACGGGAGTACCGGTCCGTCGGTCGGCGACACGCGTTTATTTGCGGGGGACGAATTCGTTGTATGTCCTACACGAAGCTGAACTACCGGGATGTAGAGTCAGTCAGAGACGGTATGCACTTTCTGCGAGAGCCACTCGAGACCGAGAAGCTCGGCGTTACCGTCGTTGAGTGTGAGCCGGGCTGGACCAGCCCGGAGCACGACCACGCCGACCAAGATCACGAGGAAGTTTATCTGCTGCTCGAAGGTGAGGCGACAGTAACGATCGACGGGGAGTCAGTCGAACTCGAGTCCGGCGACGCGGTCAGGGTGCCGGCCGGCGCGACCCGACAGATCGAGACCGGCGACGTCGAGAGCACGTTCGTCCTCGCCGGCGCGTCCTAACTCGGACTCCCCGCCTCTGGCACCGCTTTACAGCTCGAAGATCATCCGGTCGCCGGTCTCGACGAGGTTCCGCGAGGTCCAGAATCGCGGTACCTCAAGGACGTACTTTCCCGCGCCGGGGTACTGTTGTTGATTGCCGTTCTCGTCCGGGCCGGGGGCGGGCGCGTGGTGAATCCGAGTGATCACGCCGTCGGCGTCGGCGTAGACGATGTCGATGCCGAAGTCCATCTCCCGCATGACGAAGGTGAGATTCTCCCGCTCGCGGGCGAACACGAAGAGCATGCCCGCGCCGTCGGGTAAAGCGGCCGCATCGCTGAGCCCGCGGTACCGGGTCTGAGAGGTATCGGCAATCGCGGCCAGTACCGTCGGATCCGTCGGGGCGTCACTGTGGATCGCAAGTTCGGTCGTCCGATAGTCCGCGTAGGGTTCTGAGGGCCAGTCAAGCTCCGTCCCGTCGTCCGTATCACCCGTCTCCGCTTCGTCGTCGGTGTCGTTCGACCGGTCGGTCTGATCGGTCTCGCCCTCTGTCCGGTCGTCCGCATCGGCGTCGTCGCTCGGCGTCCCGTCGGAACCGGCCTGCGTCGGCGTCTCGTCGGATCCGAGAACGCAGCCGGCGAGGCCGGCGGCACCGACGGTTCCGAGTCTGGCGAGCAGCCGGCGGCGGCGCATAACTACCGTTGCCGGCCGACGGGAATATACTTGATGGGCCGGGGTTCAAAACGCGTATCCTGATCCGACTACACTCTCGATTATGGACCGAGACGACGGCGAAACTCGGGGGGGTCTGGCCGCCGCCCGCGACCGGACCGCGCGACCGGACGGCGGAACGGAGACGACCGCAGGCGACGAGGCCGAATCCGAGGTGACGCTGATCTCGGTCGCGGCGGTCGCCGAGAACGGCGTCATCGGCAACGACGGCGAGATTCCATGGGAGAGCCTGCCCGAGGACCGCCGGCAGTACCGTGCACGCGTCGCAGACGACGCCGTCGCGCTCGGGCGGCGCACCTTCGAGGCGATGCGCAATAACCTCCCGGGACGGGCCCAGATCGTGTTGAGCCGCTCGAACCCCTCCTACGACATCGAGACGGTCGCGGTCGTCGACGGCGTCGAGGCGGCAATCGAGCAGGCGCGACGGCTCGAGGCCGACCGGCTGTACGTGCTCGGGGGCGGGGCAATCTACGGGCTGTTCCAGCCACGCCTCGATCGGATGGTGCTGAGCCGGGTACCCGGCGAGTACGAGGGCGACACTGTCTACCCCGACTGGGATCCCACAGACTGGCACCTCCTCGAGCAGACCCCCTACGACGGGTTCACCGTCGAGGAGTATCGCAGGCGCTCGTAACCCACCTCGTCGAGGTCAAGCGTCGCGGTGACGCGTTGGGTCGCGGACAGCGCCGCCATGCTCGCCTCGGGGAACGCGATCACGAGCGTCGACTGGGGGGGTTCGTCGGCTTCGACGGTGAGACCGATTTCGTCCACGACCGTGCTACGACGCTCCCGGACAAAGTGATTGTGTCAGATGGTCACACGGGGCACGTCCGCTCGTGTCGATCGGTCGGTATATACTGATCGGCGTCGAATCGCCGTCCATGCCTGACCGGTCCCTCTCGCGCCGACGCGCCCTCCAGATTGGCGCCGCGTCACTCGTCCCGTCGCTGGCCGGCTGTCTCGGCGACGACCGCGGCCGACCGTGGTATGCCGCGTGGCTCCCAGCCGGCGATGGCCTGGCTATCGCTGCGGTGGATCTGACCCGATCCGCCGACTCGGAAGACGGGTTGTCACTGCTGCCGGCCGCGGTCCCGGGAGACGACGACCCACCGACGCCTGTACGGAAGTTCGAACTCGACATCTCCGGGCTCGAGGGCGTCACCGACCCGCTGGTGACGTTCCCACTCGAGGTGGGCGCGAGGAGAGTCGGGTTCTCGACGCTCGGGCTGGGCGTGACGGACCTGTTTCCCGTGATCGACCGCCCCGAGGAGTTTGCCTCGGAGCTACGGCGACTGCTCGTGCTCAACAGCACGATCGTCGCCGCCGGAACGGTCGATCAAGCGGAGATCGACCGACGGCTGACGGGCGTGCCGGCACCGTTTGCCGCCGCCTACGAACGGACCGGCTCCGTCGCCGGGAGCTACGACCGCTACGAGCCGACCGAGACGCCCGATGGACTCGATCAGGTGCCGACCGTCGCAGTCGGCTCCGAGGCAGTCGTCGTCAGCTTCGACGGCGATCGGCTGCAACGGGTCATCGAGACGAAAACCGGCGACCGCCAGAGCGCGAACGGCGATCGACTCGCGTGGCTCCTCAAGCGGGTCGGTGCCGGTGACATCGTCGCCGGAACGATCGGCTCGCCGCCGACGAACTGGACGAGGCCAGGCGCACGACCGTCGAGTCGAAACTCGGTGCCGCCGCGAGCGAGGGTTCGGTCGATACCTCTAGGGACCGGATCGCGGCGACCGGGACCTACGACGCGGCGACCATCGACGTACGCGTCTCCGAACGGACCGACGAGGAACGGCTCTCTCGGTCAGAAGCCGAAGAACTTGTCCCGAAGGGCACGCTCAAGGCGTGGTACGTGCCGCCGCTCGGGGAGGGGTACGGCACGTTCTGGGTCGAAGTCACCGCGGACACCGACGCGGCTGCGATCCGACTGGAGACCGACTCCGGCGGGGGAAACGAGGTCGGCCCCCGCGAGGGGTCCGTCGAGGCTGGGCTCAGCGTCGCGGCGCAGGTCGATCCGACCGGCGACGAGGTGACCGTCCTCGCGGTCGACGAACAGGGAACGGCCGGCGAACTCGCAACGCTGGGGGTTCCGACCGACGAGCTCTCCGAGGAGGCGGCCGAGCGGGCGGTTCCGGAGAGCGCCCTGTCGCTGACCTACGATGGGCCGGACGCGAGCGATCTCGGCACCGTCTCGGTCGCGGTTCGCGAGGAGATCGCAGCGACGACGCTCGTCGCACAGTCGCTGACGACACCGTTCTCCGATCGGGTTGGCTCGCTCGACGCGGAGGGAGTCGGCGCGGGAGCGACGCTTGAGGTGCCCGTGGATCCGGAAGACAGAACGGCCGTTGTTTTCGCCACCGTCGGCGATGCCACCGGCGAGGTCGCCCGCTGGACGAGTCCTTAACTCGCGACGGTTGCGGGGGCCACGGACCGACGGCGAGGTGTCACGCCTCGGACTCAGAGTACGTGTCGACGTGGTGGACGGCCTGGGGCGAGAGCAGGCGTCCGGTCGGAAGCTCGATCCATCCGGTTTGCGAGAATCCGGACCGCGCCCTCGTGCAACACAGTATCGTTCTCGCGGTCGGCGTAGACGACGGCGTTCTCGTACTCCGTCACGAAGACATCCGTACCGTCGAGGTCCGCGAGATCGAGCGGGGATTCAGTCGAGATCACCGTACCCGATGACACGACCACAGCAGTATAAATCCGGAGCCTCGGCGACCGAGCGACGGACCGATCGAGCGGTTCGGGGGGAAGTAGTCGCCGAGATGGCCGACGGTGCAGCCGGACGGGGGGAACTCACCGACCGCGGATCGTTGCGTCGCCGTTGACCGTCTCGACCTCGACACGGGTCGTGCCCGCGCCGATCGTCGTCTCCACCGAGGCGCCGAGGATCGAGCCCGACTCGACCGAGCCGGCCTCGAGCCCGGTGACGGAGAGACCGCCGCTGACCGCGTCGAAGGCGAGCGCCGGCTCGGCCCCCGCCGGCAGCGTCACGTCGACATCGCCGTTGATCGTCTCGGCGGTCACGTCCTCGGCCCCCTCGATCGCACAGTCGATGTTGCCGTTCGTCGCGGTGGCGGCGACGGTCGTCACCGAGGAGAGATCGCAGGTGATCTCGCCGTTCGTCGTGTCCGCTTCCACGGCCGCGAGCTCCGGGATCGCGACCTCGAGATCCATCCGCGGCGAGGTGCCAAAGGAAAAGAGCCCCTCGTCGATTTCGACGGCGAGCTCGAGCGTGTCCCCGTCACGACTCATCGTAAGCGTGACATTCGTAAGGTCGGCCGCGTCGGTGGCCCGCTTGGTCCCGGTGACCGAAATCGGACCGTCGGTCGAGCGGAGGTCGACGTCGCCATTGGGGGTTTCGACGACGATCCGCTCGAACGCTCCGGGGTACTCTCGGGTGATCGTCTCCGTGTGTCCGGTTCCCATGTGCGAACGACTGAGCAGCTAAGGATAAAGTCACTCTCGGCGTCTCGCGATGAGAAACGGGCGGGCGAACGCCAGTGAGAGTCGGCGGCTCGGCGCGCAGAGGCGGTCGGTTGATCGATCATGTCG
>PXQL01000043.1:0-16400 GCA_003021335.1 Halobacteriales archaeon QH_10_67_13
AGATCGACTCGAGCGGCTGGAAGCCCCCGCTGTCGATCGATCCGACGAAGAACTCGTCGCCGCCGGTAATGTTCTCAGCGCTCGCGAAGCCAACGGTCACACCGGTGGCGGTCGCCTCGCCGGTGTTTGCGACCTCGCCGCTGACCCGCGCGCCGTTGACGTTCAGATTCGTTAGCTGAACCGGATCGTCGTTCCGCGGACCCGTGTACGACACCTCGGCGGTGGTCGTTTGCTCGACACCGTCAAGAGCGTACTCGATTCTAAGCGGCACAGTCGATCGGTTCTCGGAGAGCGTCGCCGTCAGCTCGAACGTCTCCGTCTCGTCACCCACAACGTCAGGAATAAACGCCTCCGGGGCGGGGCGAGCGGGCCCGGTTCCGGAGACGTCGGCCGGCCTGAGTTCGACGTTTCGGACGATCGCGTCGCCGTCGGTGAACACCGACCCGGTGACTTTGACTCCGTTCGGCGCGTTCGAGACGCTCACGTTCGAGATACCGACCACGTCCTCGCCGGTTGCCCGCTCGGCGAACTCGGCGGTAACCGATCTAGTTCGCTCCCAGGTGCTCCCGTCGTCGGTTTCGAAGGTAAGCGCCAGATCGAAGCTGTAGGTTCCGGCCGGAGCACCCTGAACGTCGAAGATAAGCTCGCGGGTCTCGCCGGGTTCGAGCGTCGGCACGACCGCCCGATCGGTGAGCAGGCTGATGTTGGCATCGCCGGACCGTTCAAGCTCTATGCCGAGCCGTCTGAGCGAATCCTCATTCGGATTCCCGACTGTCAGCGAGACCGCCTCGGCGGAGCGGTTACCGGTCACGGTTGTGACCGGGTCGGGCTGGGATACCTCAACCGGCGTCCGTGCGGTTTTCGTCACGGAACTCGACGATCCACGTCCGGTATCACTAAACTCAACGATCGCCTCGAGCTCGCTGCCGGGGGCAGACACGGAAACGTCGTCAAAGACGAACTCACTGCGCTGTCCCGAGACGATACTCTCGGCGAACGGGGTTCTGGTCGCGACTGTCGTGCCGGCCGAATCGACCACTCTGACCTCTTCGATCCCGTACCTGTTCGTGCTCTCGCCGACGTGTTCCGCTGTGACTCTTACCTCGAACGATTCGGTGACCCAGACGTCTGTCTTGCTGGTGTCGATCGAGACGTTCAACTCCTCGTCCGGAGTCGCGGCTCCGGTTGTGCCGACGACGGCAACCCCAGCTACGAGCCCGACTAAACAGACGACGAGTCCGACCATCGCCGCGCCTCGTAGCCAGCCGGCGGTCATCCGTCCATCCCTCCGGCCGTATCGTGTTCGTTCCGGAACCGGCAGTCGGACACTGTGCGACGGGGCTCGATCGCGTGTACCTGTGAACGTGTACTCATGATACTCACCAGTTGTGTGATTAGCCGCTCCCGGGACCACCGACGAAGGTCGACGAGACAATCTGCCAATCGCCGTCCTCGACGGCCGTGGTCACTCGAATGTCCCGTGTGAACTCGGAGGTTTGCGTCCCGGACTCTCGTTCAAATGTCGTTTTAACTGTGAACCGTACGTCGACCAGTGCCGTCTCCCCGACAGCGAGCTCCGAAACGAACCCGTCGGGCGGAGTGAACTCCCGTGCGAGCACCCTCCACGACCGAGACAGAGAGCGGAGTTTCGACTTCGAGAGTCCCCGCAGTGCAACCGCGGGACCCTGCATCTCGACGAGTGAGGACTCAAACTCACCCGGGGGCTCCCGATCAACTTCGTCTCCGATCCGGGTGTTGTCGACGATCGTACTGTGGAACATCTCCTCGGCCGAGTCCGGTAATCCGCCGGACGCGGCGACGGTCTCAACGTACGACTCGACGATCATCTCAGGACTGCTGGTGTCGATACCGCCGTCGTTACCGAGTACGGGGACCGAGTTGAGACACCCAGCGGTGGCTCCGGCCGTGGTGGCTCCACAGCCACCGAGGAACGCTCGTCGCCTCATGCGCGTCGTTGACGCTCGGATTAAAAAGCCCCCTTCGGGTAGTCTCTCCGTGCGAAACGATCGTATCGCCTCGATCCCGCCTCTCCGGCGTGCAGTCTGTGATACCGGCTCCGTCGAGACCGCGCCCGGAGCTGTCGCACCCTCGATGGTCGCGGACGATCCGAATCCAAATCGACGCGAGGTCACAGAGTCACAGCGAGTGATCACCCTGCGGGAGCGGTACGCCTGCGGCCGGTCGTTCACGGGTGACCCGCTCAATTCCCGGAACCGCGAGTCTCAATCATCTCGCAGAGACTTGCGGCCGCCGAGATCGAGCTGACCGACGACGAGTACGCTCGTCTCGAGGCCGTCGCGACGGCCTGAGCCGTCGGCGGCGAGCGCCGGCTGACCGATCACTCGGCTAAGTGTTCGCGCACGCCCTCGACGGTCCCGGGGACGGGCTCGGGGTCGCCGCCCGCGACCGCGGCCGCGTCGGGATCTTTCAGTAGGTGGGCGGTCGCCAGACAGACCACCTCCTCGTCGGCCGCGACGACGCCCCGCTCGCGCAGTTCCCGCAGGCCGGCGAGCGAGGCCGCCGAGGCCGGCTCGACGCCGATCCCCTCGCCCGCGAGCGCCCGCTGTGCGTCGGTGATCGCCTCGTCGCTGACGGCGACGGCGGTCCCGCCGGTCTCTCGGATCCCAGGCAGGGCCTTGGGCGCGTTAACCGGGTTACCGATCCGGATCGCCGTCGCGATCGTCTCGACATCCGTCCAGCGCCGGGGCTCGTCCCGGCCGCGTTCGATCGCCTCGACCATCGGCGCCGCGCCGGCCGCCTGGACGCCAGTGAGCGCGGGCACCTCGCTCTCCGCGAGCGCGCCGCTCGCGACCAGCTCCCGGAAGGTCTTGTACAGGGCGGCGGTATTGCCGGCGTTGCCGACCGGGAGGACGATCCGGTCGGGATAGGATCCCTCCTCGTCGCGGAACTGTTCTAATATTTCGAGACCGATCGTCTTCTGGCCCTCGAGTCGGAAGGGATTCAGCGAGTTGAGCAGGTACGCCTCGCCGCTGCGGGCGAGCGCCTGGACGATATCCAGGCAGGTGTCGAAGTTGCCGTCGACCTCGAGGATGCGCGCGCCGTGGAGACTCGCCTGGGCGAGCTTGCCGGCAGCGACTTTCCCCCGGGGGAGGAGCACGAGCGTCTCCAGCCCGGCACGGGCGCCGTAGGCCGACAGCGCCGCGCTCGTGTTGCCCGTCGAGGCACAGGCCAACCGGTCGACGCCGGCCCGCTGTGCCACCGCGACGCCGACGGTCATCCCGCGATCCTTGAAGCTCCCGGTGGGATTCATCCCCTCGTGTTTGATCCGGAGCCGCGCGAGCCCGAGCTCGGCCTCGAGGTCGGGAACCTCGTGAAGCGGCGTCGCTCCCTCGGGCAGGGAGACGCCGGCCTCGACCGGGAGCGCGGCGTCGTACCGCCAGACGCCGGTTCCCGAGAAGTCACGCCAGGTCGGCAGCTCGGCGTACCGCACCTCGAGTAACCCGTCACAATCGCAGGTGTACCTGACCTCGGCAAAGGGCGGATACGTCTCTCCGCACTCGATACACTCGAGCCAGGTCCCGGCCGTGGCACAGGCCGGGTCGGAGCGGTCGCCCCGCAACGCCAGGTCTGCCATTACCGGGTCGACACGCCGGCGAATAAAAAGGGATCGGGTCTACCGGGTCGGGCGCCAGTCGTCTCTAGAGTAGCCGACAGAACGCCGGGCGAGTGGGTTATCGAGAGCCGGGACCGAACCCGTCGATGCGTTCGTCGACGGTCGCCGTCCAGGCCTCGAGGGTCTCGCGGAGCAGCTCGCGGGCTTCCGAGAGCGGCGTCGCGGAGTACTGGTAGACGTGCCCGCCGCCGTCGAGCAGCCGGCGCTCGCGGCGGGCCAGACCCTTCTCGCGGAGTGTCGCGAGCGAGCGGTTGACGTTGCTGCGGTCGCGGTCGAGCACCGAGGATAGCTCCGCGACCGTACTCGCGGGCTGATCGAGCAGCGTCTCGTAGGTTCGGACCTCGTGATGCTGGATGTCAAACACGCAGGTGAGCGCCTCCTCGAGCGACGGGCCCTCGTCGACGACGAGCCCGTCGAACCGGTCGTCGGTCTGGTCGCTTCGCGCTGGGGAGTTGTCTGCCTCTGCCATACCGGGTCGAACGGCACGGCGGCGAATAAATCCCAGCCTCTCGGCGAGGGTCAGGATCACTCCCGACCGGTGTCTTGTCGTCCGGGCTCGCCGGAGCGCTCGGCGGTCGAGTCGTCGGCATCCGGCTCGTCCGGACAGCCGTAGCCGCGGTTTCTGAGACAGGTTCGCATCTCGGCCGCGGAGTCGTGTTTGTGGAGTCGCGTCGGCGTATCGCAGTAGTAGGTGTCGCCGTCGTACCGGAGCACGACCTCGTGGTCGGCGCCGAGAAACTCCGTCTCGACGACGATCCGGCGGCCGTCGTGCAGCGCCGCGAGCAGTTCTTCGACGGTCTTGTGTCCAGCCTCGACGACAAGCCGATCGCTCATTGTTCACCAGTATGTTCCCGACCGGCTTGAATCTCGGGGCTCGCCGCCGGAGCTCAGCCGTTGACGGCCGCGGTCTCGAATCTGGACCCGGATCCCTCTGCCAAGGCTACGCCGGCGGCACAGATCGGGTGCTCGAAGGCCCGCTCGTAGACCGTCCGGGCCGCCGCCGCCGCGTCATCGGCTGCGAGTTCGAACGGCTCCGGCTCGGTCCGCTCGTAGGTCGCCACGAGCGTCGGCTCCGTGACCCGCTCGACGACGAGTCCGTCCCTGCGGACGATACCGACGTACGCCGCTGGCTCGTCCCCGTCGGCCGTCCGGGGCCCCGAAGACTCGACGACGGGGGCGGTCCCGACCACGCCGGCGATTCGAGGGGTATCGTACTCGTCTCTCTCGAAATCGAGCGCGAGCAGCGCCGTCGCGAGCGCGTCTCGGGCCGGGTAGCCGAGCGCGAGCTTCTCGGCGATCGGATCAACGTGCGAGCCGTTGCCGATCACGGCTCCACGGTCGGTTGGCCGAAGGCAGTTGTACGAGACGTATGGATTGTCCGTCTCTTCGGCTGCGGGAGTGGGAGCGATGGTCACCCGCGAGTCACGATCGATCGCCTGCCGGTTTGGAAACGAGCGCGAGGAGACCCGGTAGGCGCCAACCGTCGGTGCAACAACGACGAACCGCCCGACGTACATGTTCGTCGGTGACCGGGCCGCGGACATGTAGGTGTCGGTTCCGGGAGTCGGTCGACAACCGTCGACGGTTCGCGGCCCCGCGGCCGGGCGCCCAGTCATCCGCAAGCGGTCGTGTGACGCGTGTGACGACGGCGAGTGCCAGTAAACCGACCGCGAGCGCGAGTCCGAGCAGGACGTGGGTCGGAAGCATCATACTGTCCCGATGCAGGAGACAGAATAACCTGAATCCGTCGGGAGACCGGCAGCCTCTGACACAGAACGGGGCTGGAGTCGCGGGACAAGCCCGGGGGGTAGACTTTTTTGGATGAACGAACCGTAATGTATCTACGAGCGAGCGTCGGCGGCGATCTACCGACAGGCCTGTCGGACGACGGATCAGCCGTCCAAGTACTCGAGAACGCCGGCAACGTTCAGCCGCTCCTCGTCGCGGGCGTGGACGGGCCCCCAGGCGTCGACGGTGTCGGCCCGCTCGGCGAAGTACTCCGCGACGGCCGCGTCGTCGTCCTCTCGGGCGCGAACCCGGGCGACCGAGTCGACCCAGGACTCGAGCACGTCCGCGTAGGCGGCGAGCTGCCCGTCGGGCTCGATACCGGCGGCGTCGCCGGTGAACGCGCCGTCGTTTGCGGGATCGTACAGCACCGCCTGGTGGAAGGCATGTCCCGGGGCCGCGTGGGCGGTCAGAGCGTGATCGCCCAGCTCGACCGTCTCCCCGTCGGCGAGTCCGACGACCCGCTCGGCCGGGACCGGCCGGGGCTCGACGTAGTGACCGATGCGCTCGTCGATAACCGCCTTCGTTCCCTCCCACAGCGGCTCAGGGTCGACGAGAAACTGTGCGCCGGGGTCGGGGACTACCACGTCCGCGTTCGGGCAGGCGGCCGCGAGGAATCCCGCGCCCCCGGCGTGATCCAGATGGACATGTGTGACCGCGATCGCGGCGAGCTCTCCGGGGGCGATCCCGAGTTCCTCGAGCGCCGCGAGGATCCGGTCGGTGTTCGTCCCGAGGCCGGTCTCGATCACCGCCGGGCGCTCGGCATCGAGGATGTAGGCGGCGCCGTACTCGGGGGTGTCGTACAGCTCCATGTCCAGATAGTACAGGTCCGTGCTGTCGCCGGCGGTCGCCTCGCGGAGGTCCACATCCATGTCTTCAAGCCCCGAGCGGGAGGGTGAAAGCGTTCACGGCCCGGCGGCCGACACCGCGCCCGCGGCCGCCGGACGGGAGCGATACGGTTTTGCCCCGGGACGGTGAATTCTGGGCATGCTCGGCAGGCAGTTCGTCCGGGAGAACCCCGAGGCAGTCCGGGAGGCCCTCGAGCTCCGCGGGTCGGAGTTCGACCTCGACGCTCTCCTCGAGATCGATCGGCAGTGGCGCGAGCAGAAATCCCGTGGGGACGACCTGCGACAGCGGCGCAACGAGATCAGCGGTCGGATCGGCGAGCTCAAACGCGAGGGAAAAGAGGAGGCCGCCCAGGAGGCGATCGACCGCTCACAGGAACTTAAATCCGAGCTCGAATCCGTCGAGGCCGAGGCCGAACGGCTCGAGGCCGAGCTCGAAGAGCGGCTGCTCAAGCTGCCGAACGTCCCGCAGGCGGTCGTCCCGCCTCGGGGTCGAGGAGGCGAGCCTGCCCGCGGAGCTCAGGCCCCACTACGAGCTGGGCGAGCGGTTGGGAATTTTGGACTTCGAGCGCGGCGCGAAGGTCGCCGGCGGCGGATTTTACTTCCTGCGCGGGGACGGAGCCCGGCTCGAACACGCCCTGATCGAGTTCATGCGGGATCTCCACCGCGAGCAGGAGTACACCGAGGTCTTTCCCCCGATTCCCGTCACGAGCCGGTCGATGACCGGCACCGGCCAGCTCCCGAAGTTCAGCGCCGACGCTTACCGGGTCGGCGGCCACAACGACGAACCCTACGACGAGGAGGACCTGTGGCTCTGCCCGACTGCTGAGGTGCCGGTCACCAACATGTACCGCGACGAGATCCTGCTCGCGGACGACCTGCCGATCAAACACCAGGCCTACACGCCGAACTTCCGGCGGGAGGCCGGCGAGCACGGCACCGAGACTCGCGGGCTCGGCCGGGTCCACCAGTTCAACAAGGTCGAGCTCGTGAATTTCGTCGAGCCCGACCGCAGCGACGAACGCTTAGAGGGGCTGGTCGGCGAGGCCGAGGCGGTCCTCGAGGCGCTCGGGCTGCCCTACCGGATCGTGTTGCTATGTGGCGGCGATCTGACCTTCGCCTCGGCGAAGACCTACGACATCGAGGTCTGGGCGCCGGCCGACGACATGCCACACGGACCGGACCGGGGTGGTCGGTGGCTCGAGGTCTCGAGTGCCTCGAACTTCGAGGCGTTTCAGGCCCGTCGGATCGGGCTCCGGTACCGCCCCGAGCGCCACGAGTCCGCGGAGTATCTCCACACGCTCAACGCCTCGGGCACCGCGCTCCCGCGGGTCGTGATCGCACTGCTCGAGCACTACCAGAATCCGGACGGAACTGTCACCGTCCCCGAGCCGCTGCGCCCGTACATGGGCGGCCAGGAGCTGATCGAGGGCCACGACCCGGTCGGCGAGGCCGCCGTCGGCGCCGGCGAGCGCGAGTAGTTGCGCCGTCCCGCGAGACAACAGACGCCGGAAACGATCGGCGACGCGACTCGTATCGTCCGCGAGCACCCGGCGGACGGACCGGAACGCGCGAAAATCGCCGCGAGGCGAGCGTCTCCGCCCGTCGAGTCGGCTCGCGTGCGTTCGCCCGGAGAGCCCGCGGATCAGACCATCTCGACTGCCTCCTCGACGGAGAGGTCGCCGCGGGCGACCGCTTCGAGCACCTGGCGGACGCTCTCCCCGGCCGTCTCGCCGTCGGCTCCCGGGGCGGCTTCTGTGAGCGTGACCCGCTCCGAGTGGCCGGTCAGCTCCGGGAAATCGGTGCCGTCGGCGAGAGCGGTCTCCTTTTTCCCCCGGTAGTTGCCGCCGTCGGTCTGGTACAGCTCGTCGGGATGGAAAAAGTACCAGTCCTCACGGTCGAACCGGACACCGATCCGCGGCTTGGCGCCGAAGTTCCGCGAGAAATACACCAGGGCGTACACCTCCTCGCCGGCGAGGTAGATCGGATCGCCCGCCGAGGATTTCGCCTCGATCGCGTAAAACCGATCGCCGTCGCCGGCGAGCACGTCGGGCAGCTCGCGGTCGGTGGCGCTGCCACTCGCCGGGGCCCGCATCACCGCGAGCCCCGCCTCGTCGAGCTTGTTGACCAACTCCCGCTCGCGACGGTCGCCCTTGGCGTTTGACATCGAGCGCAGTTCGGCCGGCAACGATCATAAACGTCCGCTTCGACGGCTCGCCACCGCCTGCCCGACCGCGGGCGACCCCACGACAGAGGGTAGTGTTCAGATAAGTCTCTGAGTTATGTTCGGTAACAGAAGTGTCGAATCGGCCGATATCGATCGGAAATACTGCTGCATATGAGTTACTAGATCTGATCACTCAAATACTGGATCAACAGTTTTGATCAAACACGGTCTTGAACAGAACATTTTGGATACTTTCCCCTTGTTGATTACTCTCAGTTTTATCTGAACACCGCTCGACCAAGCGGGCCAAAGACTAAGCGAGACCGTCCCGTACAGCCGGCAAATGCTGCTGGTGGTGTGTGTCGACCTCGACGACGATCTCGGCCGCAAGACCGGCGTCTCGACGCCCGTGGTCGGCCGGGAAAGCGTCAGAGAGGCGGCAGTGGCGCTCGCGACCGCCGACCCGGAGGACAGCGACGTGAACGTCCTGTTCGAGGGGCTGCACATCACCAGCGAGATCGCAGACCCGCGATGTCGAGGCCAACCGGCGGATCGGCGACCAGATCGATCGCGTGCTGGCCGGGCTCGCGACCGGCGAGGACATCCGGGCAATCGTTGTGACAGACGGCGCCCAAGACGAGTCGGTGCTCCCGGTGGTGCGCTCGCGGGTGCCGGTCGACGGCGTCCGCCGAGTGGTCGTCCGCCAGGCCCAGGATCTTGAGTCGATGTATTATACGATCCGACAGGTGCTCGACGACCCCGAGACCCGCGGGACGATCCTGGTACCGCTGGGGATCGCGTTGCTCATCTACCCGCTTGCGGTGCTCGCGAACGCGCTCGATCTCCCGGGGACGGTCTTCGGGGTCGCCTCGGGGCTGCTCGGGCTGTACGTCCTCGGGCGGGGGCTGGGCATCGGCGGGCGGGTCGATCGGGGCGTCGAACGCGCACGGCAGGCGCTGTTTGCCGGCCGGGTGACGCTTGTCACCTACCTCGTCGCGGCCGCCCTGCTCGTTGTCGGCGGGGTCAGCGGCGTCCGGGCGCTGGAGGCGGAGACAACCGATCCCGCCGTCGCCCAGGAGTACCTCGCCGGGGCGTTCCGGTGGCGGTATCTGAACGCTCCGTTTTATGTGCTCGCGATCGCGGCGGTGTTACACGGCGTGAGCGCCTTTTTCGTGGGTCAGGGATCGCTCGAATACCTCGCGGTTACGCTGACGGCCGGCACCCTGCTCGGGCTCGCGAGCACGCTCTCGTTTGCGATCGCCGACGCCCGGACGGCAGAGAGCCAGGGCGGGGCGCCGAACTGACTCAGCTCTTGTCGATCCGGTCGACGACGGCTTGGATGTCGGCGGTTTCCTCGATCGTCTCCTTAATTTCCTCGCGGCGGCGGACATCGGCCGCGTCGGCGTCGTAGGCCCGGACGTACTCCGCCCGCGAGTGGTTCTCGAAGACGTGTCTGATCGCAAAATACCCGTCAGGGACGACCGTCCCACAGACCGCACACTCGACGCGCTCGTGGTCGGTCGCCTGGTGGACCATCAGGTCCTCGAGCCGGTCGAACGGGCCCGCGTCGTCGCCCTCGATGGCACACTCCCACTGGGACATATCGGAGACGACGACGCCGCGGAGAATAAGCGTTGGCTCTGGCCGGTCCCGGCCTCTCGGCGGGCGCGAAAGACACACGTGGGCGCCGACCGCAACAGGAGTATGGACTACGAGACCCCGCAGTTTTTCAGGGTCATGCAGTACGCGAACCGGGCCGACCGGGACGTCGTCGACATGGTCAGCGGGAGCCCAGACTGGGAGCCTCCGAGCGCGCTCAGGGAGGGACTGTCCGACTACGCTGAGGCCGACCCCGACGAGTTTCAGTATCCGCCGAGCGTCGGCCTGACCGAGCTGCGCGAGGAGATCGCCAACCGCCGGGGGCTGGACCGCGAGCAGATCGTGATCACGAACGGTGCCGGCGAGGCAAACCACCTCGCGATGGCCGGCGGGCTCGAGCTGTTTCCGGGCGAGGAGATCCTGCTGACCGACCCGGTTTACCCGTACTACGCGGGCCGGGCGAACTTCATAAACGCCGAGCCGAGGTTCGCGCCGGTCGGGCCGGACGGCCGGCTCGATCCCGAGACCGTCCGGGAACGCGCCGGCCCGGAGACGGCGGTGATCGTGATCAACTCGCCGAACAACCCGCTTGGGGTGACCTACGGCGAGGAGACGATCGCCGAGCTCGTCGCGATCGCCGAGGCGGTTGAGGCCGTGCTGGTCAGCGACGAGGTCTACGATCACTTCGATTACTCCGGGCGGTTCAGTTCGGCGCTGTCGGTCGACTCGACACACCGCGTCGTAACCAACTCATTCTCGAAGTCGATGGCGATCACCGGCTTCCGGGTCGGCTACGCGGTCTTTCCCAGCGAGAGCGAGCTCCTCGAAAACGCCCGGACCCGACACATGCTGACGACCGTAACCGGGTCCCGGCCCGCACAGGCAGCGGTGTTACGCGCGCTCAAGAAGACCGATCCGAGCTACTACGAGGAGGTCCGGGCGCAACTCCAGGCCCGAATCGACCGGTTCACGGACGCCCTGGCAGCCGCCGGCGCGGAGTACGTCGAGCCGGAGGGTGCCTTCTACGTGATGGCCCGGTTCCCCGAGTTTCCGGGCACTTTCGAGAACGTCGAGCGGCTGATCGACGAGGCCGGCGTCGCGGGCATGCCCGGCGAGGCCTTCGGGCACAGCTACGAGGAGTGGATCCGGTTCGCGCTCGTCAGCCCGCGGGTCGAGACGGCCGCCGATCGGCTCGCGGGGTATTTCGACGGCACTACAGAGGGAAACCAGACTTAACCCCGGCTCGTTCTTATAGAAGGTATGGAATCGGTCAACCCGGCAACCGGCGAGACGATCGAGACCTACGAGGAAGACGACACCGCGGCCGTCGAGGCGGCGATCGAGCGGGCCGCCGACGCGTTCGCAGACTTGCGCGAGCGGCCGCTTGCAGACCGCGAACAACTGCTCGCCGCCGTGGCCGAGGAGCTGCGTGCAAACACCGACGAGTACGCCGAGCTGATGACCGCCGAGATGGGCAAACCCATCTCCCAGGCCCGCGGCGAAGTCGAGAAGTGCGCATGGGTGTGTGATCACTACGCCGAGTACGCCGGCAGCTACCTCGACGACCAGCGGTACCCGAGCCCGCCGGGGGTCAACGCCCGGACCAGCTACGAGCCGCTGGGCCCGGTGCTCGCCGTGATGCCTTGGAACTACCCGTTCTGGCAGGTGTTTCGGTTCGCCGCTCCGGCGCTGGCGGCGGGCAACGTCGGCCTGCTGAAACACGCCCCCGAAGTGCCCGGCGTGGCTCGGGCGATCGAGCGGGTCTTCGACCGGGCCGGCGCCCCCGAGGGGACCCTGCAGTCGCTTCTGATCGGCGTCGACCCGATCCACGAGACGATCCTCCCGGACGATCGGGTCGCCGCCGCCACGGTTACCGGAAGCACCCGGGCCGGACAGGCCGTCGCCGCGAGCGCCGGCGAGCAGCTGAAAAAGACCGTCCTCGAGCTGGGCGGGAGCGATCCGTTCATAATCCTCGAAGACGCCGATGTCGAGGCCGCCGCCGAGACGGCCGTCCAGGCCCGGCTGCAAAACACCGGCCAGTCCTGCATCGCGGCAAAACGGCTGTTGGTCCACGAAGCCGTCTACGACGAGTTCCTCGAGGCTTTCCTCGCGGGCGTCGACGAGATGGTGATGGGCGATCCGACCGATTCCGAGACGGACCTGGGCCCGCTGGTGAGCGAACGCCACCGCGACGGGCTCCACGAGCAGGTCACAGCCTCGGCGGCCGCGGGCGCAACCGTCGAGCGGGGCGGCGAGGTACCCGACCGGCCCGGCGCCTTCTACCCGCCGACGGTGCTGACCGACGTTCCGGAGGGCTGTCCGGTCGACGCCGAGGAGACGTTTGGCCCAGCCGCGGCGGTCTATGCAGTCTCCGACGCCGACGCCGCGATCGCGAAGGCGAACGCGACCGAGTACGGGCTGGGCGCGAGCGTCTGGACGACCGACCGCGAGCGCGGGCGGGAAATCGGCGACCGAATCGAGGCGGGCAACGTCTTCGTCAACGAGCTCGTGAAATCGGACCCGCGGGTGCCCTTCGGCGGAATCAAAGGGTCGGGCTACGGCCGCGAGCTCGCCGCCGCCGGGATTCGGGAGTTTCTCAACCGCAAGACTGTCTGGATCCAGTAGTCGCGGAGAGTCACGCAGATTCGACGAACTCGAAGAGCACGCCGCCGGTCGAGGCCGGGTGCAGGAAGGCCACGTCGTGGCCCCAGGCGCCCGGTCGGGGCCGCTCGTCGATCAGCTCGACGCCGTGTTCGCGGGCCCGGTCGAGCGCCGCCGGGATGTCATCGGTCGCGAGCGCGAAGTGATGCAGCCCGGAGCCCTCCTCGTCGAGATACTCGGTGATCGGGCCCTCCTCAGTCGGTTCGATCACCTCGAGATAGCCCCCGCCGATCTCGAGGAAGAGGAAGTACATTCCGTCGGTGTGTTCCTCGTGGACGATCGGACAGTCGAACACGGCGGCGTACTCGGCAGAGAGGGCGCCCGCGTCGGTCGTCGCGATCCCGGCGTGGGCAAAGCTGACCTCCATCTCAGGCCCCCGATCGGTGCTCGCCGAACACGTCCCGCAGAGCGTCTGCGATCTCGCCGGTGGTGGCGTAGGCCTTCACCGCGTCGATCAGCGGCGGCATGAGGTTTTCCCCGCCGCGGGCGGCCTCGCGGAGCCGCGCCAAGCTCGTCTCGACGGCCTCGTCGTCCCGGTCCTCGCGGATCGCCTCCAGACGCTCGCGCTGTTTGCGCACCTCGGCCTCGGAGACCTCCTCGATGTCGACGGCCTGCTGGTCTTCATCGTCGGTCGTGAACTCGTTGACCCCGACGATAATCCGGTCGCCCTCCTCCTGTTCGCGCTGGCGCTCGAAGGCAACGTCTTGGATCTGGCCCTGGACCCACTCGCTCTCGATGGCGGCGCGCATCCCGCCCTGGTCATCGACCGCGTCGAGAATCTCCCGGGCGTCGGACGCGAGCTCGTCGGTCAGCGACTCGACATAGTAACTCCCTCCGAGCGGGTCGACGGTATCGGCGGCTCCGGACTCGTGGGCGAGGATCTGCTGGGTTCGCAGGGCGGTGCGAACGCTCTCCTCGGTGGGAATCGACAGCGCCTCGTCCTTGCCGTTGGTGTGGAGACTCTGTGTGCCCCCGAGCACCGCCGCGAGCGCCTGGTAGGCCACCCTGACGACGTTGTTGTCGACCTGCTGGGCGGTCAGCGTCGACCCCGCGGTCTGGGTGTGGAACTTGAGCTGTTTGGACTTGGGATTCTCGGCGCCGAACCGCTCGGCCATAATCTGGGCCCACAGCCGCCGGGCGGCGCGGAACTTCGCGACCTCCTCGAGGATGTTGTTGTGCGCGGCGAAAAAGAAGGATAGCTGCGGGGCGAACGAATCGACATCGAGGCCGGCCTCGATCGCAGCCCGGACGTACTCGATGCCGTTGCCCAGCGTGAACGCGATCTCCTGGGCGGCGGTCGCGCCGGCCTCGCGGATGTGATACCCCGAGATCGAGATCGTGTTGAACTTCGGGGTCTCCTCGGCACAAAAGGCGAAGATGTCCGTGATCAGCCGCATCGACGGCTCAGGCGGGTAGATATAGGTGTTGCGGGCGACGTACTCTTTGAGCACGTCGTTTTGGATCGTCCCCCGTAGCTGCTCGCGGTCGACCCCCTGCCGATCGCCGACGGCGATGTACATCGCGAGCAACACCGCGGCGGGGGCGTTGATCGTCATGCTCGTCGAGACCTCGTCTAACGGAATCCCCTCGAACACTCGCTCCATGTCCCGCAGCGAGTCGATCGCCACACCGGTCTTGCCGACCTCGCCGGCCGCGAGCGGGTCGTCCGAGTCGTAGCCCATCTGGGTCGGGAGGTCGAACGCCATCGACAGCCCGGTCTGGCCCTCCTCCATCAGGTAGTGGAACCGCTCGTTGGTCTCCGCCGCCGCGCATCGTCCACAGCCGGCCGCGGTACATCGTCGGGTAGACGCCCCGAGTGTACGGTTCCTCGCCGGGATACCCGAGGGTCTCCTCGTAGTCGAACTCGGGGAGATCGGCGGGCGTGTACAGCCGATTGACGGGCCGGCCCTCGGTGTCGGTCTCGAAGGACTCGCGGCGCTCGCCGAACCGATCGAGGACGGGCTCGAGGGTCTCAGCTTCCCACCGGTCGCGTCCGGCCCGGATCGCCTCGAGATCGTCGGCGTCGAACATACCCATTGATCGGTCTCCGCGGTCTTAACCTGCCGGATCGCCCGGCTCAGACCGACCGGTACGGGCCGAGCCGGGTCCCGTCAAGCAGGTACGCCTCGCCCTCGGGGAGCGCGGCGGGCAGGAACGGCGAGAGAAGCTCCCGCTCGACGTTGACGCGAGTCCCGCCGGACCGGTCGTTGAACGCCGGAAAAACGACCAGCTCCGCCGCGGCGACTGCCAGCCCGCGCTCGCGGAAGGGCGCGCCGGCGAGGTGCCCGCGGAGCCAGGCCCGCTCGGTGCGGCCGCCGCCGACGGCGTCCTCAAGCACCACCAGCGGGTGTTCGTGGCCCATACAGACGATCTCGGCCTCGAGGACCGCCTGGTCGGGCCAGGTGTGGCCGTGGATGAACCCGACCGCACCGTAGCGGATTCCCGAGGGATCGGTCACGGTTACCGAGGGAAACTCGTCGGTGATCACCTCGATCCCGCCGTCGTGATTTCCCTTCACTACCGTCGTCGGGACCGACAGACCGTCAAACAGCGCCGTCAGTTCCTCCCGCTCGGTCCGCCACGGGTCGCCGACCGCGTGGACCAGGTCCCCGAGCACGACCAGCCGGTCGGGCTCGGTTTCCGCGACGAGCCCGGAGAGCCGATCGCGGCGCCGGTCGCCGGCGTCGGCCAGCTCGACGCCCTCGTATCGTAATACGGCCTCGATGCCCGCGTGGTAGTCTGCGACCACCAACAGCCGCTCCGGGTCGCCGCCCGTCCCGTCGATGACTGCCGCCGGGGCGCGGGGGACCGGTTCGACATCGACGCTCATGCCGAGTCAGATCGGCTTGAGCGAGCTGTCGTCGGGCTCGTAACACTGGCCGCTCATCAGCGCGTCCTTGACCAGCTCTTCGGTCTCCTCGGGAGCGATCCCGTGGCGATCCGACATCGCCTCCCGAACCGACTCGCGGTCGGCGCCGGCGCCGTCGTCGAGATCCTCAAGGACCGCGATCAGCGCCGCCTGAGGATCCTCGGGACGGTCCGTTCCCCCCGTCTCGTCTGCCTCGTCGGTTTCACCGGTCTCGTCGGGACTCGGCTCGGCCTCGACGCGCTCGTCTTCGCGGTCGTCGGTCCCGGCTGACTCGCTCGCCGCGTCGGCGACCTGATCGGCAGTCTCGGACTCCTCGGTCGTCGGCTCCGCCGTGCCCTCGGGCTCCGATCCGGACCCGGTCGGGTCGGATTCGTCCGTCGACGCCGGCGCGGACGCCTCGGTGCCGCCGGTCTCGTCGGGGCCAGGGACATCGATATCGGCGTTGCCGGGCTCGTCGACGTCGGTGCCGGACTGGAACTCGGTGCCGTACTCGGCCTCGATCTCCTGGCGGGTCTCCTCCTCGAGTTCGAACTCCGTGTCGAACTCGCCGGGATCGTCGATTCCCTCGTCCGCGTCGTCGATCGTCGGCTCGGAGAGCGTCGATTCCTCGGCGTCCGCCGCCGCGCTGACCTCGGCCGCGTCTGTGTCGTCGTCCTCGGAGCCGGTCTGTGAGACGCCCGTATCGGTGTCCGTGTCTGTGTCTGCGTCCGCGGTCGCCCCCACCTCGTCGGCGGGCTGATCGGCCGTCTCTCCTTCGTCGACCGCGTCGGTGGGCTCGGACTCGGCTGGCGCCGGCTCGTTGATCGACGACTCGGACTC
>PXQL01000043.1:16592-24278 GCA_003021335.1 Halobacteriales archaeon QH_10_67_13
CCTTGCCCGTGACCGCGACGAACGCCGGCGGGTCGGCCCGCTCCAGGAAGGCCCGTTCGTCGGGCTGGTACTGGCCGGCGTACAGCACGAACGCGCCGGTCGGATCGACGACTCTGGCCCTGAGGACGCCGTCGCTGACCGTCTCAACTTCCGTCAGGACCCCGACGACGAACAGCCGGTTCGCGCGGGCGCCGCTGGGCGTGATCACGTAGTTCGGAGCCCGCTCTTCCTCGCCGGCGGAGTAGGAGTAGGTGGCGTCGTCGTACTCGGCGGCGAACACGCGGTAGGCCACCTCGCGGCGGCCGGCGCCGCTCTGTGACTCGCCCTCGGCGTCGCTCATTCCGTCACCTCCAACAGCTCCCGGGCCCGGACCGCGGGGTCGTCGGTGCGTTCCGCGAAGCTCGTCGCGGTGAGGTTGGCGCCGTACTCGTCGACGGTCAGCGACCCCTGAACGCGAAACTCGCGGCCGACGATCCGATCGCGGATCTCCTCGGCGACGACCGACCGGTCCATCGCATCGCGGGCGTGCTCGCGGGCGGCCTCGAGCCCGCCGCCGTAGATGTCGGCGGTCAGCTCCGCGTCGAGGATAGCGGTCACCGTGCCGGTGCCGTCGTCCAGGATCGCCTTCACGCGGAGATCGTCCTCTCCCTCGACGGCGCCGTGGCTCCGACACTGCCCGCCGTCGATGACCCGGCCGCACTCGGGACAGCGCTCGATCAGCCCCGAGCCGTCCCGGACCGCAACGACCGACCCGACCAGCTCGACATCGAACAGGCCGCCGGCCTCGACGGCCGCGCGGATCAACCGGCGCTCGGCCGAGCCCGAAACCTCGACGGTGCGATCGAGCGGGGTGACCGTCGAGAACTCCGAGGCGTTGACCGAGGGCACGCCCCGGAACTCCCGGACGTAGGCGTTCTCGATCCGAACGGAGCCTTCCCGCAGCTCGGGACGGGGCTCCCAGTCGGTGAACGGCAGCCGGGCGGTCTCGTCGCCGACGACGCCGCTCGTGATCTCGGTCTCGCCGTCCCGGCCGTCGATCGTCCGGGACTCGGCCTCGAGAACCCGCACCTCGACGGTGACGCCCCGGTCGCCGGGCTCGAGATCGGCGAGCGCGGCCTCGCCGCCGGGCTCGTAGGGGACCGACAGCGACTCTTCAGCGGGCTCGACGGTCGTTCCCTCCCCGAGGTTGAGCTCGGGCGCGCCGTCCCACTCGCGGGTGTTCGCGTTGCCGATCTGGACGGTCGCGCCGGGATCGAGGTCGAATCCCTCCCAGTCGGTGTAGCTGATCCGGCCGGTCTCGTCGGCGAGCTCGCCCTCCTGGATGACGTGGGTGTCCCCGCCGTACTGGATCGAACGCTTGCCGGCGGTCAACACGACCGCGGTCGTCGAGACCGAGCCGTCCTCGGCGGTGATCGCCGCCAGGTCCTTGCTCGGGACCGCCCCGTCGTCGCCGTCGTCGCCGTAGCGGCGTCGGACGGTCTGTTTGGCCTCGTCGATTGGAACGTCGTACTTATCGAGCGTTTCGAGCTCGGATCTGACCTCCGCGGTGTCGACGCCGAGGTCGGAGGCGAGCTCCTCGGCGTGGTCCTGCAGACTCATGACCGACGATTCGGCGCGGCGGGGTAAAACGGTTCGCGTCCTGGACGGGGGTTTAATTATCCGCCGACCCATCCCCGCGGTATGCCCGAGGATGCCCTCGAGGCCCGACTCCGAGACCGACCGTATCACCGGCCGACGCCGGCCTTCGTCGGCCAGGCCAACGCGACCGACCCGAGCGTCTACGACCGCCCGTTCCCCGAGGGATTCGAGGCCTACGCCGAACTCCTCGAGTGGGACTCGTACTGGGAGGAGACTTTCGACGGCTCGGATCCGCCCTTCTTCGAGTGGTTCGTCGGCGGCGAGCTCAACGCCGCCACGAACTGCATCGACCGGCATCTTAACGACCGGGCCGACCAGACGGCCCTGCTCTGGGAGAGCGAGGACGGCGACGACGTCCGCCGGATCGCCTACCAGGACCTGTACCGGGAGGTCAACGAGACCGCCGCAGCCTTGCGATCGCTGGGCGTTGAGGAAGACGACGTCGTGACCCTTCACATGCCGATGGTGCCGGCGCTGCCGATCACGATGCTCGCCTGTGCCCGGATCGGGGCGGTCCACAGCCAGGTGTTCGCGGGCTTCTCCGCGGACGCGCTCGCGACCCGGATCGACGACGCCGACTCCGAGGTGGTCGTGACGATCGACGGCTACTACCGCCGCGGGGAGTTTCTCGAGCACAAGCGGAAGGCCGACGACGCCGTCGCGAGCGCCGCGACCGATGTCGAGACGGTGCTGGTCTGGGCCCGCGAGGATGAACTCGACGAGCGCGCGGAGCTGGGCGAGCGGGACGTTCGGGCCGAGCCGCTGATCGCCGAGCACAGCGGCGAACGGATCGAGCCGGTCAGCCGAGCGGCGGAGGATCCGCTTTTTTTGTCTCGCCTGGGTGACCGGGACCGCACGCGAGGTGCTCGACATCAAGCCTGAGGACACCTACTGGTGTGGGGCCGACATCGGCTGGATCACCGGCCACTCGTATATCGTCTACGGGCCGCTGGCGCTTGGCACCACCTCGGTGATGCGCGAGGGGGCGCCCGACGCTCCCCACCGTGGGGTCACCTGGGAACTTGCCGAGCGCTACGACATCGACATCTTCCACACCTCGCCGACTGCGGTCCGAACGTTCATGAAGTGGGGCGAGCAGATCCCGGCGAAGTACGACTTCGACTTTCGGCTGCTCACGACCGTCGGCGAGCCGATCCAGCCCGAGGCCTGGGAGTGGTACCGCGAGCACGTCGGCGGCGGCGACGCCGTAGTCGTCGACACCTGGTGGCAGACCGAGACCGGCGGCCACCTCATCACCAACTTGCCCGCCTTGGCGGAGATGAAACCCGGTAGCGCCGGCCGTCCGGTCCCGGGAATCGCGGCCGCAGTCTACGGCGAGAACGGCGAGCCGGTCGCCGAGACGGACGAGGCGGCCGGACGGCTGGTGATCGAGCGGCCCTGGCCGGGGATGCTCCAGACGATCTACGGCGACCCCGAGCGGTTCGTCGACACCTACTGGGCGAGCGGGACGTTCGGGCCGAGCCGCTGATCGCCGAGCACAGCGGCGAACGGATCGAGCCGGTCAGCCGAGCGGCGGAGGATCCGCTTTTTTTGCCGCCCGCGAGCACGACGAGAAGGGATCGGTCCCCGACGCCTACGTCATCCCTCGCGAGGGCCACGAGGAGACGGCCATCGAGCGGGCGGTGCTCGCGGCCGTCGAGGAGGAACTGGGCGCGTTCGCCCGCCCGGAAAACGTGATCGTCACCGACGAGCTCCCCAAGACCCGCTCGGGGAAGATCATGCGCCGGCTGCTGGAGAACATCTCGAACGATCAGTCGCTCGGCAACACCGACACGCTCCGCGATCCGACCGTCCCTGAACGGCTCCGCGAGCGGGTCCACGACGACTGAGCGCCCTGCCGGGAGTCTTCGCCTGGACTCCACAGTCTCTATACTACTAGATTATCGGGGGGGCGGTCGTTTCGATAACTAGAGTGTGCACCCAGGGAGACCCGGATACTGTCTTCGTGTATGCAGCGAGCGATCCAGGCCGAGACGAAACCACCGGAGAGCCCGCCGAGCACGATCGAAGAGGAGTCCCCCGAGCCGGATCTCCCGGCGACGGAGCTGCTCGAGCTGCTCGGCGACGAGTACACCCACGCGGTACTTGAGGCCGTCCTCGAGCGCCCGCGGACCGGCGCCGAACTCGTCGAGGCGACCGACGTCTCGAAGGCGACCGTCTACCGCCGGCTCGACCGACTGCAGGAGGCCGGCATCATCGGCGCGCGGCTCAAGCTCGACACCGACGGCCACCACTGCAAGCAGTTCTACCCCACCGCAGCGTCGGTCCAGGTCGGATTGGAGCCCGACGGCTTCGCCACGAGCATCGAGTCCGCGGACCCGCGGGGCGACGGCTTCCGGGCGAGCGACGACTAACGGGCACTTTTTTGACTTCGGCAAGTCCGCCAAGAGCCGCTCACATCGAGCCGGCCTATTTTTATTTTTCGAGGAGAGCGTGTGACGGTGCGGCAAAAAAGGGGCAAAGACGGCAGGGGGGAAGGGGCAGGGTGGTCCGCCCACCCGACGCGTCTGGAGAGCCGGCAGCGGGCGGACAGATCACTCTGAGTGGGGGATAATAAAAGGCTCCGAGGCCGCGTTTCACGCGGGGAAACGACGACCGATCCGGGCGAATCAGGCGGCGGCGTGTGCGAACACGAACGCCCGGAGGAGCTTCGCCGCCAGGACGGCCGCCTGCCCGTCGTCGCGGTCGTTGACCTCAACAACGTCGAACCCGACCGCGTGGGGAGCGATCGCTCGGACCAGCTTCCGAAGCGTCGTCGGATCGAGTCCGAACGGCTCGGGCGTACCGGTCCCGGGGGCGTAGCCCGGGTCCGCGGCGTCGATGTCGAGGCTCAGGTAGACATCCTCGCCGTCGAAGGCCGGGCGCCAGGCCGACGCCTCGGCAGGCTCGACGACGGTCACGTCGGCGTCGGCCGCGCGCTCCCACTCGGGTTCGCTGCCGGCCCGGGCGCCGATTACGACCGCCCGATCGGCCGTCTCGAGCGCCCGGCGGGTGACGACGGCGTGGCTGAGCGGGTTGCCGGCGTAGGCCTCGCGCAGGTCGAGGTGGGCGTCGAGACAGACGAACACGTCCGGTTCGAGGGCCCGAATCCCGCCGAGCGAGACGGTGTGCTCGCCGCCGACGACCGCGGGGACGGTCCCCGCGTCGGCGAACTCCCCGAGGAGGCTCTCGAGATAGGAGAGATACTCGGCTGCCTTCCCGTGAGGCCCGACATCGCCGTGGTCGTAGACTCTCAAGTCGGTGAACTGCCGGCCGGTGTGGTGGTCGTAATTTTCGAAGCTCCGAGCGGCCGCCCGGACCTGCCGGGGACCGAACCGCGTTCCCGGCGCGCCGGTCGTCGAGCGATCGAGCGGCGCGCCGACGACGACGTAATCGGCCCCCTCGCGGTCGGCGGTCGCACCCGGGAACATGCTCGGCTCAGACGATCTTGCGCTGGGACTCGTACTCGAGGAACTCGATTTCCTCGTCGACCTCGAGATCCTCGTCGCCGGTTTTCATCACGAAGTTGTCGTACGTGTCGAGATCCATGACCTGGGCCTCGTCGCCGTCGACGTTGATGACCTGGCCCTGCTTGCGATTGATGATCGGGACCCACACCTTCGCGTCGACGGGCTGGGAGAACGAGCGCTTCTGGCTGTCGAACACGCCCCTGGCCTCGACGCGTGCCTTGGCGCTGCCGTGTTTGCCCGGCTTTGCGGTGCTGTAGCCGTCGATCTTGCAGGGAACGTCGTCGATCATGACGTAACTCCCCTCGTCGAGGTCCCGAACCTCGCTCTGCTGTCTTGCCATGTCGCAGGATTGTCCACCTGCGAGTATAAACGGTTTGGAACGGGACACGCCGACGTGGCTCCGATGGTCCCAGCGGTTATACGCCTCGGACCGGAACGAAGAGTATGACACGTGCCACGGTGGTCGGGGCCGGCATGACGGAGTTCGGCCAGCACGACCGGCCGCTGACGGAGCTGTTTGCCGACGCAGCGATCCCCGCGCTCGCGGACGCCGGTGTCGGCACCGACGAGATCGACGCGCTGTATTTCGGCAACGCGATGGGCGGCCAAACCGAGACCGACACCCACCTCGCGCCGGCGATCGGGACCCACCTCGGGCTCGGCGGCGTGCCCTGCCAGCGGTTCGAGGACGCGTGTGCGACCTCCTCGACCGCGTTCAAACAGGCCGTCGAGGCCGTCGAGGCCGGCGTCCACGACACCGTTCTCGTCGGCGGAGTCGAGCGGTGTACCCCGGCGACGGGACTTGACACGGCCGCGATGACAGAGGTGTTCGCGAGCGCCACCCACCGTCAGTACGAGCAGCCGACCGGGCTCACGTTCCCGGGCGTGTTCGCGCTGTTTACCAAGCGACACATGCACGAGTACGGCACCACCGAGGAGCAACTCGCCGCGGTCGCGGTGAAAAACCACCGCCACGGGAAGGCAAATCCCTACGCCCATTTCGGCAAGGACGTGACCGTCGAGGAGGTGCTTGAGGGGCCGACGGTGGCGGATCCGTTCAGGCTGCTCGATTGCTGTCCGTTCTCGGACGGAGCGTCCGCGGTCGTGGTCACGAACCCCGAGCGGGCCGAGACCGTCGCCGGCGAGCCGGTCGCGGTTGCCGGGGTCGGCCACCGCACCGGGACGGTCCCGTTGGCCGAGAAGGAGTCACTCACCGCGACCCGACCGGCCCGGGAGGCCGCGACCGAGGCCTACGACCAAGCCGGCGTCGACCCGGACGCGATCGACCTCGCGGAAGTACACGACTGTTTCACCGGGGCCGAGGTGCTCGCCACCGAGGCGCTGGGGCTGATCGAGGACGGGCGGGGCGGCCCCGCGGCGGCGGCCGGCCGGACCGAGCGGGGCGGGGAGATCCCGGTCAACCCCTCGGGCGGGTTGAAGGCCAAGGGTCACCCGATCGGCGCGACCGGCACCGGACAGATCGCCGAGCTGACCGAGCAGCTCCGGGGCGCCGCCGGCGACCGTCAGGTCGAAAACGCCACGCGGGGGGTCGCGCACAACCTCGGCGGGGACGCCGCGACGACGGTCGTCACCGTCATGGAGGCGGTCGCATGAGCGAGCGCGAGCCGCCGATCACCTACGCGGACTGGCGACAGGCCCTCGAGGACGACGCGCTGCTCGGCCTCGAGTGTCGCTGCGGCGCGGTGACGGCCACGCCAAAGCGCGCCTGCCCGGCCTGCGGGAGCCGCGAGCTCGCCGCCCGGGAACTGCCGACGACCGGAACGGTCGACAGCGAGACCACGATCGCCGTTCCGCCGGCAGGACACGACTCCGGGACCGTCGCCGTCGTCGACCTCGGGCCGGCCCGGCTGCTCGGCCGGATCGACGGCGCGGTCGAGATCGGCGACCGCGTCGTCTTCGCGGGCGCACGAACGGCCGACGGAGAGCCCGCCCCGGTGTTCGAACCCGAGGAGAACTGAGACCGGCGGCGGGGTGGGGCCGGCGGCTACGATCCGTCCTCCTCCGCCGTAGGCGGATTGAACACGCTCACGATGGTGCGGCCATAGGGGCGGCTCGTTTCGAGCTGGGGATGCTCGTCGAAGTGGTGATACGAGTCGTGCTCCAGCGTAAAGAGGCCGCCGGGCTTGAGCCACGGGAGCGCCAGCGCAGGCAGGTCGCGCATCTGTTCGAGCGTGTAGGGCGGGTCGGCCATGATGAGGTCCACCTTCGGCCCGCCGTAGTTTTTGAGAAACGACACCGCATCGGCCTTCACGAAGAGGCTCTGCTCCTCGAGCCCCAGTTCCTCGGCATTGCGGCGGGCGAAGCTCAGGACGCGCCCTTTTCTCTCGACGAAGGTAGTAAACGCCGCGCCCCGGCTCATCGCCTCCAGCCCCAGCGCGCCAGTGCCGGCGAAGAGATCCAGCACTTCGATGTCGGCGAACGGCAGCCGCGCCTGCACGAGGTTGAAAAGCGACTCGCGCGTGCGGTCGGTCGTGGGGCGGGTCAGGTGGCCCTGGGGCGCCTCGATGGTGCGCCCCCCCATCCGCCCGGCGATGATGCGCATGGTGTTCTGGTGTTG
>PXQL01000044.1 GCA_003021335.1 Halobacteriales archaeon QH_10_67_13
CGAAGGAGGAAATCGGGGTCTTGGAACCGGTCGAGTTCCTCGTCGAAGCCGCCGATATCGCGTGCGACAGCCGCCGTAACGAGAAGCGTCGATCCAGCCCCCGAGTGGAGGTGGTCGGCCAAGATCTCGCCAACGAGCGCCTCCCCTCCTTCTTTCGGGCGCTCCTCGTCGGCGGTCGCCAGCACACGGGCGACAGCAGACATGAACCGGCCGACGACGCCGCCGAGTTCCGTCTCGAACCCACAGTAGACGGCGACGCAGTCTGGGGGTCCCGTCTCGTATCGGGCCAGTTGGTGGTGGAGTTTCCGGCGGTCCCACTCGTCGTCGGAGTCAAGAAATGCGATGAGTTCTCCGTCTGCGTGTTCGATACCGGTGTTTCGCGCGACGTTTGCGCCGCGGTTGGTCTCGTGTGTGATCACCCGTAACCGTGGATCGTCAATCGCAGCGAGTACTGACCGGGTCTCGTCTGTCGATCCGTCGTCGACGACGAGGAGTTCGAGGTCCCGATACGTCTGCTGGAGGACGCTTTCGAGGGCGCGTGGCAGTTCCGTCGCGCGGTTGTACGTCGGAACGACGACACTAACTCTGGGCACACCTGCCTTGTGCCGACCCGTGCAGATCATTACTCGTTGAATAAGACCCCAGCCGCGACTGTCGAACGACTCTGGAAGGCTATTCTCCCGGTCGACTCTCGTTGCGGAGACGCCCGACAGTATCAGTCCGAATCAAAATCAACGGGGTGCTTATCCAGCGGGAGAGTTGTTTTGATAATTCGAATCAAATACGACGATCACTTGAATTTGCTCGTACTACACGAGAGTATGGAGTACCATATCGGGGAGGACGAACCGGTGAGCACGGCCGTAGTCCAAGCGGTGAGCGCCGTTGAAAACCGAGACCCAGCCACCCTCCAACCGCTAGCGGGCGTCCTCGATACCGATGCATTGGACGCTTTGTTCGCTCCTCAAGCGGATGGCACGGCACGAACCGGTGGACGAGTCTCGTTCGTCTATAGCAACTGTCGACTCACTGTCGACAACAACGAGTATCTCACGATCCAACCGCTCGAAATCGATGACTCTAATTGAGTCCACAAAATGTGGACGACTGCAACACTCGGTGAGAGAGCAGTTACAGACGCTCAGGGCCCCGGGTCACGAACTGGTATGAGGCCCTGTGCCATGAGCCGGCGGGCGATGACGACGAGCCCGTTTCCGAACCCCTCGCCGAAAATCGCCTGTTCTTTTTTCGAGTCGGGGACGATTGAGCTCACCAAGATCGTTCCACGATCGACCAACAAAAGTCGACCGATCGCCGTGTCGCCTTCCGCAGCGTCCTCACCCTGTAACCATTCAAGCCCTGAGACAAATGTCATAGCCTCTGGCACAACCGAGCGTATCTCTTCCTGAAGCGGCGCCGTCAGTGCGCCGACAATCAACGCAACGTCATCGTCGACTTGATTGAGAGTTCCGACAAGATCGTCTGTCAACAGCGACTTATCGCCGATGACGAGTACGATTTCATCCGAAGCCGTCTCAATAGCTCGCTCCGTCCGATTCTCAATCGCGTCCCGTCCGGTCATCGACCACACCTCCTGAACAGAGGCCTCATCATCCTCATCTACAATCTCGACCGTCGCAAGGGTGTCGCGAAGCTGCTCGACACGACCCTCGTACTGGTCGCGGAGCGTCTCAGTCGCCTCGGTCAACGAGACGGCACGAAACTGCTGTGGGCTCGTGTGCTGAACCTCAACCAGCCCTTGCGTCTCAAGCACTCGGATTGCATCGTAGACTCGGGTCCGTGGCACCTCCAGCGGGCCTCGTATTCCTTCAGCCCGAGCTGCTGGAGCAGCCCAATTGCTTCCTCTATTTTTTTGGATTCTTCCATGTGTCCCAACCTCCTGGTGAACACCAGGCGTACAATAATCAAACCAGGCTCAAGACGGATATGTATTGTCACTACCGGAGTTACGCTCTGTCGTATTGGAGGGAAACCACTTATCTAATGGTAATTTCTGCGTCTTCCGTCGAGAGTCGTTACGACCAGTGAATTGATTGAACAAGAGTACAAAATACCGACAATCTGGAGGAGAGACCCAGCGGACCTTGCGTGAAACCTTGTAACCCAGTTAATCACAAAAGTCATATGTAGGGCACGGGCAACCACTCTAATGGCACGCAGCGTACTTTCGTGTCCCAACCAAGTGCGCTGCGCGCCAACTTACGATGTACTACTGTGACTCCGTCATCCAGGGATCGAAGTGAGCATGGAGGATCTCCTGACTATGAAATAATTGAAGGGTTGTGGACAGCGGCTGACCGGGGTGTTTCGATTCACTTAGCCGGAGTTTAGACGGTGTTCAGACCCAGGGTCAAGACGAGATTCCCGGCGCGAGGACATTCGAATCACTGTGGGTCCGGCCGGATACGGCAGCCGCCGGCTCATGATCGTGGATGGGCAGAAGACACTCGTGAGTATCCTCGTCGACGGCGTAGACGCGAACCGATCAGATCCACGATCGGAGACCGATATTTGAGGACAAGAGGATACGAACAGCTTAGTGGTGGTTTTGCGGGCTATCTTTACCTGGCGGCTTGGAGACAGCTGATTATCACGGTAAGATTATATTCTTTAAAAAATATCCCACGAAATGAGTGAGCTTCCTTCAGAGAATCATCGAGAATCGTGCCGTTGTTCAGGAGATGCTGGCGGTTTCGCTCCGGCAGAGTCGCACGGCCGGAGTCAGCCCGAACCTCCTGGGAATCGCGGGAGTCGGGGTCGCCTGGTACGTGCTCCCGGGCGTTTTGCTGCTTCCGTTTATGCTCGTCTGGGGAATCGAACGGTGGCAATACGATACGCTGGTGACGTGGGCGCATCTCGTCTCGACGTCGGTTCTCGTCTCCTGGTATGTCGGTGTTATGCAAGAGAACGTTCGATCCCCGCTCACCGACCGACCCACAGGACCCGCAGTGGCGAGCGGCGTCGCCGTGGGAACTGTGCTCGCCGCCTCCGGCGAATTGTTGTGGGGCACGGGAATCGCTGGTGACGTGCGGATCATCGCGTTACGGTTCGATACTTCCGTGGCCCCCGGCGTGCTCGCACTCTTTCTCGGCGCGGTGGTGCTGACACCGCCGGTTCAGGAGGCATTTTTCCGCGGAGTCTTACAGGATCACGCCGACGCCGCGCTGTCTGCAACCGGGGCGATACTCGTCTCCGGTACGGCCTTTGCGTTGCTGTACCCGCTTTTATTCTACGTCGGAAATGCCCTCTCGATGCTCGTGACGGCGGTCTTTCTGTTCCCGCAAGGGTGCCTGCTCGGGTACCTGTATCACCGCCACGAGACGATACTGACACCGGCACTCGCCCACGCCACGGTCAACCTGTACGCCTTCGGTCCTCTGTTGATCTGAGTCGCTGGCACTCGTAACCCGTCGTCTGGGCGTCGAGGTCCGTCACGAGCGCGTACTCTCCGTCGAGGTTCTTCCGAACGGCGGCGAGGTCGTGCCAGTCCGCGATCCCGGTCTCGTCGTCGCCGAACACGTCCGTACAGCCCGCGACGCCGACCGCGGCCCCGGTAGCCAGGAGCGCTCGGCGGTCCAGTCGGTAGAGGGGATCCTCTGACGGGGATTGGTCCATACATGGTCGTGTTAACCGACCGAATTAACCGTTCTGGACCCGCTACCGAGCGGGACACGCGTCGGGCGGACCCGCGCGGGTCTCGCGCCGACCGGTGATCCCCGCGACCGGGAGGTATTTGTCTCCGGCCGGGCTCCGACCGGTATGGCCACGGACACCCGCCGCGTGATCGTCGACACTGACACCGCCGGCGACGACGCGCAGGCGCTTTTGATGGCGGCGACCTCCGATCGGATCGACATCGAGGGGGTTACGATCTGTGCCGGCAACGTCGAGTTCGACTACGAGGTCGAGAACGCAAAATACGCCCTCGATCTCGCTGGCGTCACCGACTCGGTCACGGTCTACGAGGGCGCCCGCGAGCCGCTCGTCAAAGACTACTATCACGCCGACTACATCCACGGCGAGGGCGGCCTGGGCGGCGAGCTGTTCCCCGACACCGGAATCCCCTCCGGCGACCGCCACGCCGTCGAGTATATCGTCGAGCGCGCCCGGGCGAATCCGGGCGAGCTCACGCTCGTCTGTATCGCGCCGCTGACCAACGTCGCAATGGCGCTCCGCCGCGAGCCAGACCTGGACGAGTTGCTCGACGAGGTCTGGGTGATGGGGGGCAACGTCAACTGCCTGGGCAACGTCACGCCGGCGGCCGAGTACAACTTCTGGGTCGACCCCGAGGCGGCCAAGATCGTCATCGATGAACTGGATGTGCGGCTGTTCGACTGGGGGCTGACCGAACGAGATACGACCTTCGGCGCCGAGACCCTGGCTGCGATCGACGATGGCCCGGACACCGAGTTGGCGGACTTTTACCGGACGATCACGGCGTCGGTCCGAGAGTACAACGAGAGCCAGACCGGCGAGCAGCTGGTTACTCACCCCGACTCGGCGGTCACCGCCGCGCTGGTCGAACCTGACCTGATCGAGGAGGCTGGCACCTACTACGTCGAGGTCGACGACCGCGAGGGGCTCACCCGCGGGTACACCGCCGTCGACGAGAACTGAGTCACCGACGGCCAGCCCCGGACGACCGTCGTCGAGTCCCTCGACGCCGACTTATTCGAGACGATGACCCGCGATATGCTGTTCGAGGGCTGTCCCGAGGCGTCGCTGTAATCAGTCGTCGGCCGCGGCGGGTTCTTCGCCGTCGGCTTCGATGCTGGGGGGGTACTTCCCGCGGTGGAGCCGCAAGTCCGACTGGGGCCGGGCCATGCAGGTCAGGGCGTACTCCTCGCGTTCCTCGTCGGTGAGCCCGCGGGCGGCCGGCTGAACCACCTCGCCGTCGAGGATCTTCGCCGAGCAGGCCAGACACATCCCCACCCGACAGGAGTACTCCTGGTTGATCCCCTCCTCGATGGCCCGGTCGAGGATCGTCTCCTTATTAGAGACGGTCATCGTCTCGCCGGTCCCGACGAACTCGACGGTGTACTCCGCCATACCGGCCGGTACGGTCGGTCCCGGCAAAACCCTTTTCGAACGGCCGAGAGAGATCACCCGAGGGCACCGCACCTGGGACCGAGCGGGTAATAAAGAGTTTTGCGCCTCGGGCACGCACAGCTCGGTATGGCAACCACAGAGAGCGCGGCCGGCGGCCGGCGACGGACCTCCTGGGACGTCGTGGTCGTCGGCGCCGGGACCGCCGGCTCCTACGCCGCGGCGACGATCGCCGACGCGGGCTACGACGTGGTCGTGCTCGAGCGCAAGACCGAGCAGGAGGCCGGCCACATCGCCTGCGGCGACGCCCTGAAGGGGGCGAGTAACTTCCCCGAGGCGATCCCGAAATCCCAGCTCGAGCCCGCGATCACCAACACCGACGTCGACCACGGCCGCTTCGAGATCCCCCAGCTCGGCGAGGAGCTCGACATCCCGGTTCCAGGCGAGCTCGCGGTGATCGACCGCCACGAGTTCGGCCGCAAGCTCCTCGAAGGGGTCGAGCGGGCCGGCGCGACCATCCACTACGAGACCGTCGTCCAGGACGTTCGCCAAGACGGGGCCGTCGAGGGCGTCCAGGCGAACCACCGCGGTCGGCCGCTGACATACGCCGCCGACCTGGTCGTCGACGCCGCCGGCGCGATGTCGCTGCTACAGGACAAAGTCGATTTCTCGGGAACGACCTTCGACCGAAACGTCAGATACTCGCAGTTCTGTTCGGCCTACCGCGAGGTCATCCACGTCGACGAGCCCGTCGACTGGTCGGACGCCTTGGTCTTCAAACCGACCGAGCGCGCCGCCGGCTACCTGTGGTACTTCCCGCGCACCCCGACCGAGATCAACGTCGGCCTGGGCTTTCAGATGACCGAGGAGCCGATGCAGCTGGTCGCGGACCTTCGGGATGACATCCGGACCCGTCCGGAGTTCGACGGCGCGACCGTCGACGACAAACTCGGCGCGGCGCTGCCGACCCGCCGGCCCTACGACTCTGCGGTCGCGCCCGGCTACGTCGCGATTGGGGATGCGGCCGGCCACGTCAACCCGACCACCGGCGGCGGCATCGCCGGGGCCGCCTACGGGGGAACCTACGCCGGCGAGGCCGCGGTCGCGGCGCTCGCGGACGGCGGCCCGACCGAGGCCGCGATGTGGGAGTACAACCAGCGCGTGATGGATCACTTCGGGGCCCGGTACGCCGCGCTGGACGTGTACAACATCTTCACGACCGCCGCCGAAGTCGACGATCTGATGGGGCTGCTGGCTGCGCTCCCGGTCGGGAAGCTCTCCGAGGCGCTGTACTCGGGTTCGGCGAACGTCGGCTGGCTGCTCAAGGCGAAAATCGCACTCAAGACCCGCGATCACTGGGATACGATCTACGACCTGTACAAGACAAAACGGCTGGCCGACGAGCTGCTCGCTCACTACGAGGACTATCCCACCGAGCCCGGCCGGCTTGACCGCTGGCAGGCCGAGCGCGACGCGATCATGGAGCGGGTCTACGAGGAGACCGGCGCCGACTCGAAGTACTGACACGCTCGTCCGAACGACCTTTATTCCGTTCGGGTCTACACCCGGTATGAGTAGCCAAACACCCCGAGACGTTCCGACCACAGACGGGATGCCGATGCTCGGACTCGGAACGTGGGAGAACACCGACGCCGATCAGTGTGCAGAGAGCGTTCGAACAGCCCTCGAGACCGGCTACCGGCACATCGACACCGCACAGATCTACCGCAACGAGGCCGCCGTCGGCGAGGGCATCGCCGCCGCCGACGTTCCCCGCGAGGAGATCTTCCTCGCGACGAAGGTCTGGATCAGCAACCTCGCCCCCAAGGATGTCCGGGCCTCGACCCGCGAGAGCCTCGACCGGCTCGGAGTCGAGCACGTTGACCTGCTGTACATCCACTGGCCGGCCGGCGAGTACGAGCCCGCCGCCACGCTGGGCGCCCTCGAAGAACTCTCGGAGTCAGGGCTGACCCGCCACGTCGGGGTCTCGAATTTTGAACCCCACCACGTCGACCGCGCCCGGGAGATTCTCGACGGGCCGGTGTTCGCGAACCAGGTCGAGATCCACCCGTACCTGCCACAGGAGCAGCTCCGGCGCTACGCCGAGGAGACGGACCTCGAGCTGGTGGCGTACTCGCCGCTTGCCCGCGGGAACGTGCTCGGCGATCCCACCCTCAAGGAGATCGGGCGGGCTCACGACGCGAGCGCCCCGCAGATCGCCCTGGCGTGGCTCCTCGAACACTCGCCGGTGACGCTCCCGATTCCCCCCCGCGGCCTGGGACTGAGAGACGAAAGGCTATACTTGACCCCCCGGCAACGGTCGCATAGATGGCAACCGGGACCCAGCGCGGGCTGGTCGGCGCGATCAGATACGACGTGCGCGCCCTCCACGAGACCTGGATGGGGGTGTTCTTTCCGCGCCAGCGCGGCGTCGAGGACACCGTCCTCGGGAAGTGGGAGCCCGAGAGCGCCCGCGAGCGGCTCACCTACCGACTCTGGTTCGCCGTCGGCGTGCCGGTCATCGCGGCGTTGTACCCGCTCCTGCTGACGGGGTATTTTATCCGGTTTCAGGCCCGCCGGCTGAACGTCACGGCCGTGCGACTCGGCCTGTTCGGGGTCGTTGCGCTGTTCGTGTTGCTGTGGGGCGGGCTCGTCGGGGTGGTGTGGGTTCAGTTCTCCGGAACCTTCACTGACGCCGAGATCGCGGCGATCGCGGCCGCCGGCGGGGTCGCCGTACTCTCCTCGGCGCTTTCCTACGGCTTCTACCGGGCCGGCGGGCGTGGTACGACCGTCGCGTTGGCCTACCCGTTCGCGATGACGGCGATTTTCCTGCCGCCGGTCGTCGCCGCGCTCTTTCACCCCTCGCTCGAAGATCTGATCATCGCCCGCAGCGACGAGCTGGCACAGGCCGCCTTCGAGGCCAGCCCGAGCACCGTCCAAGAGCTGCTCGACCCGATCGACCGCCGGGCCGCTCACCACGTGCTCATCTGGTTCGCGGTCTCGTTCCCGGTCGGGTGGGTCCTCGGCGTGCTCGTCGCGCTCGCGGATCTCATCCGTCCCACGAGCACCCCCTGAACCGCCGTCGCCTCCGGCCGTCTATTCTTCGGAGAGACGATCAGCGACCGCATCGACCGCGATGTCTCCGCCAGCCTCTCGGACCGTCAGGTCGCCGGGCTCGTCGAACCGGATCGTCGCCTGGCGGCAAGCGGGGGTGAGCACGCCGCCGATGATCTCGAGGGAGGCGTACACGCCCACGCGATCGCCGGGGCCCAGACCGAGATCTGCCGTGATTGCCCGAGCGGTCCCGAGCAGCGCCCGGTGGGTGTGGGCGTCTCCCCCGCCCCGGAGCGCCTCGTCCTCAAGGCTCCGGTCACCGGGCGGCGCGATCGGGTTCTCGCTCTAGCGCTCGCGCTCGAAGCTCGCGACCTCCGGTTGAGCGGGCGAGTCCCAGTAGGCGAGGCGCGAACAGCCCGGAGCCGTCTCGTACTCGCCGGGCGGCGCGACCAGCGCCCGCGCCGACACCGCCGCGTCCGGCCCGATCAGCTCGATGGTCGCCCCGGCGGCGAGTCCCCCAAGCACTGCGAGGACGGCCGCCGGGGTCCGGTCGGGGACGACCGCGACGCGAGCGCCCGGTCTGGCGCCGTAGTGACGGAGCAAGTTGCCTGCCTTCCAGGCGTCGGTCACCAGCTCGTCGTACTCGTAGGCCACGCTGCGGTCGAGCCCGTCGATCGCAGCCTCCTCCCGGTTCCGCGCGTGGGTCAGCAACTCACCGACGGGTTCGGGACGCTCGGCGCCCGGGATCGGATCCCCCACGACTCAGAGGCTGTTGCGCAGGCGCTCGAAAAAGCCCTGGTCGACGTCGATCTCCTCGCCACCGGCCTCGGCGAACGCCTCTAAGGCCTCCCGTTGCTCGTCGCTCAGGCTCTCGGGAGTGACGACCTGCACCGTCGCGTACAGGTCGCCGTGGCCGCGCCCCCGGAGCCGTGGCATGCCCTTCCCTCGAAGTCGGAAGGTCTCGCCGCTCTGTGTTCCGGCCGGAACGTCGAACTCGACGGGCCCGTCGAGGGTCCCGATCTCGACGGTATCGCCGAAGACCGCCTGCGGGAACGAGATCGCGGTCCGGGTCCGGAGGTCGTCGCCGTCGCGCTCGAACTCGGGGTGGTCTCGAACCGAGATCTCGACCAGCAGGTCGCCGTTGGACCCGCCCCGCTCGCCCGGAGCGCCCTTGCCCCTGATCCGTCGGGTCTGGCCGTCCTTGACGCCGGCGGGGATGTCGACGGTGATCTCGTCTCGCTCCCGGACGATCCCGTCGCCGCCACACGTCGAGCAGGTCTGGTCGTACAGTGTTCCCTCGCCCTCACAGCGCGGGCAGGCCGCGGTCTGTTGCATCCGCCCGAACGCGGTCTGTCGGACCTGCGTCCGCTGCCCCCGACCGTTACACTCCGGACACTGCTGGGCGTCTGCCTCCGGCGGGTGCCCGGTGCCCCCGCACTCGGGACACTCCCGCGGCCGAGGGATCGTGACCCGTTTTTCGAGGCCGTCGTAGGCGTCCCCGAGATCGATCGTCAGCTGGGTCTTGAGGTCCTGACCGGAGCGGGTCCGGCTCCCGTTCCCTCCTCGGCGGCCGCCGCCGAAAAACTGATCGAAGATGTCCTGGACGTCCCCGAAGCCGCCGGCCCCGCCGCCGAACGGGCCGCCGGCTCCGCCGCCGCCCGCTCGCCCGCCGCCCGGGCCGGCCCGATCGCCGTCGGTCGCGCCGCGCTTTTCGGCCTCGAGGAACTGCTCGTGGCCGAGCCGGTCGTACAGCTGGCGCTTCTCGTCGTCGGTAAGCACCTCCTTTGCTTTCTTTGCCGTCTTGAATTTCTCCTCTGCGTCGGGGTCGTCGCTGACATCGGGGTGGTACTCTCGGACCGCCTCGCGGTAGGCGTCCTCGATTTCCTCCTCGGAGGCATCCCGCGAGATCCCGAGTATCTCGTAGAAGTCCTGTGTCATCAGTTGTGTCGGGGTATGCGATTGTCCCACTAAAGCCCCGCGGGTGTGTCGGCCGCCACGACGGGTCCGGCTCCGACGGCCGCCGCGTCCCGGAGTGCCGGAACATAAGACCCCGCAGCCAGTACGACGGCCCATGACCGGACTGGGCGCGCCTGGGACCGAGGTGCTCGCGAGCGGTGTGTGTCGGCCCGTCGTCGGCGGCGACGGTCAACAGCCCGTAGTCGAG
>PXQL01000045.1:0-12456 GCA_003021335.1 Halobacteriales archaeon QH_10_67_13
TCTTCAGAAGCTCCGTCTCGACGCTCGCGAGATCGCGCGCGAGAAACAGGTCGGCGACCGCCAGCCGGCCGCCGGCAACCAGCACCCGCCGGGCCTGTTCGAGGACCCGTTCGGGCTCGGGGGAGTGTGCGATCGCCTCGAGTCCCCAGACGACGTCGATCGACTCGTCCTCGACGGTCGCGAGCTCGTGAAAGTCGTCGGTTCGGAAGGCGGTCCGGTCGGCGACGCCGTGCTCGCGGGCGTTTTGTTTCGCCGCCGCGAGCTGGCGCTCGCCGACGTCGACGCCGACGACGACGGCGTCGTGGGCCTTCGCGTTCCAGACCGAGTCTTCGCCGGCACCACAGCCGACGTTGAGCACCCGCTCGCCGGGCTCGATCGCAGCCGCCGCCGAGAGCGCCCGCATGGCGTTTATCGATGCCGCGCCCGGATCGTCGTGTGTCTCGTCGTACAGCCCCAAGTGGAGACTCCTGTGCCCGCGGTACTCCCAGGCCGTCTCGTAGGCGTCGAGCAGCTCGTCGTAGATCTGGGCCACCTCGTCCGTATCGACCGGTCGGCGATCCATTGCCGTCGCTTGGGCCCGCGCCAGTAAGTGCCTCTCGCCGCCTGCCGCGACCGGCCTCGTGGCGGAACATACTTGTGACACAGTACCATGCTCTCACGTACGACAATGACCGATCAAACCAACACGTACGCCGAGCTGGACAGCGAGACGGCCGACGGCGCCGACGCCTACGAAACTGACGACGGCACGGTCATCTACGACATCGACAGACCCCTGGCGTGGATCCAGGGTGACAACGCGGTCGAGCTGCACGAGATGCACTGACCGCCAAGATTCCCTGAGCGGACGACACGTCTTTTTATACTACGTCCCGATAATCGCTCGTGGACGAGACCGACGCCGGGGAATCCGAGGCGCCGACGAGCCCCGGGTGGACCGCGGAGGCGCCGGAAGCGGACGGGCCGCCGGCGGAGCCGACCGAAGTGGGTTCAGACGGGCGAACCCGGGACTCCGGGAGCTCGTCGTCGGAGGTCGACCCGGCGGTTCGGGCGGGGTTCTGGCGGCTCGTGCTCGTCGTGGACGCGGCGATCGCCGGACTCGCGCTAGGGGGATTGCTCGTCTGGTTTCGCGCCGACCCGCTCCCGGGAGGAGCTTTGCTCGCGGCCGGACTCGCGGCGACCGGCTACGCTGCGTTCCGGTACCGGAAGCTCAGACGGCGACTGGCGGGCGCTGCAGAGGGCAACGAGTGACCGGTCAGTCGGTCGCCTCGGCCAGCCGTCGCCGGGGCGGCGCGGTCTCGACGGTCGAGCGGTTGGTCGTCGGATCCTTTCGCACGCGTAAGAGCCGGTCGGCCGCCGCGACGAGCTCCTCGTCGTGGCTGACGACCAGGATCTGCTCGACCCCCAGCTCGCGCATGGCGTCGATCAGCTCGATCAGCTGGGAGACGTGGCTGTCGTCGAGAAAGACCGTCGGCTCGTCGAGGATCAGCGGCGGCATCGGTGCGGTTCCCTCGATGCCCTCCGCGAGCAGGCGGTAGATCGCACACCGCAGGCTGAGGTTGAACAGAGCCCGCTCGCCCCCGGAGAGCTGCTCGGGCGCGAGGGGCTCGCCGTCGTTCTGGTAGACCGTCAGGCGGTACTGCTCGTCGAGTTCGATCCGCGAGTAGCTGTCGTTCTCGTAGACCAGCTCGAAGGTCTCGTTGAGCATCCGCTCTAAGCTCGACAGGTTCTGCTGGCGGAGGTCCTCGCGCAGTCCGGCGTAGGTCGACTCGAGTGACTCCACCTGGTCGTACAGCGATGCGAGCCGGTCGCGCCGGGTCTCGAGGGTCTCCCTGCGCTCTCTGAGCTCTTCGAGGCTGTCGAGTTCCTGCTCGATGGCTCCGAGCTTGCCCCGGAGCGTCTGTTGTCGCTCGTCGAGTTCGGCGAGTGTCCCTTCGACTTCCTCAAGATACTGCTTGGCGCGGTCGCGTTCTGACTCGGCGGACTCGATTCGCTCCTCGTCGACGACGGCCGCCAGCTCCTCGCGGCGCTCGCGGAGCCGGTCCAAGCGGTTCCGGCGCTCGTCGTTGATCTCTGCCTTCTCGGCCCGTTCCTCACGGAGGGTCTCCACCTCGGCTTCGAGGTCGGCGATTTCGGCCAGTCGGTCGGCGAGCGATCGGACGCGCTCGAGGCGATCCGACCGGCCGGTCTTCTCCGCTCTGCGGTCCTCGATCAGATCCTCAAGTTCGTCGACCCGGTCGGCGCGATCGGCGGCAGTCGCGCGTTTCGACGCCGCCTCCTCGGTGCGGTCCTCGGCGTCGTCCCGCAGCCGATCGATCCGGTCGCACTGGGTCTCGAGGGCCTCTGCGCGCTCTTCGATGATCTGCTCGATGGTATCCCGCTCGGTCTCGAGTTCGTCGAGACGCTCGGCCGCATCGACGAGTTCTCCGGCCCGGTCGAGGTCGGCCTCCCGCTGCGTCTCCGTTTCTCTGAGCTCCTCGAGGTCGGCTTCGAGTTCCTCGACCTGGGCTTCGCGCTCGTCGATCGCCTCGACGTGCGGCGAGCCCTCGACGGGCTGGCCACACTCCGGGCAACGTCCCGCCGCCTTGAGCTCGCGGGCGTCCTCGAGTGCTTCCGTTGCGGTTTTCAGCTCCGCTTCGCGCTCGGCGAGGGTTTCCCGGACCTCCGCGAGTTGCTCCCGGCGCTCGGTCTCGTACTCGGCGGCCGTCTCGGCCGTGGCCGGCGCGTCCTCGAAGGTCGCCCGGAGTTTTTCGCGTTCGGTCGCGAGCTCTTCGAGTCGCTCTCGGCGATCCTCGAGTTCGGCGGCCGCCTCCTCGCGGTCGGTCTCGAGTTCGGCGGCCTCCTCGCGCTTTCGCGCTGCCGCCTCCTCGAGTTCCTCGGCGCGGCTTTCGAGCTCCTCGCGCTCGCTGTCTACGGCCTGTCGTTCGACGCTCAGCTCCCGGATCTCCTCGGTCAGGCTCTCGATCTCGGCCTCGAGCGCGTCGGCCCGTTCGGCCGCCCACTCCTCGTCGAGTTCGTCGCTCGAGGCGTCAAGTCCCGCGGTCAGCTCCTCGCGGCGCTCGCGGAGTCGCTCCAGACGGCCCCGACAGTCGTCGATCTCGTCGGCGAGACGCTCGCGTTTCTGTGCGGTCTCGGCGATCCGGTCGCGCAGCTCCTTGAGTTCCGATCGGACGTCGGCCAGCTCCTCGCGGCGTTCGGTCTGTTCTTCGAGCACGCTCTTTGCCTCCTCGAGGGTCCGTCTGGCCTGCTCGCGGTTCTGCTCGTAGCGCTCGCGGTCGTCGGCGAGCTCGGACAGCTGTTCTCTGACCGCGTCGCGGCGCTCGAGCAGCTCGGTCTCGTCGGAGGCCTCAATCTGGTTGTCGACCTCCGAGAGCGCACCCTCCACGTCGTCTCTGACCCGTCCGACCCCGACACGGGCGTCGCTGGCTCGCTCGCGGTACTCCTCTAGGCGGCCCAGCTGGAGCAGGTCATCGAGGATGTCCTGGCGCTCACTCGGGGCGGCGTCAATCAGAGCGTTGACCTCCCCCTGCCGGACGTACGCACAGTTGCGAAAGGCCTCGGCGTCCATCCGCAGCAGTGCCGTCACGTACTCGCGGACGTCGGTCGCGCCCTCGATCGTCTCCGCGTCGGTCTCGAGCACGCACCGGGCCGTCCGCGCGCTTCCGTCTCGGACCCGGACCTTGCGGTCGATCCGGCCGGTCGTCCCGTCGTGGGCAAAGGAGAGTCCGACCGTCGAGCCGTCGGTGCCGACGGTCACGGCCTCATTAATGGTTCCGTCGAGCGCGCGGGCGCCGTACAGCGCGAAAAACGCTGCCTCCAGCAGCGAGGACTTTCCGCTGCCGTTGAGCCCGTGGATGACCGTCACCCCGGGCTCGAACTCGACTTCTGCGGCCTCGAAGGGCTTGAACTGCTCGAGACTGAGCCGGTCGAACCTCACAGGTACTCCTCCATCGTCGCTTGGTCGTCGCCGTTGTCGGCTCGCTCTCTCTCGGCGGACTCGGGCGGACGCCCGTCGTCGCCGGACGGCTCGCGGGAGTCTGTGTCAGAGTTTTCCCCGGCCGCGTCGGTTCCGTCGGCGTCCTCGTCTGCGGTAGCCCGGTCGACCGCGGCGGCCGTCGATTCGTCTTTGGCCGCCCCGTCGCCGACCGTCTGTGGCGCCGAGTCGGACTCGTCCGACCGAGACGGCGCGTCCCCGGAGCCCTTGGCGTCCGCGCTCAAGGGCTCGGCGGCGAAGGCGGCGGGCTCGTCGGTCAGCTCCCCGACGCGTCGTTCGACGCTGTCTGCAACGTTGCTGTCGGCAAGTGACCGGTCTCGGACCAGCTCGTCGATCTCGCGGGCGGCCGGGCTCAGCCCCAGCGTTTCGATGCGCTCTCGGACCGCGGCGTCGGGATCGGCGAAGCTGACCTCGACGGCATCTTCCTCGACATCGCGTCGGTCGGTGACGCGGGTGACGAGCGCCCCGCGCTCGGCGGCGAACTCCTCGATCGCGGCGGGTGCGATTTCCGACCCCTCGCCGGTGATCGTGACGATCACGACCGCGTCCTCGAGCTCGTACCCCTCGATCGCCCTGCGGACCTGCTCGAGACCCTGGCCCGCCCCAAGCTCGACATCGACGTAGACGAACGATCGCGTGTCGAGCCCGCGCCGCCGAACGTCGACGCCGTCCTCGAACGCCACCATGTTGTACCCCCGGTCCTCGCGCTCGCTCGCGCTCGCCCGCTCGGTCGAGCCGGCGTAGGTGAGCCAGGTCTCGGTCGGCTCCTCGAGCCGGCGGACCCGGTGGGTGTGATCGTCGCCGAGTAGGAGGGCGTCGAACGCGACCGGCGACTCCCGGAGCAGCCGGCGGGCGTCCCAGTCGCCGTGCTCGAACGGCTCGAACAGTCCGTGGGTGACCAGGACGGCGTGGGCAGCGTCGGTGGGCTCGAACTCGTACTCCAAGGCGTCCCGACGAGACCGGGGGACGAAATCGAGCCCGTAGACCGCTACGTCGCCGACCTCGACGGGCTCCGAGCCCAGCCTGGTCGCGACCCCGACCTGCTCGAACAGGTCGAGCCACTGGCCGTCGCGTTTCGACTCGTCGCCCGCAGGAAATCCCGGCGGCGTTCCGGGCTGTGGTACTGGCGGTAGCCGAGATGCGTATCGCCCGTGTGAACCAACCGCGTCATCACCCCCGTTTCGTCGGCCGGGGGCTTATCGGTTGTCACTGTTTCCGTCGGGCGGTTCGGTCCCTGCCGGGCCGCGTGGACCCGAACACTCATTATTATGTGAAACCTACCCAGAAGAAATGACTGATACCGTTGACGATGTCGAGATGCCCTACGACGACGGGGCGTCAAAACAGGAGAAAATCGAGTCACTCGAAGAGCAACTCGATGTTCTCGAGTCACAAAACGAAGAGATGCGGGACAAGCTGCTTGACGCGAACGCGGAAAACAACAAGTACCAGCAGAAACTCGAACGGCTCACCCACGAGAACAAGAAGCTCAAGCAGTCGCCGTTGTTTGTCGCCACCGTCCAGGAACTCACCGAGGACGGGGCAATCATCAAACAACACGGCAACAACCAGGAGGCGCTGACCGATATCACCGACGAGATGCGCGAGCAGCTCGAAGCCGACGATCGGGTCGCGGTCAACAACTCCCTGTCAGTCGTGAAACTCCTCGACGACGAAACCGATGTCCGGGCACGGGTGATGCAAGTCGAGGCCAGTCCCGAGGTGGGATACGGAGACATCGGCGGGTTAGACGAGCAGATCCGGGAGGTGCGGGAGGCCGTCGAGCAGCCCCTGATGAACGCCGAGCAGTTCGACGCGGTGGGAATCGACCCGCCGTCTGGCGTCCTCCTACACGGACCGCCCGGAACCGGAAAGACGATGCTCGCGAAGGCTGTCGCCAACCAGACCGACGCGACCTTTATCAAGATGGCCGGCTCCGAGCTGGTTCACAAATTCATCGGAGAGGGCGCGAAGCTCGTCCGCGATCTGTTCGAGCTGGCCAGCCAGCACCAGCCAGCAGTGATTTTCATCGACGAGATCGACGCGATCGCGGCCCGGCGGACCGAGTCCAAAACCTCCGGGGATGCGGAGGTCCAGCGGACGATGATGCAGCTGCTCTCGGAGATGGACGGGTTCGACGACCGGGGCGAGGTGCGGATCATCGCCGCGACCAACCGCTTCGATATGCTCGATCAGGCAATCTTGCGGCCCGGCCGGTTCGACCGACTCATCGAGGTGCCGGAGCCCAACGAGCGCGGCCGCGAGCAGATCTTCAAGATCCACACGCGGTCGATGACCGTCGCCGACGGCGTCGATTACGGCGCCCTGGCGGCGATGGCGGAGGACGCCTCTGGCGCGGACATCAAGGCGATCTGCACCGAGGCCGGCATGTTCGCGATCCGCGACGACCGCACCGACGTTCGAATGGAGGACTTCGAGCGGGCCTACGAGAAGACCCAGGCCGAAGAGGAAACCCCGCCGGATCGGACGTTCGCCTGATCGCCGAGCCGAACGGCTGAGACCTCCCAGGCGGGCCCGTTTCGCGCTGCTACCGTTCACGTCGAGTTACGCATCGATCCCGATAGACGACTGAAATACATTTCAGTAACTCCGACTACAGAAATGTCGTTCAGATTACGCTTATGTACGGACAGTCCCTGTGGTATGGTATGAGAGGAGAGAAAGACACCCGCGGTCCCGCTTCGCAACCGCCCCGGACGCCGGGCGGCGTGGTCGTCTACGCGGCCGCGCTCGCGGTATTCGTCGCGCTGCTCTCGGCGCCGGTCGTCGTCACGGCCGCCGCGGCCGGGGCAATCAGCGCTTCCTCGACGACGGTAACCGAGACCCGCCGGTTTCGACGGCCGCGGAGCTCACAGATCACCCAGAGAAAAGTCGGTCTTCCGACACGGACCGTAGGATTAAAACTCCGAGGGGCACAGGCGAAATATGGACTTTCCCGGTGGGTTCGATCACCCCACGTGGATATCGGGGCTCAGCGTCGCGGTCGGGTACGGGCGAATCCTGCTAGTAATGTTTCTGGCCTTGTTCCTGGTTCCGTACCTGGCGTTTAGCTGGCTGTAGCGGTGGGGAACGCTCTTAACGCTCGTCGTCGTACTGCCTGTATGGACATCGGGGTATCGTGGAGGGGGCGCCCGTGAGTCAGGCAGCACTTTCCTCGGATCACCAGCTCGCCCGGCTCCTACAGATCGGGGTCGTCCTCGAAGAGCTTGCGGAGGCACGAGCGCGGCGCAACGCCGTGAATCCGGAGCTCGACGGAGAGTTCCGGACCGTGTTGCGAGACGCCGCCGAAGAGTCCGCAACGCACCGGGAGCGTTTGGACGCGCTGATCGAGCGGTTAAACGCCGAGACGGTGCCGTTCGAACAGATCGAGCACCTCGTCGGAGAACAGTACGAGCCGGCCGACGAGTTCGACGGCGTCCTGTACGATCAGCTGTGCAGCGAGGCGACCGCGTACAAGTTCTACGATGACCTCATCGCCGCGCTCGCCGGGACCGACGCGCGGTTTACCGTCGACCGCCACCACGTGGTCGAGACGTTACGATCGATTCGCGCCGAAGAACAAGCCGGTGTCAAACAGATCACCGACCTGATGGAGACGACCGAATGATCCACGACGACGGAGTCACCCGATGAACACCGCCAAGCGATACTTACGCGCGATTTATCTCGTCCAGCAGACCGAAGACGGTCGCGCCTCCACCGGAGCGATCGCCGACGCGCTCGATGTGAGTCCAGCAAGCGCGAACGAGATGATCGGCAAGCTCGAGACGGACGGGCTCTGTACTCATGAAAAGTACCGCGGCGTCGATCTCACCGACGAGGGGATCGTCCACGCCCGCGAGGCGCTTGGAGAGTACTGCATCCTCGAACGGTTTCTCGCAGAGGTGCTGGCCGTCGAGTCGTTCCGCGAGGAAGCCGACCAGCTCGAGCCGGTAATAAACGAGATCGTCGCCGAGCGGCTCGACACGATCATCGACCGGCGCCCGGTCTGTCCGGACTGTTTCGACCCCGAGACGGGGGCCTGTGAGTCACTTGAGGTCGATCTCGAGGCCAGGGGCGACCCCGGGATTGAGTCTGACGCCGACGCGGACTGAACACCGGGGCGAGACCGAGCGCTTTAGGCCTCGTCAGTGTCGATAGAGAGTTGTGAGCGTCGTTCACGACAGCGAGACCGGCGAGATGGCACTCGCTTTCTCCCTTACCGCCGTCAAGCGCCTCGCCAACCCGGCCGCGGCCTTCGAGGACGCACGGACCTGGAGCCGCCACGTTGGAATCGTCGGCGACGATGTTGCGGCCATCGAAGCGTTCGTCGACCGCCACGGCCTCCAACAGGACTTCGAGCAGGGCGACCGCGACCGATGGCTGGCGCTTGCCGAACTCGCCGAGGCCTCGTCTGCCCCCCGGAAGGTCCACGTCGGCGCCGGGCCGGAACGCCGACCCTTCGCCGAGCAGGCCGGCTGGGAGTACCTAATCGTCGATGACGCAGCCGCCAAGGCCGGCTGGGAGCTGACTCCTCCCGACGAGCCTGCCGATTCGAGGGACCGTCGGGACACCGGCATGCCCGCAGACGAGGAGGGGCCGCTCGAACGGCTGCGCAGACTGTTCGGCGGCTAAACGTCTACGACGAAGTCCACGATTCGGCAGGCCCGGCGAGACTACAACAGGTCGTGCTCGTCGAGCCGGGCGACCGCCTCGCGGAGCCGGTCGGCGCCGGCGGCATACGAGAGCCGAGCGTAGCCGTCGGTTCCGAAGGCGCTTCCCGGGACGGTCGCAACGTGGGCCCGGTCGATCGCTGTCTCACACCACCGTTGATCATCGTCGTCGACGGGCAACATGAGATAGAAGGCTCCCTCAGGGGCCGGCACCTCGAGACCCCGATCGGCGAGCTCCTCGATCAGCAGGTCCCGACGGTCCTCGAAGGCCGCGACCATCTCGGCGACGGCCGCGTCGGTGTTTCTCAGTGCCTCGACGCCGGCGTGCTGGACGAAGTTCGTGGCACACGACACCGAATGTCCGTGGACAGTGCTCGCCTGCTCCACGATCGGCTCGGGCGCGACCAGATATCCCAGCCGCCAACCGGTCATAGCGTAGGCCTTCGAGAAGCCGTTGATCGTCACGGTCCGGTCACCCATCCCCGACAGGGCCGCCAGGCTCGTCTGCTCCCGGCCGTATGTGATCTGATCGTAGATCTCGTCCGCGATCACGGTGATGCCGTGCTCGCGGGCTAAGTCCCGGACACCCTCGAGGGCGGCGTCCGAGTAGACCGCGCCGTGGGGATTGCCGGGCGCGTTGACCACAAGCAGCTCGGTCTCGTCGGATACTGCGGCCGCCAAGTCGTCGAGTGCCGGTTCGAGCGCGAATCCGTAGGGGGCGGTGTCGACCCGCCGGAGGGACGCACCGGCGAGTTTCGCCATCGCCTCGTAGGAGACCCACGCCGGGTCCAACAGTACGACCTCCTCGTCGGGGTCGACGAGCGCCTGGATCACCTCGAACAGCGCCTGCTTGGCGCCGGGCGTAACCAGGACGTTCTCCGGGCCGCAGTCGATCCCGTCGGCGCGGTGGCGCTCCGCGATCGCCGCCCGCAGCTCCGGGATCCCCCGCGATTGGGTGTAGCCGGTCTCCCCGGCGGCCAGAGACTCCTCGGCGGCTCGCTTGATATTCTCGGGGGTGTCGAAGTCGGGCTCGCCGACGCTCAGGTCGAGGACGTCGACCCCCTCGGCCTCGAGGGCGGTGGCGCGGTTGCCGATCGCGATCGTGGCGCTTGGAGCGACGCGTTCGACGCGCTGTGCTGGCGTGTACGGCTGTGGTGACTGGTCTTGGCTCATGTGTGGTCCTCGGCGGTGTCCTCAAGCTCGGCGGCGAGACTGAGGGCGCTCTCGACGGCGTTTGCGCCGTACCCGACGCGCGCGGCGGCCTCGTCGGCGCTCATTCCCGGACCGGTGATGCCAAGCGTCACCGGCGTATCCCGATCGAGTGCGACATCTCGAAGCCCGTCGGCGGCGGCCTGGCCGATCACCTGGTCGTGGTCCGTGTCGCCGGTGACGATCGCGCCGACGACGACGACGGCGTCGATCGACGCTCGCCGGGCCAGCCGGTCGGCGGCCAGCGGCGTGTCATACGAGCCGGGCACGACCAGCGTTGCCGCGATCTCCGCGCCGCGCTCTTGAGCGGCCTCGCGGGCGCTGTCTTCCATCTCGGAGACGACCCCGCCCTGCTTGTCGAAGCGGGCGACGACGAGTCCGAGCCGTGCGGATGCCATACTCTACACCGGGTGGGCCGCGCTCAAAGGCTTACCGCTCACGGCCGAGCACGAGCAGTTAAGTGCGCCGCCGAACCAACTCGATCCGTGACGGATCCGATTCCGACGGGGTGTGGGCCGCTCGACGAGCTGCTGGGCGGGGGTTTCGAGCGGGGGGCGGCGACCCAGGTGTACGGCCCGCCGGCGGCGGGCAAGACGAACGTGGTGCTGTCGGCGGCCGTCGAAGTGGCCGCCAGCGGCGACTCGGCGCTGTACATCGACACCGAGGGGTTGCCGATCGAGCGCGTGGAACAGCTGGCCGCCCCCTACGAGACTGAGGCGGAGACGCTGGCCTCGCGACTGATCGTCACCGAGGCGCTTTCCTTCGACCAGCAACGCGAGGCCGTGCGGGACGCCGAGTCCTTCGCGGAGAACGTCTCCCTGATCGTCCTCGACAGCGCGACCGGCTTCTACCGGCTCGAACGCGACGACGACGACGACGGCGAGACCCTGCGGGCGGTCGCGCGCCAGATCACCCACCTGCTCGGGCTGGCGCGCAAACACGACCTGGCGGTCGCGTTCACGAACCAGGTGTACACCGACCCCGACGCCGACGCCACGCGGGCGCTGGGCGGGCAGACGCTCGATCACTGGTCGGCAGTGATCCTCCGGCTGGACCGGTTCCGCGGCGGGAATCGTCGCGCAACCCTGGAGAAACACCACTCGCGGGCGGCGGGCGGGCGAGCCGAGTTTGTGATCGACGACGCCGGCCTCTCGGGGACGGAGACTCCCTGACACTCCGCGGCCACGCGCCACGGGGAGACAGAATCGTCCGACTCTGTCCCAGGTAAAGTTCTGCCGGCTACAGGCGTCGGGTCGCCTCGAGGGCAATCGTGATCGCCCGCTCGACGTTGTTCCGGGCCTTTTCGGGGAGCTCCTCGTCGTCGGTCTCGCCTTTCTGCGTGCCCTCGACGAGGTTGCCATCGACCGTACAGATCGCCCCCGCGGCCATCCCGCGGCGCCGGGCGATCGAGAACAGCGCGGCCGCCTCCATCTCGACGGCGAGCAGCCCGGCAGCCTCCCAGTCTTCGACGATCGGTTCGGTCTCGGCGTAGAACGCGTCGTCGGTCGCGATCGACCCGACGTGGACCGGCTCGTCGCGCTCCTCGGAGACGCCAGCAAGCGCCGAGAGCACGTCGTAGTCGGCCACGGCCGGCAGCGTCTCGGACTCGTAGCGCTTGCTCGTGCCCTCGTCTTTGGCGGCGCCGGTCGCGACGATCATGTCGCCAATCTCGATGTCGGACTGCAGGGCTCCACAAGTCCCGACGCGGATGAGCCGCTCGACGCCGACCGCGTGGAGTTCCTCGGCGGCGATCGTCGCCGAGGGGGCACCGATCCCCGTCGAACAGATCGTCAGCTCGCGGCCCTCGTAGGTGGCGTTGACGACCTCGTACTCCCGGTTCTCGGCGACGGTCTCGGCGGTGTCACACTGTGCTGCGATCCGCTCGACCCGTCCCGGATCGCCGGGGACGAGCGCGACGTCTGTCAGATCGCCCTCTTCGACGAGCAGGTGGGGCTGTTTTCCCATACGCTGCCCTCGCGCCGGGTCATATAAACTCTCCCGAAGCCGATCGGTCGGGTCGCAGGCGTCCGCGGCGCTCACCCGGGCAGGTTGAGCACGAACAAAAAGAAGTTGTGTACGGCCGGCCCGAGGCCGACGGCGGCGACGACGGCGAAAAAGAGATTGCCCCGGGTCGGGGCCTCGCTGAGGTAATCGGCGAAGCCGACGACGATCGCGACGGCCAACAGGAGCTTGACGAGGACGAACAGCCACGCCTCGCCCAGCAGGTCGGCGGTCGGCAGTCCCGCCGCGACATCCATGATCGCCTGGGGCAGCGCCGACCGCTCGCCGACATCGAGCAGTTCGACCCCCACCGCGGTCGTGACTCCGTCAAACAGGTGGGCAAAGAGAACGAGCCCACCAACGTACTTCGCCCGGGCGAGCACGTCCGTCCGCCAGAGTCCGACCAACAGGTACACCACCGCCGTCAGCGCGACCGAGACCACGAGTCCGAGCGTGGGCGCGACCGGATCCAGGCCGGGGAGGGCCGGACTCCGGGCCTGAAAGAGGAGAAAGCCGATCAGCGTCGCCGCGACTCCGATCCCGACGGCACCGACGTACCGCGCGACCGTCGCGGCCCGC
>PXQL01000045.1:12527-13340 GCA_003021335.1 Halobacteriales archaeon QH_10_67_13
CGCGCGGTCGAGCTGCCAGAACACGTGCAACACGGCACCGGCCACCATCCAGGGAACCAGCGCGAGGACCACACCCTGTGTCAGCGGCGGCCGTACGGCGTACAACACGGCCAGCAGCGTCCCGCCGACAACGAGCAGTCCGACCGTGTGAATCACCGGCGGGACGACGAACTCGGCGAACGGTGCTGGCATGCGAGACACGTGACAGTCACAGCGCAAAATTCTTCTGATACGCTCGCCCCCGGAGGTTTTACCCCGGGCGCCGCTACTCCCGACATGGACGATCTGCCCAGCCGAATCGAACACACGGTACTCGGGCCGACGACGACCTGGGGGGCGGTCACGACCGTCTTGGACGAGGCCGAGGAATACGGCATGCGGGCGTGTATCCCACCCTGTTACCTCGAGCGGGCGACGGCGTACGCGCCGGACGTTCCCGTGACGACAGTGATCGGATTCCCCCACGGCCACCACGCGACCGAAGCCAAATGCACCGGGGCAGAGCGCGCCCACGCCGACGGCGCGGCCGAGCTGGACATGGTCGCGAATCTGGGGTGGCTCCGGTCCGGGGATCGGGAGGCAGTCCGGACCGACATCGCCGAGGTCGTCGCCGCGGCGCCGGTGCCGGTGAAGGTGATCGTCGAGGCACCGCTGCTCGAGGAGTCGGAGCTGCGAGCGGTCTGCGAGGCGGCGCGGGCGGCCGGCGCCGACTTCGTCAAGACCGCCACCGGCTTCTCCGAGGGCGGGGCGACCGTTGCCGACGTCTCCGTGATGAGTGAGTACCTGCCGGTGAAGGCGAGCGGCGGCGTCGGC
>PXQL01000046.1:0-15601 GCA_003021335.1 Halobacteriales archaeon QH_10_67_13
GACCGGACGCTCGTCGAGGGTGGGCCGGGCTGGTGTTTTACCGTCGACCGCCCGCCCGAGCGGTTCGGGGTGAACAAGCGGACCAACTGCCTGCTCGTTCTCGACCGGGATCTTGCCCGGGAGAACACCATCGGGAACGGCCGGATCAACGTCCTCGAAGAGCGCGACTGGGCGAGCGACGAACTCGAGTACGAACCGACCGAAACGATCACGCCGTCGACGGTCCGGGTCCCGCTGCTCGGGCGGGGATCGAACCGAAACACCGTCCAACCGGCGGTGCCGGTCGTCGAGATCGTCGCTCGGTCCTGAGCCGACAGCGGACGCAATCGCAGCCGGCGACGACGGGTCGGCGTGGTAGCAGCGCGTACACAGGCCGTCGTGACAAACGAGCTCCGGACCGCGAGCGCGACGAAATTCAACCGAGGCGAGCCCGTATCTTGAACTCGTCAGCTGCCTACCGTTTCGGTGCCAACGACCGTGGCAACACCGACGTGGATAATTAAGATACGCTTACGCCCTCGGGGAGATCGAGTTCGGAGGCGTCAAAGACGGCACGATCTCTCGCGTGGACGGTCCGGTCAAGCAGGCCCGACCGCGATGCCTGTACCTCGAACCCACAGTGGAGCTGTCGCGGGAGCGTCTCTCCCAACGGTCGGAACTGGCCCTCGACGACGACGGTCCCGCGTTCGTGAACGTCGTGCGCCGTCGGAGATACGTCGTGTCATGCGGGCGGATCCGGGCCGTGACGGTCGACAGGTTCATACCTCGGTCGCCTACTAACTACTGATGTGTGCGTGAGGGCCAGCTGTCGTCCGGTCGGTTCGCGTGGGCACTCCCGATCGTAGCGGCGGGTATCGTAATCGTCGGACTCACGGGCGGTTCGATCGTCATCACCGGTCTCCTGACGACGGGGCCACCGGACACACCGTCGGCCTCCGAAGCCGTCGACCGGGTCGAGGATCTCAGGAGCGTTCAACTGCTCAGTAACACGACGCGGCAGGTCAACGGAAACAACTCCTGGGTGGTGAGCGAGCAGACGGTACGAACGGGGACCGGCGAGTTCCGGAGCGAGATCGTCGCCACCAACGGTTCACAGGCCGGTACCGGATCCCTGACGGTCTCGAACGGCTCCGTCAGGCTCGTGTACCTCGCCGAGTCCGACCGCGCCTTCCGCAGTACGGTCGAGGAGTCCGAGCAGTCAGACCTCAAGACACAGGTCAAGAGTCTCTTCGGCGCGGTCGGGGACGAACTCGAGCGGTCGATTCCAATCTTCCCCGCGTTCTCGGCGACCGGGGCCGACGACTCGTCCGCGGAGTGGCGTGACACGCCCGTCACCGTCGAGTACCGGGGCGTCGAAACCGTCGCCGGTCGGGAGAGCTACGTTCTTCGACTGGAGCCGACAGTCGACGACGCGCGGTTAGTTCACAACACGCTATGGTTCGACCGGGAGTTTCTCTATCCGATCCAGTACCACCGTGTGATCGACCGGCCGGAAGGACGGTACGAGTTCGTTTCGACTCCACAGACGGTCGAGTTCAACCCGTCCTTGGAGGAGGACCCGTTCGAACTCAACGCCGAGGCGATTCCGAGCGACATGCCCGTGGTTGAGACCGAGCGGTTCGACTCTCGATAGTCGAGCGCCCCGGTTAAACGGCGCGACTGGCCGCGTGTCGGTCACGACCGCCGACGCGTCCATCCCGCGGACTCACTCGCCGCTGTACGTCGACTCCCACTCCGACGCCTCGGCGGCGCCGTTGCTCGGCTGGCAACGCGGCGACTGGCGGATCAGCGTGTCGGGCACGGTGGATCGGAAAACCCTTCGCGAGACGGTCAAAGCGACGCTCGCCGGGAATGGCTGACCGACTCTCGTATCGTACCCGCGCTCGTGGTGCCGTCGGAGTGAGATCTGCGGTTCGGTCTCCGGCCCGTGGCGGCGGAACGTTCCCTTCGGATGGCGGGTCACGAAGCCCGACAGACCGAGAGCCCGGCCACTAGAGAGTCGGGCTCTGCGCGGACTCGAGAGAAGCTCACGACCGAGGTCGAGCACCGGCTCATGATCCGTCTAGCAAAAGGGTCAGAATCGGGGGCAGGGTACCCGGAGGCGTTCGAGGTCGTTTCGATCGAACTGCGACCGCTCTGAGCGAGTTCACGGTCGATCGGACCCCGGCGGGGACACGTTCCGACGGTGAACGACCCATATAACCGCCGTCGCTGCAAACAGTCACGTCTGCACCACGGTCGAAGGACGTATCGGAGCCGATGTCGTCGATCGGTGGGTACCGGAAAGTCATGCGATAGGCGACCGGTCGACCCTCCGTGGCAGCAACCTGCGCACTCCGTGTCGCTGGTCGCGGGGATGTCGGGCGCCTCCGGAAGCAGCCAGTCGGTTCGCACCGCCTTCGCCCGGCGAAGCAGCGGTCCGGTCAGCGGTGTCGGTACAGCGTTCGACGGGGGTCGGGTGGTCCGTGCAGTGGCGAGCGCGACCCGGCGCCAGCGGAGGAACACACCGATGACTGTTCAGTGAAATGGGTACGAGGATATCACAGAGCATCGAGGACTGCTCGAATCCCCGGTTCGCGCCGTAGTTTAGATGACGCGGTTCTGTAGGTAATCGAGGTGTTTCGCGTTGTAGACGATCCGGACCTCATCGGTCGCGGGCGAGCCGATACAGGTCAGCCGGACGTCTTTCTCCTCGACTTCCTCTCGGGAGAGGATCTGCTGCATGTCCATCTCGATCTCGCCGTCGACGACGATCGAGGCGCAGTTCGCACAGGCCCCCGCCCGACACGAGAACGGCCAGTCGTAGCCCTGGGCTTCGGCGGCCTCAAGGATGTACTCGCCGCGGTTGACCTCGATGGTCCCGTAGTCTTCATCGTCTAACTCTTCGGCTGCTGCTTTGTCGAACACGTCGGGGTCGTTGACTTCCCAACCCATGTCATCGACGACCTCGTAGTTCAGATACTCTACGGTTGGCATCAAACCATCGTTGGGAGTCCACCCGGTTAGACTTTGCTGTTCACACGACCCGTTGGATCGACATCCTTTCGCCGCGCCCCCGCCACGGATCAGTATGTTTCCGGAGTTCGAGGTGATCCCCGCGGTCGACATCGAGGACGGTGAGGCGGTCCAGCTCGTCGGCGGTCGGCGTGGAACCGAGCGGACCTACGGCGAGCCGGTCGCGGCCGCCCGCGAGCATCTGATCGATCTCGACGGGGCCTTCGAGGGGACGCGGCCGAACGCGGAGGCGATCGAGGAGATCGTCGAGGCGACCGATGTCACCGTCCAACTCGGAGGTGGAATCCGGACTGCCGCCGAGGCCACGCGGCTGCTCGAACGCGGGGTCGACCGGGTCATCCTCGGTACCGCGGCCGTCGAGAACCCCGGGATCGTCCGGGAGGTGAGCAACCGGTTCCCAGGTCGGGTAGTGGTCGCGCTCGACGCGAAAGGCGGGGAAGTGGTCGTCTCCGGCTGGACGGAAGGTACTGGGCTGGATCCGGCGACGGCCGCCGAGCGGTACGCCGATTTGGGTGCCGGGGCGATCTTGTTCACCGATGTCGACGTCGAGGGCTCGCTCGAAGGCGTCCGAACCGAACAGGTAAGTCGCGTGACGAGCGCGGTCAAGCTCCCGGTGATCGCGACCGGTGGCGTTGCCTCGATCGCCGACATGGTAGCGCTCCGGGAGGCCGGCGCGGCCGCCGTGGTCGTCGGGAGTGCGCTGTACGAGGGGGCGTTCACGCTCGCGGAGGCCCGGGGAGAGCTTTGACGCCGTCGAGACCCGGTCTCAGCCCGAGAGCGCGATCCGCTCGACGGGTTGGCCTCGTCGGCTGTCCCAGACGACCAGCTCGGCGACGGTCCACTCAATCGGCTCGATCGGCCTGAGGACCCGCTCGATCGCTGCCTCGTCGCCGCCGCGGGCGACCGTGACGTGTGGGACGTAGGCGTCTCCCTCGAGGTCGGCGACTGGCGGGAACCGGTCGGACAGCTCGTCGTGAAGCGCCCCGATCGCCGGCGAGTCGACGGCCAGGTACACGACCGGACCGGACCCGGCTGGCGGCGAATCGAACCGGTCGATCCGAGTCACCCGAGCCCCGAAAGGAGCGTGCCCGGAGACAACCTCGCGGGCGCGGGCCGACAGTCGGTGGGGTCCCGTCTCGCCGAGACGCTTAACGACGAGCGTGTGCTCGCCACGGCGGCGCCGCCGGGCGCCGGGCAGCCGAGCCGCAACCTGATCGGCCCGGCGGGCGACCGCGCTGGGCACGGGGACGTTCAAGCTGTACACGACCGAACGAACGTCCCGCGGTGAAAAAGGCCCGTCGGGCTCAGATGTAATCGAGCAGCCAGAGGACGATCAGCGCGACGATGATGAGCCCGAAGAAGTTCGTCACGAGTCCGAACAGCGATCCGAGTAGGCCGAAAAAGGCGTCCAAGACCCGGAGGCCGATCCAGACGACCACTAACACGAGGATGATCTTGAGCAGCGACTCGACCTCGATGTCTGCGCGCATACATAGGGTCACCGTCGCGGACACATGTGTGCTTCGTTCGGACGACCGGAGCCGCGCTCCATCCGTGCATAAAAGTGTCTGCCGCCGAACGACCGGGTATGCAGACCCTGGAGACGTTGTTGCTCGACCGCGAGGACGTGACGGCGAACGCCCGGATCGGGGAAGTGATCGACGCCGTCGAGGGCGCGTTCGGCGCACACGGGCGCGGCGACTCGCAGATGCCGGCCAAATCCTACATCGAGCTGCCGCGGTACAACGGCGACTTCCGGTCGATGCCGGCCTATCTCGACGCCGGCGACTGGGACGCGGCGGGGGTGAAGTGGGTGAACGTCCACCCGGACAACCCCGAGGACCACGACCTGCCGACGGTGCTCGGGACGGTGATCTACTCTGATCCCGAGACCGCCTTCCCGCTGGCGATGCTCGACGGGACGACGCTGACCCGGCTCCGGACCGGCGCCGCCGCGGCGGTCGCGACGAAGTACCTGGCCCGGGAGGACGCCACCTCGCTGGGGCTGGTCGGCGCCGGAGTCCAGGCTCGGACACAGCTGGCCGCGATCGCCAACGTCCGGGACATCGAGCGGGTCGTCGTCGCCGACGCGCGCCAGGGGGCCGTCGACGCGTTCGTCGCCGACCACGAGGCGGAGTACGACGTGACCGGCGGCTCAATTACCGAGGCCGCGGCCTGTGACGTCGTCTCGACGACGACGCCAGTCACCGAACCGATCGTCAAGCGGGTCGGCGAGCGGACCCACGTGAACGCGATCGGCGCCGACGCCCCCGCGAAACAGGAGCTCGCGACCGAGATCGTCCGGGAGGCAACGATCGTCATCGACGACCACGAGCAGTGTGTCCACTCCGGCGAGATCAGCGTCCCATACCGCGAGGGCGCGATTACCGACGCCGACATCCACGCGGAGCTGGGCAAGATCGTGACCGGCGATCGGGCGGGACGAACGGCCGATGACGGGGTGACGCTGTTTGACTCGACTGGGCTCGCGATCCAGGACATCGCCGCGGCGCGGGTCGTCTACGAGCGGGCGACCGAAAACGCGGCTGGGACGCGGTTCGGTCTCGTCGGAACCGGCCAGTAAGTCAGCGGGTCCGGAGGTTACCCGGGATCTCCGGAGTCGGGGAGCCGGAGTGCCATCGTCAGCTCGAACTGCTCCGTGTCGACGGGCTCGAAGCCGACCCGCTCGTACAGCGCGAGCGCCGGATCGTTCCAGTGCTCGACGGTTAGCCAGATCCGATCGATCCCGGTTGATCTCCGCGATCTCTTCCCGCAGCGAGGCGGCTTCCTCCCCAGCTCGAAGCCGCCGTCACCGTCGGGGACGAGCACGGCGTGGCCAACGAGCGCGTCGTGGACGGCGACGAGATTGAGACACTCGGGTCGTCGGAGCTTTTCGAGCCACGACCGGATGGCGGTCTTGGAGGCCGGCGGGATACCCTGCGCGCGGTCTTTGGGCGAGAACTCGGCGTACATCTCGGCCAGCCGGTCGTCGGCCCGGAGCCGGCGGAGACGGATTTCGCGGGCCTCGCCGTCGACGATCGACCGCGGCGGCGACGGAAAGCCGCCGACCGGATCCGCCGGGTACTCAATCATCGCACCAGCGTCACCGAGGTTCGGGCGTTCAATACAACGAACTCCGTGACCGCATCGAGTCGAACCTTCCCGAGCGGACTCTGCGAGCCCCCAAGCACGATACAGTCGTACCCGCCGGTCTCTGCCAGCTCGACGAGCCGCGCCCCGGGATCGGTCCCGAGCAGGCGCGTCGACGGGTCGAGTCCAGCCTCTGCGAGTCGCTCGCGGGCCCGGGCAGCCGCGGACTCCCGGATGTCGGCGTCGCCGCCGTAGGCCGCGACGAGCACCTCGTCACCCTGGGCGCGGTCGATCGCCCGCTCGACTGCGTCGTCGTCGGGTGCGGCGGCGTCAAGCCCGAGTACCACATCCATGGCGGGTCGACGACGCCGAGGATAAAAAGCGCCCGGCCGACATCCTTTTTCCGGGCGGCGACCAGCCTCCAGTATGACAGAGGAGTCGCCGGCAGAGCGCGCCGAGGAGACGACCGGAGCATCGAGAGCGGACGGGAGCGAGCCAGACCGGGGCGGTGAGCTCCCCGAGGATGTCCAGGAGTACGAGCGGTATCGCGCGGCTGTGTGCCGACTTCCGAACCGAAACCGGCGTCGAGATGACCAAGATCGGCGAGAACCTGCCTGAGCTGGTGCCATTTATGACGGACACCTACTCGCCGCAGGCGGTCAACCAGGCTCGAGCCTCCTTCGAGAAGAAGGTCCAGACCGCCGGGGCGACGTTTCTCTACGGCGCGATGAGTGACTTTTTCACCGCCGAGGAGCTCGATGACGTGATGTACGAGGCCGCCGAGGTCGCGAAGTTCCTCCTCGAGGTTGAGGGGGCAGAGCTCTCGGTCGAGGAGGAGTTGGCCGCCGAAGACCGGGTTTCGGAGCTGATGCGGGAGGTCCGCGAGCACAGCGTCGCCATCCGCCACGACGAGGTGTCCTGTCCGGAGTGTGGCCACCAGTTCGAGGCCGACGAGTAGTTCTAAACGTATCAGGAGAAATACTTTCTCGGCGGATTCCCAACTGCGAGCACGGAATTACAGCACGGGGAAGAGTTCGTCAAGCACATCGAGGACCGGTTTGGACCGACCCTCCGGAGCGTGCTGTACGATGATACGGAGACCACGAGGTGCTGTACGCCCGCGACGACATCTCGGACGAGTACGAGCCGGCTAAGTCGAAGACATCGTCGGCTACCTCTCTCACGAGTCGGCGGGCAAGAAAGCGAGCGACGGTACCCCCACGGCGAGATCGTTGGAGCTCGAGATCTACAGGCGGAGTAGGCCGAGTGCCTCGGGGCTTGCCCCCGAGGTACTTCACGAACGCGCCGTCAAGATGAACTTCATCTTCGGGAGCGGTGAGGGCGTTGCCGTCGGGATCGATCCGTACGCCTTCGTCGGCGACCGGAGCTTCATCGACGAGTGTCTCGACATCCTCGCCCTCGACGAGGAGATCGACGGCCGGGGAGAACTCTAGCTGTCGCGCACATTCCGTCCCGCCGGCGGGCCGAACGGTTCCTCGGCACCCCGGTCGTAGGCGACCCGGCCGCGGGCGATCGTGAGCTCGGGGAAGACCCCCGGTCGGCCCTCGAAGGGCGTCCAGTCACAGGCCGTGTGCAACTCCGCGGCGCGGATCGGCCGGGGCTCTGCCCCGATGAGGACCAGATCCGCGTAGTTGCCGGGGACGATCCGGCCCCGGTTAGGGAGCCCGAAGACCCGCGCCGGACCGGTCGCGGTTAACTCCCGGACCCGCTCGTGGGAGAGACGGCTGTCTCGAGCCGCCGCGAGCAACAGCGGCAGGGCCGTCTCGACGCCGGGGACGCCGCTGGGTGCCGACCAGATATCAGTGTCTTTCTCGGCGGCCGTGTGCGGCGCGTGGTCGGTCGCGATCATGTCGACCGACCCGTCGGCGACGCGGTCGAAGACCGCTCGGCGCCGAGACTCGCGACGCAGCGGCGGGTTCATCCGTCCGTGTGTCCCGAGATCGGGGAGGTCGGCCCGCGAGAGAAACAAGTGATGCGGCGTCACCTCGACGGTCGCACCGGCCGCGGCCGCGGCGTCGATCGCCTCGGGCGTGCTCGCGTGGGCGATGTGAACGGCGAGCTCCTCGCTCGCTCGGGCTCGACACTCTCGGGCGATCGCACAGGCCTGCTCGACGGCGGCGCGCTCGGCCTCCGCCAGGCGGTAGGCGCTCCAGGCGTCGGCGTCGTCTCGGTCGCGGGCGCGCTCGTCGAAGCGGTCGGCGTCCTCGGCGTGGACCGTCGCGGGCATACCCTCAGCGGCGGCCCGGGCAAGTGCGTCGGCGAACAGCTCGGCGTCGATGCCCATCTCGCCGGTCGAGTCGGCCAAAAATAGCTCGCCGAGGGCGAACACGGGACGGTCGAACAGCGAGTCGGGATCCCACCCCGGGACGGCGCCGCCGTTGATCCCGTAATCGATGACCGCCGCGTCGGCGGCCGCGGCCGTCCGGTCGAATCCGGAGCCGTCGACGGTCGGTGGGTCGGTGTTTGGCTGATCGACGGCGACAGTTACCCCGCCGGCGGCCGCACTCTTCGTCCCCGAGGCCCAGGTCTCCTTGTGGCCGAAGCCGGGTTCGCGCAGGTGGACGTGGGCGTCGATCATCCCCGGAAAGAGACGTCGACCAGCCGCCGCAACGACGCGACCGCCTTCGGCCTCGAGTTCCCGTTCGACCGCTGCGATCCGCTCGCCGACAACCTGAATGTCCCGTCGGCGGCCGTCCGGGAGCACCGCGTTTCGGATGAGCATCGCTCGGCTACGCCTCCGGGCGGGATCTCGCTCGGACCCGCTCCGTGCTCAGCGTTTCCTCGCCGGCCAGCGCGGTCGCCAGCGTCTCGACGACCCGGTCGGGATCGGTGACGGCGTCGGCTCGAGCGAGACTCCCGACGGTTTCGGGGTCGAAGGCGACGCCGAGAGCGGCGTAGACGGGCGCAAGAACATCAGCGACGGTCTCGTGATCGGCGACGACGACGATCCCTCCGAGGACAGCCGCGTCCCGGCGGACCCGCTGTGCGAGCCCGGCGAGTTTTCCCGCCGCCGACAGGGAGTGGGTGCCGGGACAGAACGAGCCGGCCGGCTCGCCGACGGTCGGAGTCACGCCGAGCGCAGCAAGTGCATCTGCGAGCTCGGCAGTCGCGGCTTCGTACCGGTCCTCGATGCCGGTTCGGGCGTCCGCGTCCGCGATCGGGACCGCGCGAACGAACGCCACCGTAGTGCCGGTGTACGCGACCGCCCGGCCCCCGACCGCCCGCTCGGTCGGGACGAACCCGCGGTCGGCCGCGAGCCCCCGGGCCAGCTCGTAGCCGTCCGCCCGCACGTCGCGACGACCGAAGGCGATCTGCCGGTGGGGCTGCCAGACCCGCAGGGCTGGCTTGCCAGTCTCGCCGACCCGGTCGATCATACCCTCGGTGACCGCCCGGTCGTCTGCGGGCGTCTCCGCGCGGCCTCGGAGGAAACGCATACGTCAAGATCGACGCGGCGGAACAAAACCCCGGCGGTCGGACCGCAACATTAAGTCCCGAGGCCGGACAAACGTCGATGATGGGACCCGTTCCGGCCCTCGAAGACCGCGCGATCGACTGTGCCCGGCGGCTCCGCGAAGCGTCGTCAGTCTTGGTGGCCTCTCACATCGACGCCGACGGGCTCACGAGCGCCGCGATCGCCGCCCGAGCGCTCGAGCGGGCCGGGATCGCCCACGAGGTCGTCTTCGAGAACCAGCTCGACGACGACCGGATCGCGGCCATCGCCGAGACCGGCTACGACACGGTCTTGTTTACCGACTTCGGGAGCGGCCAGCTCGACGCGATCGCCGAACACGAGGATCGGGGCGCCTTCGAACCGGTGATCGCCGACCACCACCAGCCAGCCGAGGCGACGACGGAGTATCACCTCAACCCGCTGCTCAAGAACATCGACGGCGCGAAGGAACTGTCCGGAGCCGGGGCGGCATACGTCCTCGCGCGGGCGCTGGCCGAGACCGGCGACGGGCAGACAGCGACAGAAGACAAATCGGACAACCGCGACCTGGCGGCGCTGGCGGTCGTCGGCGCGATCGGGGACATGCAGGCCGTCGACGGCGAGCTCGTCGGGGCGAACCGCGGGATCGTCGAGGAGGGCGACGAGGCTGGCGTGCTCGAGGAGGGGACCGATCTGGCACTGTACGGCACCCAGACCCGACCACTCCCGAAGCTGCTTGAGTACGCAAGCGAGGTGCGGATCCCCGGGATCTCGAACGACGAGGCCGGCGCAGTCGCGTTCTTAGAGGAACTCGGCGTCGAGCTCAAGCGCGACGGCGACTGGCGGCGGTGGGTCGACCTCTCGGCAGAGGAGAAACAAACCGTCGCCAGCGCCCTGCTCCAGCGAGCGCTGCGACGGGGCGTTCCCGCCGAGAAGGCAGAGCGGCTGATCGGGACGACCTACACGCTCAAAGACGAGCGCCGGGGGACCGAACTCAGGGACGCGAGCGAGTTCTCGACGCTTCTCAACGCCACCGCCCGGTACGAGCGAGCGGACGTCGGGCTCGCGGTCTGTCTCGGCGACCGGGCGGGTGCCATGGAGCGGGCCCGAACGCTACTACAGAACCACCGTCGTCGGCTCTCAGAGGGGCTCACGCGGGTCAAAGAGCAGGGCGTCGAACAGGAGAGTCACCTCCAGTGGTTCGACGCCGGGACCGAGATCAGAGAGACCATCGTCGGGATCGTCGCCGGGATGGCCTTAGGCGTTGACGGCGTCGACCCCAACCGACCGATCGTGGCCTTCGCCCGCAAGGGCGAGGAGGAGACGAAAGTCTCGGGCCGGGGCACGGCGCGGCTGGTCGGACAGGGGCTCGACTTATCGACGGTGATGACCGAGGCGGCCGGCGCGGTCGGGGGGGAGGGCGGCGGTCACGATGTCGCCGCGGGCGCGACGATCCCGGCAGGCGCCGAGGAGCAGTTTATCGCACGCGTCGACGCCGTCGTCGGCGAGCAGCTCGGCTAGTCGGACGGCACCGGCCGGGTGCCGGCGACCCACTTCTGTGAGTACCGCTCGCCACACTCGCAGGCAGCGTAGGCATGCACGACCGATCCCTCGACGTACAGCCCGCCGGCGGCCTCGTTTTCTGCCTCAACGAACGCAAAGACCATCCGGGTCTCGTGGGCGGAATCGGCCGGACAGGTCCCGCCGGCACAGTCCGGATCGATCTCCCCGTCGGTATCCATCGCCTCGCGGGCGAACGCCATCGGATCGATCCCGGTCGCCGTCTGGAAGGTCTGTCGGCCGCGCTGGCCGTCGAGCAACAGTACGATCCCGTCTGCGACCCGTCGTCCGTGATCGAGCAGCGCGTCGGGATTCGAGACGACCGTCTCGTGGAGGTAGATCTGGACGGTCTCGGGACGCTCGCCGGCGAGAAAGGCCTCGCGATCGGTCATGTGCCAACTGGTTGAGCGCGGGAAATAAGCGTCTCGACCGCCCGGCGAGCCGCCAGCTACAGGTACACCCGCCCGGAGGGACCGAGTATGCCGGAGATTTCAGCGTCGTCTCACGACCGCTTCGAGAAGGCAACCTTCACACACGTAGTCACGCTCGATCCGGACGGACGACCACACGCAACGCCGGTGTGGATCGACTACGACGCTGGGGCCGACCGGCTGCTGGTCAACACCGAACGCTGCCACCGGAAGACGAGAGACATCGATCGCGATCCGACGGTAGCAGTGAGTATGACCGATCCCGGAGACCGCTACCGGTGCCTCTCGGTGACCGGCACCGTCGAGGAAATCACCACCGAGGGCGCCCGCGAGCATATCGATCGGCTCTCCCAGCGGTATTCCGACGAGTCCTACCCGAGCGAGATCAAAACCGAGCGCGTCTTGCCCCGGATCCGTTCCAACCGGGTGCTCTCGAGCTGACTCACCGCTCCCGGCGGAGCCGCGCCACGACAAACTCCTCGTCGAGCCGGGCCAGGAAGACGCCGAGCCGCGGCCCCTCGGTGTCGTCGAAAAACAGCCGGTAGCCGGCCGCGAACAGCTCGGCGGGCTCGAGTCCGTGGGCGCGTGCGATCTCGTAGAGGCGAGCGCGTCGAGCGCCCGCTCGGTCGGCGGATCGAACTCGACGTCCGGACGCGAGGCGCGTTTCAGCTCGTAATCGAAGGCGTTGCCGGTCCGGCTGGCCCACCGGCTCGCCCGCTCGACCCGGGCCAGCGCCGTCCGAACGGCGGCCTCCGGGGCGTTCTCCGGAATGTGTCCCTCGCGGCGCGCGATCTCCTCGCGCAGGTCGGGATCGTCGGTCATACCCAGCACCGCCGCGAACGTGTAGGGGATCCGGAGCGGTCGTTCGTCGGGCTCGTCGGTCACCATCGGGTACGCCCGTTCCACGTATTCCGGATTGATCTCGCCGCCCTCGGCGCCGAAGTACGTCGCCTCGAACCGGTCAAACTCGTCGACGAGCTCGTCGAGGCGCTCGACGCTGAAATCCCGCTGGCGCAGCGGTTCCTTGGTGAAGAAGTACCGGAACACCGCCGGCTCGAGCAGCCCGAGTAGCTCGTCGACGGTAACGACGTTTCCCGAGGACGAAGAAAGCGCTTCGCCTTCGATGGTGAACCACTCGTAGACCATCGGAACTGGCGGCTCGGTCCCGAGCAGCTCCCGGGCGATCCGTTCGCCACTGGGCCAGGATCCCTCGGCGTGGTCTTTCCCGAACGGCTCGAAATCGACCCCGAGGACCGCCCACTGGGCCGGCCACTCGAACCGCCAGGGGAGTTTCCCCTCGCGGAGGGAGACGGTCCCCTCCTTGCCACAGCCCTCGATGACACCCTCCCCGGTGTCGATGTCGGTGCAGGCGTACGCGACCGTGCCGGCGGCGGGGTCGACGCTCGTGATCGTCTCGGTGAGCTGTCCACACCGTTCACACTGCGCGAAGAAGGGTACGTAAGACTCGTCGACGCCGTTCTGGTACTCCGCGAGCAGCTCCCGGGCCGTGTCTCGGCGTTCGAGGACGGCTCCGACGACCTCGTCGAAGGCCCCCGACTCGTAGAGTTCGGTGTTCGAAACGAACTCGATCTCAAGGCCGAGCCGCTCTGCCTGTCGGGCGAGCAGGTTCGTGAAGTGCGCACCGTACGAGTCACAGCAGCCGAACGGGTCGGGCACGTCGGTGTAGGACCGACCGAGATTGCGCCCGAGCGCGCCGGCGTCGATCTCGGCGAGATCGACGATCGGTCGTCGGCAGTGAAGACCTCCCGCACCGCGTACCCGCGGTCTCGCAGCGCCTCAGCGACGTAGTGGCTCCGGAGCAACTCGTTGAAGTGTCCGATGTGCGGGATCCCGGACGGCGAAACGCCGCTTTTCACGACGTAAGGTGGATCCCGAGAGTTCTCGATGGCGTCGGCAGCGGCGTCGGCCCAGAAGGCCCGGTCGGTCTCGCGCGTGATGGCGTACGGATCGGTCATCGCTCGGGGGCAATGTCCGTCCCGTCGTGTGCTCCTTCGACCGCGCGGGCAACGGCGTCGGGATCAGTCCCGTCGACGACGACCGCTCGCAGCCCCGACCGCTGAAGGAGCTTCGCGGCCAGCAGATCGACCGGCGCATTGCTCCCGGCGGTCATCTCGATGTCAGCAATAACCTCAATCAGCTCTTTGGGGGTCAGCTCGTCGAACCGGGTCGCGGTCGTGTCTTCGTCGGGATCGCCGTCGTAGACGCCGGCGACGCTCGTCGCAAACACCAACAGGTCGGCGCCGGTGTGCTCCGCGAGCGCCGTCGCGACCGCGTCGGTCGTGTGACCGGGAGCGGTACCCCCCATCACGGGGATGCTCCCGCGGCGCATCGCCTCCCGCGCGGCGTCGTGATCCGACGGCGGCGAGGACGTTGCGCGGTCGCCAAGTGCTCCGGCGAGCAGGCGGGCGTTCAGCCGCGTCGCCCCGATGCCGAGCTGGTCCAGCTCGATCTCGTTGGCACCGAGGTCTCGCCCCGCCTCGATGTACCGTCTGGCGGTCGGACCGCCGCCGACGACGACCCCCAAATCGTGACCCGCCGCCACCAACTCCTCGAACATCCCGGCGTAGGCGGCCACGCGGGCCGAGTCGATCGACGGAACGGCGACGCTCCCGCCCACCGAGACAACGATTTTCATCATCCTTCGATAGCCGCGAGCGGTTCTTAAGCGTTGTCAAGCCGGCCGCGCCCGAGTCGCGAGCGCCGCTATGGGCGCAGAAACCGGCAATGAAGGCCGGTTTCTCGCCCTGTCGTCCCGGATTTCACGAGCCATCGACGGTCCGACAAAACGGGTTAAGATGCCCGTATAAACGCTTTCCGGATAGCATAAACGGTTCTAAAACGTCTCGCAGCCGTGCCATCGCGGTGAAAGGAGCCGAATCGAGCCAAAGCTTCGTCCATTTATATGTCTATCCGGGGTATCGTATCTGCTGGAGCGAACATGAGCGCAACACAGCCCTCCGTCGAGGAATCGGCCACGGACGACGACGGTAGCTCGAAAGAGGAGCGACTCCGGTCGTTTCTCAAGGCAAGGGCCGAGAGCGGCGAACTGTACTTCAAGAGCAAGTTTATTTCCGACGAAGTCGGCCTCTCGCCGAAGGAGATCGGCGCGCTCATGGTCAAACTCAATGATTCTGCGGCCGAACTCCAGATCGAGAAGTGGTCGTATACGGGCGCGACGACCTGGCGCGTCGAGCGGACCTGAGGCTCCGTCGGCCCGCGAACACGGTAGTGAGACCCTCGCACCGACAGGAGAGCGTCCCCACGCGCGACTCCGGGGATTCCCGCTTCTCGGGGCCGCGCGGAACGGTAGGTTCATCCGGACTCACGGCGTACATACGCATCAATGAGCGGTAGCGACGCGCCGAACGGACTGCCCGGCGCCGCGGCGCTCGGCGGTCTCTTCGAGGTCTACGAGATCAGGACCGACGGCGACACCGTGTTGTACGTCGGCGAACCGTCAGCGCCCGGAGGACGGGTCGAGCGGGAACTCTGGGAGACGTTCCGCGATCGCGGCTACGAGATCTCCCTCGAGCGCGGGTACCGCGAGACGGACGTGCCACTCTCGCGGGGCGAGCACGTTCTGGTCGCGAGGCCCCGATCACCCGGAGTCGAGGGCATCCCGTGGCGCAACGTTGCGCTGTTCGTGTTGACCGTCGCATCGACGCTGTTCGCGGGAGCCTTCTACTGGTACCAGGTTCCCCTGCTCGAGCAGCCCTGGCGGGCACTCGAAGCCTGGCCGTTCGTCGTGGCCATCGTGGGCGTGCTGGGGATCCACGAGCTGGGCCACTACGTTATGAGCCGGTATCACGGGGTGCAGGCCTCGCTGCCGTATTTTATTCCCCTCCCGACCTACATCGGATCGATGGGGGCGGTCATCAGGATGCGCGGACGCATCCCGAACCGGAAGGCGCTGTTCGACATCGGCGTCGCGGGACCGCTCGCCGGGCTGGTCGCGACCGTCGTCGTGACCGCGATCGGTCTCCAGCTCGAGCCGCTGGGGGTCCAACAGACGGCGACCGAAGGCGAGGCTGCG
>PXQL01000046.1:15805-16965 GCA_003021335.1 Halobacteriales archaeon QH_10_67_13
TGGCTGCTCTGGGGGCTGTTCGCAGTCGGGCTGGCATACTCCGGACCCACGACACCGGTTCGGGACGAGCCGCTGGGCCGGCGTCGGCTCCTCCTCGGAGTCGTCGCGTTCGCTCTTGGAGCCCTGTGTTTCACCCCGATCCCGATCGAGATCGTCGAACCCTAACTCTGATTGCCGTGGTCGTACCCGCGGTCCGGGAGCGGTTCTCCGTCGATGGTCACTGAGCCATCGGTTGTCGTCCCGACCCTCGTGAACGCGACCGGAAGTTTCTGTCGGAGGGACTCGACGGCGTTGGGGGAAACGGTACAGACGAGCTCAAAGTCCTCGCCGACGAACAGACTGTCCCGAGAGCGGTCGGCCGGAACCGCCTCGTGGATCGGGAACGGAGACTCGAGTGCGATTCCACAGCCGCTCGCGGCCGCAAGCTGGTGGACCGACCGGGCGAGCCCGTCGCTACTGTCGATCATCGCGGTCGCCACGTCGGCGAGAACCTGGCCCGCGGCGGTCCGCGGTTCGAAGCGAAACAGCTCATTTGCCCGCTCGTGATCGCCGCCTTCGAACAGCGCGAGCGCGGCGGCCGTCCGGCCCAGGCGTCCGGTGACACAGACTGCCTCGCCAGGACTAGCTCCGGACCGGTCGACCGGAGACGAGACCCGGCCAAGGGCGGTCGAGGCGACGGTCAACTCCGAGTGTGCGTTGAGGTCGCCGCCGACGTACTCGGCATCGGTCCGATCACAGACCGCGACCGCGCCGTCGAGAAAGGCCGCCACTGCCGACCGCTCGAGCGTCGGAGCGCCGTAAGCGGCGACCGCGGCGACCGGCTCGGCACCGACCGCAGCGAGATCGGACAACGACGCCGCGACGGCGCGCCAACCCGCCGCTGCTCGAACTGATCGCGGAGCTCACCGGTACCACCGAACAGCTCGAGGACGGCGCCGTCCACCCAGTTGTGTTCGGCGGCTGGGTGGGAATGCTGGTGACGCTTTTGAACCTGCTGCCGGTCGGCCAGCTCGACGGCGGACACGTCCTCAGGGCGATGGTCGGGGAGCGGGCCCGGGCGATCGCGGCCGCGGTACCCGGCGCGCTGTTCGCGCTCGCCGGCTATCTCCTCTTCGTCGTCGACGGCGTCGATTCGGTCGGGATCTGGCTGCTCTGGGGGC
>PXQL01000047.1 GCA_003021335.1 Halobacteriales archaeon QH_10_67_13
GTCGAGATCCGCGGGCTAGTACCCGCCGGCCCGCATCGCCTCGCCGATCGCGCGGTGGAACTCTCCCAGCGAGTCGAACTCCTCGCGGTCGACGTGCTCGAAGATGTCGGCGGCGCTCACCACCCGGTCGGTGTCGATCCGGACCGGGTAGGCGCCGTACTCCTCGCGGTAGCGCTCGACGGCCAGGGGGAAACGACGACTCCTCGACGGTCTTCGCGAGGACGGCGTGGCTGTATGCGCGCCGCCCCTCGCTGCCGCGCTCGCCGTCGGGGTCGTGAGGCCAGTCTATGCAGGCGGTTCGGACGCGGCGATAGAAGGGCTGTGTCGCTCTGAACGTCTTCGACCGCAACGAATAAGCGGCTCTCGGGAGACTCACGACCCGTGACCCGCGAGGACGGATACGACGCGGACGCTCGCCCGGCGAACGATCCGGCGGTCGGAGCGGGGCTCCATCGGGCGGGCGGGACCCCCGCGGACCGTCGGTGAGATGTCTCTGAGACCGCTGCTGGGCAAGGAGCTCAGACTCACCCGCCGGAACCTGTTCCTGTTGGGCTTTCTGCTCGTCGCGTTACCGGCGTTTTTCGTCGGCTCGACGGTCGTCTTCCAGGAGACGGTGCCCAGGGACGTCCCGGTGGCCGTCGTCGCGGGCGACGAGACCGTCTCCGGGGGCGAACTGGCCGCCGTCGGGAGCGGGTTAGCGCTGTTTACCGAGCCGACGATCGTCGAGAGCCGCGAGCGTGCCCTCGAGCGGCTCGAACGCGAGCGGGCCTTCCTCGAGCCCTCGCGGGTGATCACGGACATCGCCGGCTCGCGGCTGTCGGGCACGCCGGTAATCGATGGTGAGGTCACGACCGAACGGGTCGTCCGTGGCGAGGAGAAAAGCCTCCCCGAGTACCTGTTTCCGGTCTTTCTGGTCGTGCTCGCGGTAGTGCTCGCCTTCGCCTTCGTGCCCGCTGACCTGTCCCGGGAGGCGGCCGCGCTCGACCGGCTCCGGACCGAGACGAGTCTCGGGACCGTTCTTGGAGCTAAGCTCCTCTACTACACCGGACTGTTGTTCGTTCCCCTCGCGGTGTTCAAGCTCGGCGCGGTCGGGCTTGGGTACGACGTTCGACCGCTGGCGCCGCTGGCCGTGCTCGGGCTCGGGCTCGCGTTCGTGACCCTCGCCTCGCTCGCGATGGCGGTCACGATCCTCACGAAGTTCCGCGCGAGCGGCCGGTTCCTGAACGTCGTCGTGTTGCTCGGAACGATCGCGCTCTCGGGGCTTGCCTTCCCGGTCGGATTCTTCTCGTCGCTGCGGACGACTATCGCCCGCCTGTTGCCGACCCACTACGCGATGATCCTCGTCCGAAGCGGGATGCTCAAAGGCGCCGGTGTCGGGGACTTTCTCGGCTGGGTGGTCGGGCTCGCCGCGCTTGCGGCCGTCTGTCTCGGGGCGCTGGCCGCGAGCGCTGTACACTACCGGAGGACGAGCCCGTGACCAGAGCGGGACGGACCGTCCGGTTCGACGGCGTGACCAAACGCTACGGGTCGGTCACCGCGGTCGCGGATCTCACCCTCGCGGTCGAGGACGGACTGCACTGCCTGCTCGGGCCGAACGGCTCGGGCAAGTCGACGCTGTTGCGCCTGGCGGCCGGTCTGACCCGACCGACGGCGGGGCGAGTCGAGGCGCCGGCGGAACTCGGCGTCGGGTTCCAGCGGCCGAGCTTCTATCCGGGACTGTCCGTCCGGGAGAACGTCTGGACCTTCGCCTCGCTGTCGGGCGCAACCGACGGGGAGTGGCTCCAGACCGTGGTCGACGAGCTCCGGCTCGATCGGGCGCTCGACCGGCGGGCCGGCGGGCTCTCGGAGGGGTTCGCACGCAAGCTCGACCTGGCGCTTGCCTTTCTGCGGCGGCCGCCGGTCGTGCTCCTCGACGAACCGCTGGGGGCGCTCGACGATCTCTCTCGGGAGCGATTCCTGGCCTTTGTCGGCGCCTACGCCGACGGGCGCCTCGACGGAGGCGCGGACGCCGCCGATCGGACGGTGCTGGTCGCCACCCACCGGCTGAGCGAGTTCCGCGCCCACGCGGACCGGGTGGCCGTGCTCCACCGCGGCGAACTCGTCGCCGACGACCTCTCGCCGGACGACGATACCCTCGTCGACGGCTACGCCCGGCGGCTGCTCGACCGGGAGAACGGGACCGTCCGGTGACGCGCCGAGGGCGTATCACAACCGTATAAATGCACCAGCCCCTCGTACTCGTATGGCGACCGAGACCGCGTCGGAAACCGACGGCCGGCTGTTGGGAGTCGATCCCCAGGTGCTGGTACTCGCGCTCGCCAGGCTGTCCGAGTCGGTCGGCAACTCGTTTCTGATCGTCGTCTTACCGCTTTTCATCCAGAGCGACGCCATCACCGGGAGCGGATTCGGGCTCACCGAGGTCGCGCTCACCGGGATCGTACTCGGATTGTTCGGCTTCGTCAACAGCCCGCTCCAGCCGTTCGTCGGACGGCTCTCGGACCGGCTGGCCCGCCGGAAGGTGTTCGTCCTCGTCGGGCTGGTGATCCTCGCGGTCTCGGCGGTCGGCTACGCATACACCACGGCCTACTGGCAGCTGATCGTGATACGGGTGTTGCAGGGAATCGGCGGCGCCCTGATCATTCCCACGACCGTGGCGCTCGTAAACGACCTCGCCGGCGAGGACAACCGGGGCGGCAACATGGGGACGTACAACACCTTCCGGCTGGTCGGGTTCGGGGGCGGCCCGATCGCCGCCGGCGTCGTCGTCGGCGCCGGCCCCTACACCGTCGCCGGGACGACGCTCTCGGGGTTCGACGCCTCGTTTTACTTCGCCGCCGTGACGGCGCTCGCGAGTTTCCTGCTCGTTGTCTTCCGGATCAGGGACCCCGATATCGAGCCCTCGGATCCGGACAACGAGTCCGTCGGGATCAGTCTGCGCGATCGCTCGGGGAAACACCTGCTCGATCCGGTCTTCACGCTGGGAGTGATCTCGTTTTTCATGGCGCTGGGTATCGCCGTCTTCGCCACGCTCGGAGAGACGATCAACACTCGCCTCGATCAGGGCTCGCAGATGTTCGGCCTGCAGTTCGCCGGGTTCGTGCTCGCGCAGATCCTGCTCCAGGCGCCGATCGGACGCGCGACCGACTTTTATGGCCGGCGTCGGTTCATTATCGTCGGGATGGTACTACTCGTGCCGACGACACTGGTCCAGGGGGTCGTGCTCGACCCCTGGCTGATGTTCGGCGCGCGGTTCGCACAGGGGGTCGCCGGCGCGATGGTGTTTGCCCCGGCGCTGGCGCTGGCTGGCGATCTCGCCGCCGACGGGGAGTCCGGAACCACGCTGTCGGTGCTGACGATGGCCTTCGGGTTCGGCGTCGCCGCGGGACCGATGCTCTCTGGATTCCTGATCGCGTTCGGCTTCGTCGTCCCCTTTGCTTTCGCCGCGGGGCTCGCTGCGATCGGGGCGGTCCGGCAGGTTTGGGTGTCTCCGAGCCAAGACAAGGGTATGCCAGAGACGGTCACCGACGGCCAGATCACCGCCACGTACCGCGAGACAGACAGTGAGCGACTGCTCGTCTACGAAGCCGACGGCCGCCAGGCCGTCATCGCACAGAACACCGAGGGGTACGCGATGCTCAAGGTCCGCACCGCGCCGGACGGCGACGAGCTCGAGCGGTACTACGGGTTCGACATGGCAAAGGATCACGCCGCCGAGCGACTCGGTGTCTCCCCGTACGACCTGCCGGTCCCTGAGGCGGCCGCGGACATGGGAATGTGATCGATAGAGGTATGCGCTGAGTTCTCCCCGGCGAATCTCCCCGTTCGCGGCTCCAACGAGCGTTCAGACGGGCTCGAACCGCCAGCCGTCGTACTCCTGCGGGCCGGTCGCTGGCTTGATCCCGGCGCCAGGCTCGCGGAGTTGGTCGGCGTAGACCGGCTCGACGGTCGTCCCGATCTCGACGGCGTCGGTCGTCTGCCCGAGCGCCCGAACGGTCTCGCCGTCGATCTCGAACTCGACGATCGCGAGCTCGTTGGGCTCGCGCACGCCCGGCGGCGTCGCGGTCGTACGGGTCCAGGTGATCACCTCGGCGGTGTGTTCGCTGAGATCGACCGTCCCGTCCGGGGGCTCGCCACACTCCGGACAGACCGGGTGCTCGGGGTAGCTCAGGTGGCCGTTGGGACACCGCACCGCCGCGAAGACGGGCGCGTCGGTCATCGCGGGGCCTCCAACAGCGTCGTCGTCGCGCAGTTGCCGAACCCGCCGACGCTGCAGGCGAGACCGGCCTCTGCGGGCTCGACCTGTCGGTCGCCGGCCCGGCCGGTGAGCTGTTCGTACAGCTCGACGGCCTGTGCGACGCCGCTTGCCCCCAACGGGTGCCCTTTCGATTTCAGCCCGCCGGAGGGGTTGATCGGGAGCTCGCCGCCGACGGTCGTCTCGCCGGCCCGGACCCGCTCGGGGGCTCGGCCGCGCTCGGCGAAGCCGACCGCCTCCATCTGGAGGAATTCGAGGATCGTGAACATGTCGTGAAGCTCGGCGACATCGACGGCCTCCGGGCCGAGCCCCGCGCGGTCGAACGCCTCATTGCTGCTGTCGGCGACCGCATCCATCCAGGTCGGATCGGCCCGCTCGTGGACCACGTGGGTGTCAGACGCCCCCCCGATCCCCGAGACGACGACGTGCTCGTCCGGGCGGAGCTCCTCGGCGCGCTCTCGCGAGGTAAAGAGTAGGGCCGCGCTCCCGTCGGTGATCGGACAGAAATCGTACAGCCGAAGCGGGTCGGCGACGATTGGACTCTCGAGGACCTTCTCGACGGTGACCGCTGTCCGGAACTGCGCGCGGCCGTTGGCGAGCCCGTGCCGGTGGTTTTTCACCGCCACCTCAGCGAGACGCTCCCGAGACACGCCGTACCGATCGAGGTACAGCCGGGCGGTCAGTCCGGCAAAGGAGGGCAGCGTGATCCCGTGTTTGTACTCGGCCGGGTGGGTGATCGAGGCGATCACGTCCGTTGCCTCGGCGGTCGAGCGGTGGGTCATTTTTTCGCCGCCGACGAGCAGCGTCAGCTCACTTGCCCCCGAGCGGATCGACTGCCAGGCGGCGTAGATTCCGGCCCCGCCGCTCGCGCTTGTCTGGTCGATCCGGGCGCTGTAGGCCGGCGACAGCCCCAGGTCGGCGGTCAGTGCGTTCATGATCCCACCCTGGCCCTCGAACTCGCCGCTGGCCATGTTCGAGACGTACACCTGCTCGACGGCGGATCGCTCGACCGAAGGGGGTCATCGCGGCGCCGATGATCGCGACCTCCGATGGCATGGCCGAGGGGTTGGCCGGGCGGGGCCTAAACGTTGCCGTCCGACCGTCCGACCGTCCGATCTGCCGGTCAGTCGTCGACGCCGTGTCGCGGCAGCGTGATCGTGACCGTCGTGCCCTCGGCCTCTCCCGTCTTGACCGACACCGAGCCGCCCGACCGCCGGACGATCCAGTGGACCAGCCAGAGTCCGAGCCCGCTCCCGTGGTACAGGGCGTCGATCTCGGTACCGTCCTCTAAGACATCCCGTTCGACCTCGGGCAGTCCGGGGCCGTCGTCGGCGACGCTGATTCGAACCGCCTCGGTGCCGGGCTCGATATCGACGCGCACCGACGGGTGCTCGCCGTCGCCGTGGATAATGGCGTTCGTTAGCAGCTCCTCGATCGCCTGGGCGACGCTGTCGGCAGCGAAGGCCGCGACTGAGCTCGGGCCCTCGACGGTCACCTCCGCGTCGGGGTGGGTCTCCGTCACCAACTCGACGGTCGCGCGGACGATCCGACCGACATCGACCGGCGCGGGAGTCTCCTCCCTGGTGAGCGCCCGCGTGATATCCCGGGACTTCTCGCTCGTGGTCAATAGCGCGTCGATCTGATCGAGAATCGTGTCGGCGGCCCCGGCGACTGACTCGGTCCCCTCCTCACGGATCGCCTCAGCCTGCATCCGGACCACAGTCAGGCTGTTCCGGAGGTTGTGCCGAAGGATGCGGTCGACAACCTCGAGTTGGTGGGCCCGGTCCTCGCGGTCGGTCACGTCTTGCAACACCGCAACCAATCCGGTCACCTCACCGCCCTCCTCGATCGGATAGTACCGCACGTCGAGCACCCGCTCGCCCTGGGTCGGGTGACTCCGGGACGTTTGATATGTAATCGTCTCGCCGGACAGGGCGCGCTCGACGTTGCTCCGAATGCGGGGCAACGCCGCCTCGTCGAAGACATCCGCGAGCGTGAGCTCGGACGGGTCGGCGGCGTCGATGTCGTGGTACTCGCGGTACTGCGGGTTCGCGAACAGATACTGACCGTCGCTGCCGATCGCGGCGATCAGATCCGTCGCCCCGACGATCGCCCGCTCGTACTGTCTGAGCTCCTGTTGGCGCTCTTTGATATCGGTGACGTTCCGGCAGATCGCGATCGTTCCGGCCACCTCGCCGTCGTCGTAGTAGGGATACCGGCTGGTGCTGAAGACGGTGTCCTGGCCGGTCTTCGGGAAGGTCGGCGGGACCTCGTAGGAGACCGGCTCGCCGGTCTCAAAGACTTCCTCTTTGTACGCGTCGATTCGGTCGGCGGTCTCCTCGTCCATGAACAGGTACTCGTCCTCGTCGAGCAGCTCCGAACGGTCGTAGCCGGCGTAGTCGGCGACCGCCTGGTTGAGCAGCTCGAAGGTCCCGTCCCTGCCCTGGAGCATGATCGGATCGTCGAGGCGCTCGACGATCTCCTGATACCGCTTGCGGTCCCGTTTGGCCGCCTTGCGCTCGGTGATGTCCCGAACGATGCCGACGTACGCCTCCATCTCGCCGTCGTCGTCGAAGACCGGACCGATCGTCTGGTAGGTCTCGAGGCGTTCTCCGGAGGCGGTTTCGGCGGCGACCTCGCCGTCCCAGACTTCGCCGGCCGTGACGGTCGCTTCGATCTCGCCGAGGCGGTCCTCGGAGACCGTTTCGTGGTAGAGTGTCCACCAGTCGGTCCCAGCGAGCTCGGCCTCGTCGTAGCCGGTCACCGTCTCGAAGGCAGGGTTGACGTACTCGATCGTCCCGGCGGCGTCGGTGATCGCCACCCCCTGCCCGGAGTCTTCGATCGCCCGACGGAACAGGCGCAGCTCGGTCGTCCGGGAGTACAGGTCAAACGACTGGGCCCGCAGGCGAAGCAGTGCCTGAATGCGCCAGCCCAGCTCGATCTGTTTCATCGGGAGTGAGACGAGCTCGTCGACGGTCGTCGCGAAGACGTTGTCGGCGATCTCGCCACCGTCGATCTCGATCACGTCGTTGCTCGTCTCCGGGAGCAACAACAACACTGGCAACAACACCGGCGCGGCCTCCTCTTTCCTGCGCTTGAGCGCCTCGCTGTGGTTCTGCAGACCCCGCTTGTCGACGACACACAGGTCGAACGCCGCCTCCGAGACCGGCACCTCGGGGTCGGCTACCTCGTACTCGTCGTGGCCGTCGAGATACTGGAGCAACACCCGCTGGTTGCCCCGGTCGGCCACTAAGGGGTAGATCCGCACACCCGCCTCGGTGACCGGATCCTCCAAGACGCCGACCTCGGGGTCGGACTCTGCCAGCGGACGGTCCGATGCGTCACTCATCCTCATCGACCTCGACGGCTCCTGTCAACTCCGGCGTTCCGGTCAGGATCCCGCGCAGCCCCGTCAGCGGCTCGCCAATCACGAGCCCGTCAGAGGTAATCTCGAGTCGCCGGATCCGAGACTCGTAATCGCTCGCGCGCATTTTCAACACGCCGATTACCTTCTGCAACTCGCCGGCGTACTCCACGTATCGGAGCACGAGGATGTTGTCTGCGAGGTGGCTCACGCCCTGCTCGGTCGCGCGGAAGTCGCCGGTGATCGAGCGGACCTCATTCGTGACGATCCCAGTGACGCCGGTGTTACGGAGATACCGACCGATCCGCACCAGGTGATCGGTCGGCTCCGAGCCGAGCCCGCGCAGCGAGCTGACAAAGCCCCTGACGCCGTCGATCATCACGATCTCGGCCCCGTCGTCCTCGACGGCAGTCCGGAGCTGTCCGGTGAACTCGTCGACTGTCCGGGCCTTGGGTTCGATCGTCACCACCTCGAGGGTACCCGCCTCGACGAGCTCGTCGATCGGGCTGCCGATCGCGGCCGAGCGCGACCGAAGCGTCGCGGGGCTCTCCTCAAAGCTGTACAGCACCGACCGGTCCCCTCGGGCGGCGGCCGCCTGGACGAACTGGAGGCCGGTCGTGGTCTTCCCGACGCCAGTCGGGCCGCTGAGAAACGTGATCGTGCCGGTCGTGAGCCCACCGTGGAGCATCTCGTCGAGCTCCGACACTCCTGAGGGAAGTTTCTCCGGGGTGAACGTCGCCCCGTGGCGTTCGGGGGTCAGCCGCGGCCAGACGGTCATTCCCTCGTCGGTGATCTCGACGGCGTGACGGCCGCGCCGCGAGCCCGACCCGCGGAGCTTCGTCACCTCCATGGTACGATGATCGGCCGCCTCCGCGAGGTCGATCACGGCGTCAACGAGAAACTGCAGGTCGTCGTCGGGCATCGACGGCGCCGCCTGCGAGGTCAGCACCGTCGTCGCGCCGGTCTCGCTCAGGAAATCCAGCAGGCTCAGCACCTGGCCGCGAAACTGGTGTTCGTCGGGCGTGAGGTACCGAAACTCCGTGACCGGATCGAGGACGACTCGGTCGGGGCCGACCGCCTCGATGCGCTCGCGGATGTCATCGACCAGCGACGGCGTCTCGACCTCGCCGGACTCGAAGAGGGTGTACGTCTCCGCGTCCTGGAACTTCTCGCCGGTCGGGGACAGCGAGAGAAACTCTACCGCTTCGAGATCGAGCCCAAAGCCCTCGGCGGTCGACCGCAGGTACGAGGCCGGCTCGCCGAGGTTGATGAACAGACCGGTCTCGCCCGCGTCGGGGTCGAGCGCGGTCAGAAAGTGCAACGCGAAGATCGTCTTCCCCGATCCGGGGACGCCCCGGACGAGCGTCGCCGAGCGCTCGAGCAACCCCCCTTCGAGCACCTCGTCGGCGCCGGCGATCCCCGTCGAAACCCGACGTCGTGGCTCGGGAGTGTCATCCATACTCGTTGTACGGCGGGCTGTCTAATCACGCTTGTCCTGTCGGAGAAAGGCGACCGCAACGGCGACTCCGACGACCACGGCCGCCGCCCCGGCGATCACCGCCGGCGTCCGGACGATCGCGGCCGAAAGCACCGCCACGACCACGGCGAGTCCGCCGAGCGCGAGTACCGGACCCGTCGGGCGGTCGAGCACCCGCGAGCCGGATCCGGACTTGGTCGAACGCGGCTCGGCGAGGCGCTCGTCGACGGTCACGGACGAGGCCGCGGGCGATCGGAGCTCGATCTCGATCTCAGTCTCGGCGGCCCCGTACCCTGCCACCAGCCGGAGCGTCCCCGAGCGTCGGTCGCTGGGGTCGAGCTCCGCCTCGACGGTCACGGGGACCGTGAGGGAGTCCTCCGCCTCGAGATAGTGGTTGCCGCCCTCGACGCTCGTCGCTTGTGCCAGCGTTTCGTCAGGGTGGAGGTGAACGTGAACCGGACGGCCGTAGTTTCGAATCTGGATACTAAAAGACTCCTCGGCGGCGAACGTCGCCGGGGCGTCGAGTCCGTGGACCGCCTCCCGGCCGACGCGAACTTCCAGTGACTCCGGCACGCGCGAGGATGGGCAGCGACGGTAAAAAAAGCTTCAGGCCGCTGCCTCGTCGCGCATGTCCGGCGGCAGGAGGTTCGGAATGCCGTCCTCGATCGGGTACACCTCGCCACATTCGGTGCAGACCAGCCGCCCGGCGATGACTTCGCCGTCCTCGCGCTCGTCGACTTCGAGCTCGAGTTCGGACTTATCGACCGGACACCGCAGGATCTCAACGAGATCGTCGTTCATACACAATCAAGTGTTGGCACGGGCAAAAGCGTTTGTCCTTCCGGGGATCAGGCGAAAGGTTGCTCGCGGACGATCGTGTCGGTCCGGTCGGGCCCGACCCCGACAGACCAGATCGGGGCGCCGACCTCGCCGGCAACGTACTCGAGGTAGGTCCGGGCAGCCTCGGGGATCGAACCGTAGCCCCGCTCGGCGACCGCGCTCCAGTCGGGGTCGGGCCAGCCCTCGAAGCTCCGATAGACGGGCTCGCACCGACCCCACTGCTCGGTCGTCGTCGGCATCGTCCGGAGCCGCTCGCCCTCACAGTCGTAGGCGTGTGCGACTCGCACCGTGTCGAGGCCGGCGAGCACGTCGATGTGGTTGATCACGACGGCGCTGAAGCCGCTGACCCTGGCGGCGTGGCGCAACATCGGCACGTCGAGCCAGCCGATCCGCCGCGGGCGGTCGGTTACGGTGCCGAACTCGCCGCCGCGCTCGCGGATCTCCGCAGCGAGGGTCTCGCTGTCGTCGTCGCCGGTCAGCTCGGTCGGTAGCGGTCCGGTACCAACCCGCGAGAGGTACGCCTTGATGACGCCGATCACCGCGCCGTCTCCGACCGTCGCCGGGCTCAGCCCCGTCCCGACGGCGGCGCCGCCGGCAGTCGGGTTCGAGGAGGTGACGTACGGGTAGATGCCGTGATCGATGTCGATCGCACTTCCCTGTGCGCCCTCGAACAGCACACGGTCGCCGTCGTCGATCCGATCGGCGAGGTAGGCGCCAGCGTTTAGCGTCATCCCCTCCTCGCGGAGCCGGCGGCCGTACGCGCTGTATTCCTCGTACAGCGTCTCGACGTTGAACGCCTCGCCAGGATCGCGGTCGTAGACGGCCTCGACCAGCGCCCGCTTCTGTTCTAGGCCGGCCCGATCCCGCGGCCGGTCGTGCCGGCCGCGAGGTCGTCGCCTTTCGCCTCCTCTTCGATCCCGTCGAGTACGCGGTGGTAGGGCAACACGGCGTGTGCCCGCTTGGCGACCCGTACCTCCGGGTCGAGCCCGCGCTCGCGGAGTCCGTCGAGTTCCTCGAACAGTGTCCGCGGGTTCACTACACAGCCGTTTCCGAGCACGCCGACGGTGCCACGGACTGCGCCGCTTGGCACCAGGGAGAGCTTGTACTCTGCGCCGTCGTGGACGACGGTATGACCGGCGTTGTCTCCACCCTGGTAGCGGACGACGACATCCGCGCGGTCGCCGTACAGGTCGACCACGCCGCCCTTGCCCTCGTCGCCGAGCTGTGCACCCACGATCGTGGCGGTCATTACCCGTCGGTTCCGGCCACCGGGCTTTACCAATTACGGAACGAACGGCAACGAAACCGTTGGGGTTTTTATTCCCCGAAATTCGACTCCGGATGTTACTGGCGTGAGGACACCACGACAACTTTTAATTGACGGGGTCACGAGTTAACATGTATCATGATAGACCGACTTGAGAAGGAAGTCGACATGCTCGAGCGACACCTGCAGGTTCTGCGGATGGTCATCGAGAGCGAGCCCATCGGGATCGTCAAGATGTCGAACGAAACCGGCTATCCACACCACAAGGTGCGGTACTCGTTGCGGGTACTCGAAGAAGAAAATCTGATCGAACCGTCGAGTCAGGGTGCGATCACGACCGAGGACACGATGGAGTTCGTCGAGGATCTCGACGAGAAACTCGAGCAAATTCTCGGGAAACTCGACGGGATGAAAATCGACGGCATAGCCGAGATCGAAGAGTAACGCGACCGGAAGTCGGTCACAGCTCCGGGACGGCGAGGTTGAATTTCTGATCGCGGGCTTCGACGAGACAGAGGTGAAAGCCCCGCTTTCGCGAGAGGTTCACGTAGCTCGCGCGCTTGTCTCGGCTGAGAAAGCCGCTCTTCGTGGCCTCGCTCGCGGTCTCGAGCGCTCCGGGCTCGAAGAAACTCGTCGTCACCAGGAAGGCCCCGGCAAAGGTCTCGCTGGATTGGCCGACACGGCGTGCAGCTGTGATGAGCTGTTCCATCATCGCTTGGCTGGCCGCCTCGAGCGAGTCGTTGAGATTCGTCGCGATCAGGGGCTCGCCCATCCGGTTGCGAAAGACCAGGTCGAACTCCTCGTCGGTACGGGTCTCCTGTCCGTCCTCGGTGTACTCGATCTCGACGGTCCCGGCGAACTCGACGCGGTCGATCTCGGGGAGCATGTCGTACAGCGTCCGGAGCGCGGCCTCGCTGCCCGTCGAGCGGATCTCAAAGAGCAGGTCCCGAATTAGCCAGTTCGCGAACTGGTAGGCGGCGGTGTCAGTGAGGAAGGCGTCGTACTCCTTGCCGCCGACGGCGACGGCCTCGGACTCGAACTGTGTGTAGGTCTCAAGCCGGAGGTTCTCGACGACATCCGACCGGCGGCCGGCCCCGTCGTGGGCCTTCGCGAGGGGGGTGTCGCCTTTCGAGTCGTAACGGACGAACAGGTCGGTTCCCGCGAGCGCCTCGCGGGCCGAGAGGCGCCGCTCTGCGTCGACCTGGGCCCCGAGCTCGGACTCGAGCGTTGCGAGGTCGTCCTCGAGTCGCTCGACTTCCTGGATAAGTGCGTCGCGTTCCTCGGTGACGGTCTCGAGTTGGTCGCGGAGCTCGGCGCGCTCGTCGGTCGCCTCGGCCAGCTCGGAATTGAGTCGGTCGATCTCCTCCTCGCGATCTCCGACAGCGGCCTCAAGTTCGGCGACGCGCTCGGGATCAGGGCCGGCGTCTTCGGACGGCTCGGAGGCGGGGCTCGCCTCCGAGGCCTGCTCCGCGCTCGTCGTACCCGCACTGCCGTCGGCCCGCGAGCGGCTCTGGGTTCGGGACTGTACCCTCGTCCGGGACGGATCGAGGGAGGGAACGGCGACCGTCTCGAGGCTCGCCCGCTCCTGCTCCCGGGAGGCCGTCTCGGAGGCAGTGCCCGACCGCGAGCCGCCGTCACTGGGGGCCTGCCGACGGTCGCCGGTCTCGACCGACCCCGATCGGGACCGATCGGGCTCGTCGGGATTCCGTGCCGGCTCCGCCGCGTTCGGAGACCGTTCGCCCGTTGCTGTCTCCGAGCGGGCGTCGGGACCGGTCCCTGCGCCCCGGTCGGGAGAGCCGTCCTCGGTGCTCCGAGACGGGCCCGTCTCGTCGGGGCCGGCTGCCGCCGGCTCCGATGGCTGTTCTCGAGCGGCGTCGGTGGCGGCCTCCGGGTCGGCCCCGGGATCGGGATCTGGGCCATCCAGTGCACTCTCTGCGTCCTCGGCCGGCCCGGAGTCGGAAGCTCGGTCAGCGTCCGACTCGGGGGCGGGCTCCGTGTCGGGGTCGGGTTCGGGAATCTCGATCGGTTCGATCTCGACCGGGCGGACCTCGTACAGCCCAACCTCGTCGGCGGCGGTCTCGAAGGCCTCGTCGCCGGTGAGCAGCCGCTCGGACTCCCCGAGGAAGGCGACGCTCATCGACCGGCCAGCGTGATAGACCAGGTAGTACTCCCCGCTGAGGACGTTCTCGGAGAGGACCACGAAGCCGGTGAACCCGCCCTCCGAGAGCGTCTCGTCGACCGCCGAAATCGAGGTCTTCTCGGTGTAGTACTTCTGCCGGACCTCGTCGCTCTGGGCCTGCATCACCGTCAACAGCGGCAGCGCCGGCGACGGGGCCTCGTAGGCCGTCCCCGAGCCTTCGAAGCTCTCGATCGTTCCGCCCTGGACCCCGACGACCGCGCCCTTGGTCATGAAAAGCTCCGCTCCGCCAGCCCGGACTGTGCCGGAAAACTCCCCGTCTGCCAGCCGTCCGAGCGCCTCGTAGCCGCCGGCGAACGACCGACTCTCCCAGTCCTCGACTTGCTCGGCGACGCGTACGCTCATTAGCTCATACAACTCTCAGGCGAGGAATATACTTTGCGGGCCGCCGCGGGCACGGCGGGTCGGCAACGGTTACGTGACCCGGACGGTCTCGCGGTAGGAGCCGTACTCCTCTTCGAAGACGTTCATGATCTCGCCCATCGTCGCGTACGTCTTCACGGCCGCGATCGTCGGCTCGACGACGTTCTCGCCCTCCCGGGTCGCCTCGCGGAGCCGGTCCAGTGCGTCGGTGACGGCCTCGTCGTCGCGGTCGGCCTTGACCGACTCGAGGCGGTCCTGCTGGCGCCGTTGGACATCCTCGTCGACAGTCAGGAGATCCGGCTTGGTCTCCTCCTCGATGGTGTACTCGTTGACTCCGACGACGACCTCCTCGCCCTCGTCGACCCGTCGCTGGTACTTGTAGGCCGAGTCCTGGATCTCCCGCTGGAAGTACCCCTCCTCGATGCCGGCCAGCACGCCGGCTCTCATTGACCCGTCGCCCATGTCGCGGATCTCCTCGAGATACTCCATGGCCTCGCGCTCGATGTCGTCGGTGAGCGCCTCGACGGCGTAGGACCCGCCCAGCGGATCGACGATGTCGGCCGCGCCCGACTCCTCGGCGATGATCTGCTGGGTGCGCAGGGCCACGCGGACCGCCTCCTCGCTCGGCAGGGCGAGCGCCTCGTCGTAGCTGTTGGTGTGGAGACTCTGTGTCCCGCCGAGCACGCCGGCAAGTGCCTGGATCGTCACCCGGACGATGTTGTTCAGCGGCTGCTGGGCGGTCAGTGACTGGCCCGCGGTCTGGGTGTGGAACTTCAGCGCCCGCGCCCGGTCGGTTTCGGCGCCGTACCAGTCGGCGAGCAGCCGCCCCCAGATCCGGCGGGCGGCCCGGAACTTCGCGACCTCCTCGAAGATCGAATTATGGGCGTTGAAGAAAAATGAGAGCGTCGGACCGAACCGGTCGACGTCCATGCCGCGGTCGAGACAGTCCTCGACGTAGGCGAAGCCGTCCGCGAGGGTGAACGCAAGCTCCTGGACCGCGGTCGAGCCGGCCTCGCGGATGTGATACCCCGAGACAGAGATCGGGTTGAACTTCGGGGTCTCTCCGACGGAGAACTCGATCACGTCGGTCGTGATCCGCAGGGACGGCTCCGGGGGCACGACCCACTCTTTCTGTGCGATGAACTCCTTGAACATGTCGTTCTGAAGCGTCCCGTGGAGCTGCTCGCGGTCGACGCCCTGCCGGTCGGCCAGGGCGACGTACATCGCGTAGATGACGACCGCGCTGGGGTTGATGGTAAAGGATGTCGAAACCTCGGCGAGGTCGATCCCATCGAAGAGGATCTCCATGTCCCGGAGGGTGTCCACCGCGACGCCCTCCTTGCCGACCTCGCCGGCGGCCATGGCGTGATCGGAGTCGATACCCATCAGCGTCGGCATGTCGAAGGCCGTCGAGAGTCCGGTCTGGCCCTCCTCAATCAGGTAGTGAAACCGCTCGTTGGTCTCTTCGGCGGTGCCGAAGCCGGCGAACTGGCGCATCGTCCAGGTCCGGCCGCGGTACATCGTCGGGTACACCCCGCGAGTAAAGGGCGGCTCCCCCGGGAAGCCGGCGTCTTCGGCGTAGGACTGGTCGGCGATGTCATCAGGGGTGTACAGCCGGTCGACCGGCAGGTTCGAGACCGTGGCAAACTCTTCTCGGCGCTCGCCGAACCGCTCAAGGGTCGGATCGAGGGTCTCTGACTCCCACTCACTTCCGGCCTCGCGGATTCGTTCGAGCTCCGACGGGTTGAACATAGCACGCGTTCGTGATCAGAGAAAATGAAGATTCCGGCCGTGTTCCGGCTTGAGGTCACCGGACGTGTTCGTAGGAGGCGGCGATCGGGTACCGCCAGCCCCGGCCAAAGGCCTTGTCGGTGATCCGCAGCGCCGGCGGGGTCTGCCAGCGCTTGAACTCAGAGCGGGTGAGCCGGGCCAAGGCCTCATCGACGACGGCAGGCGAGTACTCCTC
>PXQL01000048.1 GCA_003021335.1 Halobacteriales archaeon QH_10_67_13
CCGAGCCGCAGGCCTCGCTGGTGCCAGAACAGGGTCGTCGGATCGGCCGTCTCGGCCGTCGGAGAACTGCTCATACGTACGGTACGCTCGACGGGGCCTGTATGCTTCGATCCGTGATTTAGCTGTGGGCCGCGCAGTCACAGTACCGCTCGCAGACCGGATTCACACAGTCCGGCGAGCGCGCGCTGCAGTACTCCCGGCCGTGTTGGATCAAGAGGACGTGCAGCGGATAAATCAGATCGTCCGGGACGAGCCCGTCGAGGACCTCGTGGGCGCGCTGGTTGGTCGCCGACTCGGGAACGAGTCCGAACCGCTTCGAGACCCGTTCGACATGGGTGTCGACGGCCATCGTCGGCTTCCCGAAATGAAAGTTCAAGACGACGCTCGCGGTCTTGGGACCGACGCCCTTGATATCGGTGAGCCAGGCCTTCGCGGCGGTCGTCTCCATCGCGTCGAGGAAGGCAAGCGAGTAGGCGCCGCCGGTCTCCTCGCGGATCGCGGCCAGGGCGCGCTGTATTCGGCTTGCTTTCTGGTTCGGCAGTCCGGCGACCCGGATCGTCTCGGCCAGCTCGTCGTGATCGGCCCGCTCGATCGCGGCGAAATCGGGATACTGGTCGAACAGCGCCTCGGCGGCTCGGCGGGTGTTCGCGTCAGCGACGTTCTGTGAGAGGATCGTCGTGAGCAGCTGGCGAACGCCCTCGCCGGGCTCGCCGCCGTGTGCACCGTCGCCGTCGGTCCGCTCGACGGACCCATGGAGGCCGACGAGCTCTTCGTGGAGTTCCCTGACCGCTGGCTCGGTCCAGTCCCCGACGCCCGCTTCCGTTCGGTCCTCGGCTGCATCCCCATCCCCATCCGCGTCTGCGTCTGCTCCCATACCACTGTGTCGAGCGTCGGCCATTTCAACGCCGTGGATCGAATCCGCTTGCCGCCGCAGACCGGCTCCGGCCACTTGCCTTCCGGGAGCCGGCCGACGTCCTCCACGGCGACAAGCTGTACACGGTCTACGAGATCGCCCGGCTGCTCCAGGGGCTCGACCCCGACGCTGAGCTGGATCCGGCCACCGAAGACATCCTGTTGGACTGGGCGATTCCGTGGATGGTGACGAACGCGGAGGCTCTTGTCTTCGCGGAACCGGCGACCGACGACGAGCCCGGCTACTACGGGCTCGCGGCCGACCGGGGATGACGCTGCTGGTCGCGGGTGCCGACCGCGTTGACGCCGGCAAGACCACCGTCTCGGCCGGCCTGATCGCCCATGCCGATGCCGTCGGGTTCAAGCCTCGGGCCGGCAACGACTGGTGGTTCCACCACGACGACTGCTTGCGCGCGCTCGGCGAATCGTCGCTGTATGGCGGCGACGCCCGGACGCTTGTCGCGGCCGCGCCCGGCGAGCTCCGCCCCGAAGCGATCAACCCGATCCACCGGCTCTGGCGGCCGGCACCCGGCAGCGGTCCCGGCCTGCTCGGTCAGGACGACCGGGAGTTCGTCCTCGATCGGGTCGGCGACGCCTACGTTCGCAACGCTCGTGCGAGCGTTCCCGACCGGGTTCGCGAGGCCCTCCCGATCGCGGACGCGACCGTCGTCGACTCCGTCGAGGAGCTTAACGCCGCGATCGAGCGGTACCACCTGCCGGCGCTCGATGGGCTGACCCAGACGATCGAAGCGACCGACCGGGCGGTCGTCGAGTCTTACGGCGACGTGGCCCGACCGATCCGTGATCTTGTCCCCACGGCGGTGGCGGTCGTCGAGCCCGGCCGGGTACGACTCTACGACGGCGACCGCTACGCCGACGCCTGCACGATCGCGAGCGGCAGCGCCAGCCCGCTCACGGGTCAACTCGAGGAGTTCGTGTCGGGGGTAACCGAGCTGATCGATCCGATCGAGACGTTTCAGACGGCGTCGCTGGACCGGCGAACCCGCGAAGACCCGGATCGGATCGCCGCCGCCTACGACCGCGTGTACCGACGGCTGCTCGCGGCCGCCGGCTGGTGACGCCGACAGACGGCTCGGCGGGCCGGGAGCGGACCCATAACGATATGTGCGCCGACGTACAAGATCCGGGTAACCAATGTCCGGGACGGAAACACCGACCGTGCTCGTCGTCGAGGACGAGGCGGATCTGGTCGAGATGTACGAGCTCTGGCTCGCCGGGGAGTACGACATCCGGACGGCACTCGACGGCCAGACCGGACTCGAGGCACTCGACGCCGAGGTCGATGTCGTGATCCTCGACCGCCGGATGCCGGGACTGTCCGGCGACGAGGTCCTCAAGCACATCGACGCCGAGGGATTCGACTGTCGAGTCGCGATGGTCACCGCCGTCGAGCCGGACTTCGATATCCTGGAGATGGGGTTCGACGCGTACCTGCCAAAGCCCGTCGGCCAAGAGCAGCTCCGAACCACGGTCGAGCGACTCCTCGAACGGGCGGCCTACGACAACCGGCTCCAGGAGTACTACGCCTTAGTCGAAAAACAGGCGACCCTTGAGGCGACCAAGCGACGCGTCGAGCTCGCAAACAGCGAGGAGTACGACCGGCTCACCGAGCGTATCGACCACCTCCAGACCGAGTTCGGTCGCATCGACAGCGACGAGGAGTTCATCGCCACGATCCAACAGATCGAGAGCCATGATCGAGGGTAACGCGGCGACCTACGACCTCTCCGAGGGTCTCCCGGTCGAGACGGCGCAGTCGATCCAGCCCGGCACGAGCCTGCTGATCAGCGGGCCGCCGATGGCGGGGACCGAGGACCTCGTCGTCGACCTGCTCGCCAACGGCGCCAGGCGCGGCGAGGGGACCGTTGTGGTCACGACCGGGAACAGCGCCCCGGCGGCCGTCGCGGCCGTCACCGACAGGGTCCCCGAGGCTGACCCGCGTCGGATCGTCGCCGTCGACGCCCGGTCGGGTGGCGGGGACACGGGCGGCGGATCCCAGACCGACGCCGGCGCGACGGTGTACCGCGCTGACGCTCCCTCTGACATGACCGGGATCGGGGTCGGGATCACGAACGGCTTCGACCGGCTCGCTGAGACCGGCGTCGAGCGGGGCCGGCTCGGACTCACGTCGCTGTCGACGATGCTCGCGTACTCGAACCGGGAGGCCGTGTTCAAGTTCTGTCACGCCCTCTCCTCGCGGCTGGAGTCGGTCGGGTACGTCGGCCTGTTCGCGATCGACGCGGCCGCACACGACGACCAGACGCTGCAGGTGCTCAAGCAGGCCTTCGACGGTGTCGTCGAGCTTCGGGAACGCGACGGCGCCCGCGAGGTCCGGCTCGGCGGCGTCCAGCCTACGCCTACCGACTGGGTTCCGCTCGCGGAGTAACCGCGCGCTCGGGGGCGATCTCGCAACGGGCGGGGAAAAGCGCATATTACCGGCGGTCCCAACACGGGTTATGACGGAGCTGCGCTACTTGCCCGACGACGACGGCACCACCTCCTTTACCGGCACCGTGACCGAAGCCACCCCCGAGTACGTCGTCCTGGAGGGGACTTACTTCTACCCGGAGGGTGGCGGCCAGCCAGCCGACCGCGGGGTGCTCTCCTGGGAGGACGGTCGCGCGGAGGTTGGGGACGTGTACAAGTCCCACGGCGACGTGCGCCACGAGATCGCGGAGCTAACCGGCGAGGTGCCCGGTCCCGGAACGACCGTCGAGGCGGAGATCGACGCCGGGCGCCGACAGACGCTCAGCCGGATGCACACCGCTCAGCACGTCGTCTCCCGGGTGGTCCTCGACGAGTACGGCGCGACCACCGCCGGCAACCAGGTCCACGCCGACCGTTCCCGGATCGACTTCGAGCCGGTTTCCTTCGACGAGGACGACGTGGCGCTGATCGAGGACCGGAGCAACGCCGCCATCGAGCGCGACCCGTCGGTCACCAAGGAACACCGCCCCCGCGACCGGGTCGAGCGCGAGGTCGAGGAGGGGCGGGCGCTGCTGGATCTGATCCCGGACTCGGTCGATCCGCTCCGGGTGGTCGAGATTGAGGAGTTCGACACATCGTGAACCGCACTTCGAAAGGCGAGGACACCGAGCGCATCGAGTTCATCCTTGAGGACTAACCGGCGTCCGCGGAAAGAAAGAGTCCGGCCGAGTCGACGGTCATGCCAAGCCGTTGGGCTCGCGCCGTTCCTCTGCACCGGTCACGAGGATCGTCCCGGCAATCGCGTCGGGAACGGCGATGGGTTCGCTTCCCTCGGGAACGACGGTCGTGACGCCGATCGGCGCGATCTCCTCGATCGCAAGCGTCGTTCCTGGCGTGATCCCCGATTCCTCTAAGTACGCGAGCTCGTCGGGATCGTCGTCACGGACCCGCTCGACGACGACAGTCTCGCCCTCCTGTCGGTCCGCGAGGGTCGTCCCGTCGACTCCCGCGATCGGATCGAGGCTGTCGGCCGGGATTGGATCCCCGTGAGGATCGACCTCAGGATCGTCGAGTCGGTCGGCGACCCGGCGCTCGAACTCCTCGCTGATATGATGTTCGAGCCGGTCGGCCTCGTCGTGGACCTCGCTCCAGTCGTAGCCGAGCCGCTCGGCGAGGTAGGTCTCGATCAGCCGGTGGTGACGGAGGATCTCGAGGGCGACAGTTTCGCCCTCCGGCGTGAGCTCGACGCCCCGGTACTTTTCCCGGTCGAGCAGGCTCTTTTCGGCGAGGCTCTCGAGCATGCTGGTCGCCGTTGGTGCCGTCACGTCGAGCGCGTCGGCGACCGCCGAGGTCGCGACCGGGCCCCCGCCGCGGCGCTGGAGCTCGTAGACCGCCTTCAGATAATCCTCCATCTTCGCGCTCAGCATACCTATGATAGGCCGATCGGGGGCAAAAACCTGCGGGTCCGCCGGTTCGTCACGCCCGGTCGGTGAAGGCCCCGAGCGTGGCGTTGATCCCCTGGCTGTCTTCCTGAACGATCGCCCCTTGCTGGTCGATCCCAAGCTCCCGGACGGCGGCGTCGCCGACCCGGTCGCGCGTCGCCGCGGGAGCGTAGACGCCGAACCGCCAGTGGTCTCTCTGTGCCCGGCGGAGCGCCCCCACGAGCGTCGATTGCTCGCCGAGCTGTCGAATCTCGCCGTTTACGAGCACGCGGCTGGTCGTCTCGGTCATCGACGGCTCCGGTGGGCTGTCGACGATCACCTCGGTCTCCTCGACGTCCGCGGCCTCGGCCACCTCGCGTTCGAGTGTTCGGATCCGGTCGTGGTCGGCACCCCGCAGCCGGTCGGGGACAGTATCGAACTCCGCCCACACCGCCCGCTTGTACAGCCGCCGCGTGTCGAGCCGGCGGGCGTACTCGCGGGTTGTGTCACACTCCCGGAGTGCGGTACGGAGTCCGTAATCGTCCATCCGCCGGAGCGTGTGGGCGTCGACGGCGTCGGCGGCCAGCAGCCGTTCGCTGGCCCGCCGGAGCATCGCCTTCGCGATCCGGGCGACGTGGTGTGCGTATACCGTCGGGTTCATCAGCGCCCGCGAGACCAGCAGCGACTCGGCGGTCTGGACGTTGCCCTCGCCGAGTACCAACTCGCCGTCGATCAGCCGCAACGCCCTGATCAACCGACCGTGATCGATGGTGCCGTAGGGAACGCCGGTGTGGTGGGCGTCTCGCACCAAGTAATCCATCCGGTCGACGTCGAGTTCGCCCGAGACCAGGGCACCGAGGGGTCCCTCCCCGGCGATCAAGTCCGCCACCCGGTCGGGTTCGAGGTCGTGGTCTGTGAGCGCCGTCGCGACGGGGCCTGTCTCGAGCAGTCCGTGGACCTCGTCGTGGTACTTGCCGGTCTCTCGGTGCAGCAGCTCCTCTATGTTGTGACTGTAGGGTGGATGTCCGATGTCGTGTAGCAGCGCCGCGGCTCGCACGCGCTTTGCCCGCTGGCCCTCGACGCCGAGGTGTGCGAGCGCCCGGTCGGCGAGGTGGTAGACGCCGATGCTGTGCTCGAAGCGAGTGTGGTTCGCGGACGGGTAGACGAGCACGGCCGTCCCCAGCTGCGTAATTCGGCGGAGCCGCTGGACCGCCGGCGTGTCGAGCAGCGCCCGCGCCACGCCTGTCACCTCGATGTGGTCGTGGACGCTGTCTTTGATCGTCGCCATACTCTTGGTATGATCTGGAGCCCAAAAGCTTCGGCGACCGCCGGACGTCCGAACCGTTTTGAGCGTTGCTCCCCCTAAACAGGACATGGTGACCGTTCTCTCCGGGGGCACCGGAACGCCGAAGCTCCTGTCGGGGGCCGGCTCGGTCTTTCCGCCCGAGGAGACGACGGTCGTCGCCAACACCGGCGACGACATCGAGCTCGGCGGCGCCCTGATCTGTCCTGATCTCGACACGCTGTTGTACCTCGGCGGCGGGGAGCTCGACCAGGAGCTGTGGTGGGGGATCGACGAGGACACCACCGCGACTCATGAAGAACTTGCGAGGTTGGCCGAGGCCGCTGGCTACGAGTCGGGCCCGCGATACCTGCCGGCCGACCGCCAGACCGAAGGTCGGCAGATTGCCCGATGGCGGCGGTTCTCAGCGGTCGCGGAGTTCATGTACGTCGGTGACCGGGACCGCGCGGTCCATCTCACCCGCACCGGGCGCATCGACGAGGGGGCCTCGCTGACGACCGCGATCGCCGAGCTGGCGGCCGCGTTCGGCGTCCCCTGGGAGCTGCTGCCGATGAGCGACGATCCGGTCGCGACGATCATTCACACGCCCGATGGCCCACAGCACTTCCAGGAGTTCTGGGTGGCCCGTGGCGGCGAGCCGACGATCGAGGGCGTCGAGTTCCGCGGCGCTGGCCGGGCGTGCCCGACCGACCGGGTCGAGCGCGCACTCGAACAGCCGGTCGTGATCGGGCCATCGAACCCGGTCACGAGCATCGGCCCGATGCTGGCGCTCGAGGGCGTCGAGGCGGCGCTGGCCGAGGCGCCGGTCGTCGCCGTCTCGCCGTTCGTTGAGGACAGGGTCTTTTCGGGTCCCGCGGGGGAGCTGATGGCCGCGACTGGCCGCGAGCCCTCAACGGCTGGCGTCGCCGCGGCCTACCCCTTCGTCGACGCGTTCGTTCTCGACGAGGCCGACGGAACAGAACTCGATCGCCCCGTCGTCCGGACCGACACGGAAATGAACGACGAAGCCGACGCGCGCCGGGTCGCCCAGGCGGTCGATGAGGCGCTGGCGGTGATCGCGTGACAGAGATCGCCCCGCCGATCGTCATGGCGAGCCTGAGCGGCCGAGCCGACGCCGCGTGGGCCCGCCACGGCGCCGAGCACGTCGGTGCGGCCGTCCTCGGCGGGATTGCACTCGACGAGCCGACCCGTGATGCGGCTCGCGCCCTGGTCGATCGGGGGCGCCAGGAGTTTCTGCCCGCCGACCCGGTCGCCTTCTTGGACGCCCAGCTCGCGGAACTCACCGATCTCCCGATTGTGGCGGGATTTAACATCCGGGCGCGGGAGCCGTCCCGGCTCGCCGCGCAGGTCGGTGCCGCCGCCCGAACGGGCGCCACGGTGAGCGTGAAACTCCGGGCAGAGCTCGACGGCGTGTCGGTCCGAGCTGTCGGCGAGCGGGCCGCCGCGGCCGGTGCCGATCTGTTGCACGTCGACGCGATGGACTCTCCCGAGGCCGTCCGGGCGCTCGCCCCTGTCGAGGCGACGGTCGTCGCCAACAACGGCGTCCGGGACGCAGAGACCGCGGCCGCGTACTTCCGTCGCGGCGCCGACGCCGTCAGCGTCGCCCGGCCGAGCACCGATCCGGCCGCACTCGAACGCATCGCTGCGGCCGTCGAAACGCGGCTGGGATCGGTCGCGGTCCCAGGTCGCCGATGAGCCGGTCGGTCGCGGCAAACGCCGAGCTCGCCCTGTTGCTTGAGGTGGCCAGCACGCCCAAGCCGGGCAACGTCGATCGTCACCGGGAGTACCCTGCTCTACGGTTCGAGCAGTTTCTCGCCGGCGCCGTCGGGACACGTTCGGGGTTCGCGTCCGCGGCGGCGGGCGAGCCGGTCGGCCGGGCGATCGAGCGGGCCGTCGCCGGCATGAGCGATCAGGACGGGGGCAACACGCAGTTCGGGGCGGTCCTCGCGATCGCCCCGCTGGCCGCCGCCGCCGGCCGATCGGACACGACTCTCTCGCCTGACGGCGTGAGCGTGGTCGTCGCGGAGACGACCGTCGAAGATACCGTCGGCTTCTACCGGGCGTTTGACCACGTCGATGTCGCGGTCGGGGATCCTCCCGAGGAGCTGGCCGCTCTCGATGTCCGGCGGGGCAGCGAGGCCGTGTCGGCGGTCCGCGAGCGCGGGCTCGCGCTGGCAGAGCTGCTCGCCGAGAGCGCCGACGTCGACGACATCGCCCGCGAGTGGACCCGAGGATTTCCCCGCACCTTTTGTGCTGCCGAGGAGATCGCCGGCCGCGAGGGCCCGGTCACCGACAGGGCTGCGGCGGTCTTTCTCGAGTTACTCGCCGACCGGCTCGACACGTTCGTGATCACCAAACACGGCCGCGAGACTGCCAGCGAGGTGCGCCGGCGGGCGCGGGCCGCCCTCAACGGAACCGAGGACGTCGACGCGCTTGCCGCGGAGCTTGTCGACCGCGGCATCAACCCCGGAACGACCGCTGACCTCGTCGCTGCGGCGCTGTTTGTCGCCCTCCAGCGGGGGACGAGCCCGTGACCGACGACCCGGTCGCCTGGCCCGTCGAGCTCCGCGGGGTGACCGAGACCCTCGTGACGACGCTCGGTCCCAACGACCTGTGGAACGTGGCCCCGCTCGGCGTCCACGCCCCGGCGGCGTCGGGGCTCTCGGAAGCGGCCGCCTCCGCGAGTCATCCCGCGGCCAGGACGTGGGGCCAGACCCGCACCTGGCGGAACTTCCGCGAGCGCGGCGGCGGGTACGTCCAGTTCACCCGCGACCCGGAGGTGTTCGTCGAGGCGGCCCTGTCGATCACCGAGCGCGACGAGCCGGTTCTCGCGGAGGCAGACGCCTGGGTGCGGGTCGGGGTGACGCGGGTCGCCGAGGGAACCGCCGGCGAAACCGACTGGACCGACTGGCGGCTCGAAGCCCTCGAAGCCGAGGTCGAACGCGAGCACGTCCCGACGTTCAACAGAGGCTACGCCGCCGTGATCGAGGCGACCGTCGCCGCCTCGCGGCTCGACGTGCCCAGCTACGACACCGAGCGGCTCAGGGACCGCCTGGAGTATTTTATCGGCGTCGCGGAGCGGGCCGGCGGTCCCGCCGAGCGCCGCGCGATCGACCGCGTCCGGGCACTGACAGAGGAGTGACCGTCGAGTCGAACCACTTTTCCGGACACTCCGACAATCATCGGTAACAATGGCTATCAAACCCGCCTACGTGAAAAAGACCGGTCGACAGCTGCTCGAACAGTACCCGAACGCCTGGGGCCCCGAGTTCGAGCACAACAAGGAACTCGTCGCGGAGCTAACAAACATCGAATCGAAAAGCGTCCGCAACCGCATCGCAGGGTACGTTACCAGCAAACACAACGCACCCACAGAATCGTAACTGTCGGTTGAAACTCAGCCGAGTCGCGCTGTGATCGCCGCCTCAAGATCTTCTCTAAACTCCTTGACCTCGATTTCCTCCATCACGGGGACAAAAAAGCCCTCGACGAGCATGTCCGTCGCCGTGTCCGGATCGATCGCCCGGGAGGTCATGTACAGCATCTCCTCGGCGTCGACCTGACCGACGGTCGCCGAGTGGCTGGCTTCAGTGTCGTGGTTGTTGATGATCAGCTTCGGTGAGGCGTCTGCCTCGCTCTCGTCTGAGAGCATGAGGGTGTTCTCGCGCTGGTAGGAGTTCGTGTCCCAGGCTTTGGAGCCGACGTCTTGGACGCCCTCGTAGACCGATCGGGCCTGATCGTCGAGCACGCCGCGGGTCACAAGATCGGCCGTGGTGTGTTCGGCCTCGTGCCAGACCCGGCTTGCGACATCGAAGTGCTGATCGCCGCGGCCAAAAAAGGCCCCGACGATTGTCGACTCGGCGCCTTGCCCTTCGAGGTGGGTTTCGACGGTGCTTTTGTTTAGCCGTGAGCCGATTGTTCCCTCGATCCAGTTGACCTGGCCGTACTGCCCGGCGCGCCCGACCTTCGTCTGGAAGTTATAGGCGTCCTCGTCGAGCTGCTGGAGCGTGCCGTACTGAATCCGGGCGTTCTCGCCGGCGATCGCTTCGACGATCCCGCTGTAGTACTGCCTGTCGCCGGGACTGTCGCCGGTGTCCTGTCGTTCGAGGATCGTCACCGAGGCCGACTCCTCGGCGACCACCAGCGTGTAGTTGAACAGCGACCGGCTGTTTGTCGTCGTCCGGATGGTGACATCCTCGGCTCGGACGCCTTCGGGAACGTACACGACCGTTCCGGTCGAGAACAGTGCCGTCGACAGCGCGGTGAGGTAGTTACGCTCGGGGTCGACGGTCCGGCCGAACTCGGTCTCTATCAGGTCGCCGTGCTCGGTCAGGGCGGTCTCCCAGTCGAGCACCTCCGCGCCCGCCGCGGTGACGCGGTCTTTCTGTTGGGTGCCCTTCAGAGGATCGACGAACTCCTCGAAGGCGAGCCCGTGGAGGTCTGTCCAGTCCCGCCCCGGCGTCCGGATGACCTTGGGCATCTCCAGCTCACCGAGCGCCTCGAGAGCATCGAGACGAGTCTCTAAGAGCCACTCGGGCTCGCCGAGTTCGCCGCTGATCGTCCGGACCTGCTCCGGGGAGAGCGTCTCGTGGACGTCGACGTTCGCCTGTGACATTATCCGAGCGAGCCTTCCATCTCGAGTTCGATCAGGCGGTTGAGCTCAACCGCGTACTCGATGGGTAGTTCCTCGGTGATCGGCTCGATGAACCCGGCAACGATCATCTGCTTTGCGTCGTCGTCGTCGAGGCCGCGCGACTGCAGGTAGAACACGTCCTCGTCGCCGATCTTTCCGACCGTCGCCTCGTGGGCGACGTCGACCTTCGACTCGTTGATCTCCATGTACGGCATCGTGTCCGAAGTCGACTCGTTGTCGAACATCAGGGCGTCACACTCGACGGCTGTCGAGGAGTTCTCGGCGCCGTCGGCGATGTGCACCAGTCCACGGTAGTTGGTGCGGCCGCCGTCCTTGCTGATCGACTTCGACTCGATCGAGGAACTGGTCCGGGGGGCGTTGTGATACACCTTCGCGCCGGTGTCGATATCTTGCCCTTCACCGGCCATGGCGATCGTGATGTGGTTGTCGGTCGCACCCGGTCCCTTGAGCACCGAGGACGGATAGAGCATCGTGACCTTCGAGCCCATCGAGCCCGAGACCCACTCCATCGTTCCCTCGCGCTCGACCAGAGCGCGCTTGGTGTTGAGGTTGTAGGTGCTTCGCGACCAGTTCTGGACCGTGGAGTACTGGACGTGGGCGTTCTCGCCGACGAACACCTCGACGCCCCCGGAGTGGAGGTTGAACTCGGAGTACTTCGGCGCCGAGCAGCCCTCGATGTAGTGGACTTCCGAGCCCTCCTCGGCGATGATCAGCGTGTGCTCGAACTGACCCATCCCCTCGGAGTTCATCCGGAAGTACGCCTGCACGGGCATCTCGACGGTCGTGTTCTCCGGGATGTAGACGAACGACCCGCCCGACCAGATCGCCCCGTGCAGGGCGGCGAACTTGTTGTCGCTCGGGGGGACCGCGGAAGTCATGAAGTGCTCGCGGACGATCTCTTCGTGTTCCTGGACCGCCTTGTCCATGTCACAGAAGATGACGCCTTTGTCCTCCCAGCGCTCCTGCATGTTCTGGTAGACGATCTCGGACTCGTACTGAGCACCCACGCCCGAGAGCGCCTCCTTCTCGGCCTCGGGAATACCCAGCTTGTCGAAGGTGTCCTGGATCTCCTCGGGGAGGTCCTCCCACTCCTCGACGCCGCCACGGACATCGATGTCCGGGCGGATGTAGGGGACGATCTCGTCGACCTCGACCTCGGAGAGGTCCGGACCCCAGTCGGGCATCGGCAGCTCCTGCCAGAGCTTGAGCGCCCGCAGCCGCCGCTCGAGCATCCACTCGGGCTCGTCTTTGTCCTCGGAGATGACCCGGATGGTCTCCTCGTCGAGGCCCTTTTCGGCTTCGAACGCCGAGTGCTCTTCCTTTTTGAATTCGAACTGTGCTTCCGTGTTGGTCTCTTGGATGTCTTCTGAACTCATAGTTTATGCCGCGTGTGCCTCCTCGCGCACGAACTCATAGCCCTCGTCTTCGAGCTGTTCTGCGAGCTCCGGACCGCCGCTCTTTGCGATCTCGCCGTCGAGCATCACGTGGACGTGGTCGGGCTCGACGTAATCTAAGATTCGCTGGTAGTGGGTGATCTGGAGGATACCGGCGCCCTGTTTGTCTCTGAGCGCGTTGATCCCGTCGGCGACGTCCTGCAGGCGATCGATGTCAAGTCCCGAGTCGATCTCGTCGAGTACCGTGATCTCCGGCTCCAGGATCGCCGCCTGCAGCACCTCGTTTTGTTTCTTCTCGCCCCCGGAGAACCCGACGTTGAGATACCGACTGGCGAACGACTCGTCCATGTCGAGCAGCTCCATTTTCTCCTGGAGGATCTGCTGGAACTCGGCGACGCCGACCTCTCCTTCCTCGCCGCCTTCCATCGGCGCGGTGTCGTACCCCGCCGCGTCCTCGTTCGTGGCGTCGGCGGGTTCGTCCTCGCTTTCCTCCTCTTCGAACAGCTCCTCGCGCTCGTCGAGTTTTGCGTTCAGAGCCGTCCGGAGGAAGTTGACCATCGTTACGCCCTCGATCTCGACGGGGTACTGAAAGCCCAGGAAGATCCCGAGTGCGGCCCGCTCGTTGGGCTCGAGCTCGAGCAGCTCCCACTCGTCGGCCTCGGCTGCCTCGAACTCGTCGCCGTCGAGTTCGAGCGTGACCGATCCCCCCGTGACCTCGTAGGCCGGGTGTCCGGCGACCACCTTCGCGCGTCCTCTTCGGCGACCTCTGCGCGAAGGTCTTCGATAGTGAGTGTTGCCATAATTATCCTTAGGTATGCCGAAAGTAGGTCTTCCACCACATAATCCTTTCGAGTACTGCCGTCTCGGTTTCCGAAACCGAAAGCAGAGTTTCCGATCGCCAAATCCGGCGTCGAGCCGTCGGCGCTCGGCCCGACCGGGTCGATCTCAACGCTCATATCTCGTTCGCGAGACGGCCACATATGACATCCTCCCCGGCGTGAACAGTAGTTGCAAATTGTGCATTGAGCGTGTCGAAAACACAGCCCTCAGAGTTTAATTCGGCCTAAAATACTGTACAATAAATCACGAGAAACGATAGAATATCCTATCTGTGTTAGTTCCAAATTAATCGCTTAGAAATAAAGCTGTCTGCAGAAAGCTGTCGCTACCCGTCTACAATACCTGCAGAGTGAGAATGTTCTACGACGGGGGATCAGCCCAGACTTCGTGGACGTACGCTAACAGCAACTTCGCCGTCGCGGGTGGTGACTCTTCAATCGAGATTCCAAGTGCATCACGAACCAACTTGCTGACTAACACCCACATGTTGTACAATAGTGTCGCAAACGAGAAATAGAATAGTCAGAGCGCGAAGTCTATCGACGCAGTTTTTGCCAAGAAATCAAGAGTGGCCTGGAAACTTGTCTCAATCCCCCAGCGGCGCTCGTATACCTCCACAAGTCGTCGCGCTGATTTCTCTGTCAGTGTCCGGTTCGTGATGAGGGTAAAGGACTCGTCATCGGTCCCTTCCTTGGTGGTGTCACCACTCGAGTAATCTCGGTAGACTCATACGGCGGCCGACTCCGATTCATTGTCGCACTAAACGCTGGCGACGAGACGCTCGCCAAAGCTCAGCATACGCGAGGATTCATGCCCGCCGATAAAAACCGTTCGGCGGCGACAGCATCTCACGACACACGTCGGTCAGAACTGGGCGATGACGTAGACGTGGTACGGTTGCCCGTCGTAACGGACGTAGACGCCGCCGGACTCGGACGGCTGTTCGATGTCGTTTCTCAGCGCGTCGAACCGTTGATACTCCTCGTCGGTCAACTCAGCAGTAACCGTTCCGCTCGTCCGGGCGGACTCAGTGACTGTTTGTTCGACGATGTCGAGGTCTCGGACCGTGTCCATGTCCAATACCGTGGCAGTGTCCGGAGCGGTACCGTTGGACGCTGGAGCAACGTGCAAATGTGTTGATGCCGACGACGAGACGGTGACTGATTCGTTGTCGTCTATCGTTGGACCGACCGTCTCGTTGTCCGCGGATGCGTTACAGCTGGGCTGTCTTTCCGACTGTTCGTCCTCGTGGTTGCCGGTGTTCATCTTGGAGGGCTCCCCATCAGTTAGGAGCGTTGGGTTGGCTGACACAACGCCGCTAGTGACGGCAAGGACCAGTATCAAGACTGTTATTCGCTTCCAGACCATTCGAAAAAAAAGTTGCGGCGTACTGCATAAGTGTCTTGTGACCAGACTTCAAAAATTGTTTAAATATCTGCCTGAACAATAAGTTCTTTTTAACAAAGATTTAATTAGTGTAGATACAAGATGAAATAATATGGTTTTGGATCAATTCAACGGTGAGGTCAGTCGAAGAGGACTCATGAAGAAAGCCCCCGTTAGAGCAGTTGGACTCGGGTTCGGCGGAACTAATCAGCTGCTCACGGCTGGAGGCAACGAAGTCGAGATAACTGTCGTGAACAACGAGAACGGCCCGGACCTGACGAAACGAGTCGACGCTGACTAGTATCAGTACGAGAAGCACGTTGAGGGCGTGAAGCAGGACGCTGCTGAGGAACTGTTGTCCAACTCCGGCGTCAAGGCAATTGGTATCGGGTCCGGTCTCACACGAGAGGGAGGTCGTTCCGCGGGTCACCTGCGTGTGTACGTTGACGAGGACTTGAGCGCGGCCACGATCAATTCGTATCAGTCCATCCCGGTTGAGCGGATCGAGCGACAGGAGTCCGCGAACATGGCCTGTGACTGTGATACGGACGCCGGCTCAATTACTTACCGTGGGGAACGGAGCCTCTTTCCGACCTCACAGACCGCAAGGGCAGGCTCGCTCGGTTGTGAGGTGACGTACAACGACAGCAAGTACATGCTGACCGCGTATCATAACTTCACGTCTTCCTGTGGGGACGACATAGGTGGCCGGACGGCGTATCAGGACTTCAACGATGACTATTTGGCATACGTTCCGGACGGCTCTGATACCTACTTCGATGACGTGCAAAACTGGGCCCTGCTCGCACGGAACGAGGACGGACCGGTCAACGATTTCTACAACTACATCGCGGACTATCGCGGTAAGTTGTCCAGCAATGTGAGTGCCCCAGTCTGGAATGACTCCACG
>PXQL01000024.1 GCA_003021335.1 Halobacteriales archaeon QH_10_67_13
GGTCGACTGCGGCGCCGACGAGGTCGCCCGCAACGAGGCCGGCGACAAGATCGTGCTCGACCCGGGCATGCTCCAGCAGCCGGTGTGGTCGACGTTCGTGTTCGTCTACCTGCCGGCGTACCTCGGCTCGTATCTCGGGACGCTCGTGGCGGTCTCGACTCTCCGGTAGCCCGGCACCGACACGGATTTGTTGCCGGCCACTCTTATTTGAGGTAATGACGAAGGACACGCCGAGCGGCGACCGCCCGCCGACGATCAGGGGAAAGACCGCCGGCCACGGCGACGCCGCGACCGTGCTGAGCTGGCTCTCGACGGCCCTGTATCTCACTTCCGTCCCCGGTCTGTTAGTGCTCGCCTACGCCGGCCACCGGGCGGGCCTGTACTCGTACCCGCGGGTGATCCCGGTCTACGCCGGCCTCTTCGTTGTCTTTCTGTTCGTCATGTACCTGGTGATGCGGGTCCGGACGACCGTTCGGTGACCGCCTGAGAGACGGCCACGACCGCCGGCCGACGCCCGGGTGTGTTCGCCGGACCCTCGTGAGGACCGCCCTCAGCGACCTTACGGACCGCCGTAAGCCCCGCCGTCGATCGCGAGGTACAGCCAGACGCCGAAGGAGGCGACGATCAGCAGGATGTGTCCCCGCTCCGGGCTCGGGGCCCCGGAGAAGAAAATGTAGTGTAACACGCCGGCCAGCCCGAGGGCGAAGGCGAGCCCGAACAACACGACCGTCCGGACGGTCTCGTCGCGGGCCCAGCTCCTCGCTATGGCTGCCCACTCGTACAGTCGGGAGGTGTAGGTGTCCATCGCCGATCAGTATCAGTAGGGCATGTCCTCGTAGACACAGGCGACCGCGTCGGTCACGAGTTGCTGGGCGAGCGCGTACGTCGTCAACGCCAAGTCGTCGTCGGCCCGGAACCCGCCCTCGGGCTCCGTTTCGCGCCACTCTGCGACGCTGGCGGCAAAGCGGACGTGCGAGTCGTGTACGGTCAACAGCCACTCCTCGGGGATCCCCTCCGGCCGGGGATCGTCCATGCTCGCCCGAAACAGGTATTTGAACACCTCGTCGGTCCGGTGGCTGATGTCCTCGCCGGCCTGGTACTCCGGGAACTGCGGCGCGCCAAACAGCTGCGTCAGCCGGTACATCGCGACGCCGACGCTCTGTGCGTTCTTGCCGTCGGGGCTCTCACTGATGTAGGCCATCACGTCGAGGTCCTCGCGCTCGCGGACGTTGTCCTCGAGCAGCACCCGGCCGTCCTCGCGGCGCCGCTGGATCTCCGCCCGCGGCACCGGCTCGATCATGATCTCGCTCTTGGCGAACAGCTCCGGATCCGGCGCGTCCGGGTGGTTTCTGATGTCGATCGGCATCAGTACGAGAAGTACAGGAAGCCCTTCCAGCCGAAGTAGCCGATAGCTACGCAGGCAATGCCGATCCCGGCGATCGCAATCGCCTCTATCTGCGAGAGGTCATCGGCCGGGATCGTGTGGCCGAAGTAGGTTCCCAGACCTACCATGAACAGGATGTAGCCGACGGCGAGTCCCAGGATCATCACGATCAGGGACCCGAACCCGATCGACCGCGAAACCGGCTCAGGGAGGCGGTTTCTGAGCGTCATATACGGGTCCACGGCACCGCCGGAATTAAAGCTTTGCGCGGTCAGTTCGGGTCGTCGGCGTCGAGCCGCTCGAGATCCTCGTCCTCGAGGGGAGACAGCTCGGGGGCCTCGCCGACCGCTTCGTCGGTCTCGGGGGCGGTCCCGTCGTCCGGTTCGTCCTTGACGTCGGTCTCGATGTACGCGTTCGCCGGCCGGTAGAGGTGGTGCCCGACGACGATCGCACCCAGTCCCGCCAGCCCCTGGAGGACGGCCCCGGGCGCGGTCGGGGCATACGCGCCGACGACCACCGACTGGTGGATGGCGTTCCCGACCGCGAACGCCCCAAACACCAGGAGAGCCGTCCCGACGAACGCCTTGGACTGTGTCGAGACCATCGACGCATACTCGCGGGGGAGGGCTGTTAACGATTGTGTCCGTCCCTTCCCGACGGTCGAGCCCGGCCGACGCGGTTCCCGGCCCGATCAGCCGCTCCACCAGGTTTCTGCGTCTCGATCCGAGGTGCCGTCCGCGTCTCCGGAGCCCCAGTAGGCGGTGCCGATCCGCCCGCCGAGGTAGCCACAGGCGACCGGGTAGACGAATCCGGCGAGCACCGGCGTCCACAGAAGTGACGGGCCCGTCGATCCGCCCGCGGAGAGCCCGAACGCGACCATTCCGGCGATCGCGAGCGGTAGGATTCCGGTAAACTGCATCGCGGCCGTGAGCTCAGGGTTGCGGCGTCCGGCTCGTAGCGCCGAGCGCGCCGCAAGCGCCCCGGTCCCGACGTACGCCGCGATCGGGATCACGAACACGAGCAGGAAGGGTCCGCCCTCGGCGGTCAGGAAATTGACGCTCTGTGTGACGCTCTGTCCCCCCTCGAAGACCCGCACGGGCACCTCGAACGCGGCGAACTGTGCGTTGAATAGGACGACGCCGGCGAGCTCCCAGTCGGGGAGTTGCCCCAGCGCGACGAACTCCGTCAGCGGTTCCTCGACGGCGCCGCCGCCGGGACTCACCGTCAGACCGGCCGTGAGAGCCGATCGCTGCCAGGCGACCAGTCCGAAAGAGATGACATACGCGATCAGAAAGCCGACGACGCCCCAGGCAGCGCTGCGGCCGCCGGGGTACCGCAGTGAGGTGTCTCTGAGCGGGGCCATGGTACCGTCAACGGCACGGACGGCATAACGGCAGCGAAACGTCACTCGACCGGCGACGCGAGCACTCGAAGAACGGACCCCAGGCGAGAGCCGGCGGGTCTACCCGAAGGTGTTGACGATCTGCTCGCGGAACTCCTCCAGCTCGTCGAGGCGCTCCCGGAGATCGGCCAGCTCGTCGGCGTCGGCCTTGGTTTCGAGTCGCCCGTCGAGCTCGTCCGCGGTCTCCTCGACGCCCTCGACCCGGCTCGCGGCGGCTTTCTCCTCGAGTTGGTCCTCAACGGACTCGACGGTACCCTCGAGATCACCGACGGCCTCCTCGACGCCCGTGAGATCCTCCCGGACGGCCGCGACCGACTCCTCCGTCTCTTCGAGTTGCCCGCCGAGCTCGTCGAGCCGGTCGCGTGTTGCCTCGATGTCCTCAACGAGCTGCTCGCCGGTGCCATTCTCCGCGAGGAATTCCTCCAGGGCGCCGGTGTAGGCGCGTAGATCCGCGATATCCGCCTGGAGCCGGTCGAGCTTCGCGGTGACAGCCCCGTCTCGCTCGCCCGCGGACGCTTCGGACCCGTCGTCGTCCTCAACACCGAGCGCGCCCCGGAGCCGATCGAGCTCCTCGTCTGTCACGGCGCCGCGCTCGATCTCGCCGGCCAGCTCGCCGACAAGACTCTGTGCGTGCTCGGCCGAGGGGCCCGCCTGCGGTCGGTCAGACTCTCCGGCGGCCGGCGCTGCACTCTGTTCCTGATCCGTCCCCTCCTCGGACTCCTCATGGCCGTCCTCACCGACCGTGTCTGCCTCGGTGTCGTCGGTCTCGTCGATGTCCACGTCGAGGTCGATATCGATCGGGTCGTCCTGCTCGTCGTCGAGACCCGGGACCGAGCTGTCGCCGCCCAGAGCGTCGCGCACGACGTTCGTCTCTCCCGGGATCGCACTCTCGATCGGCGTTCCGTCCGAGTCGTCGCCTCCGCCGGTCTCGGTCGTCTCGCTGCCGTCGTCCGGGGACGATACCGTCTCGACGGTTGGTTCGGTCATGAACGTCTCGCCGCTGTCGGCGTCCGTGGCCCGAACACCGTAGACCGTGGTGTACTCCTCGCCCGGCGCGAACCGGCGCTCGAAGATAATCTGATTGTCGTTGATAATCCAGAACTCGCTTCCGTACTCCGGGTGGAAGCCGAGATCGCCGATATCGACGGTCTCGGGTACCGTGTCGATCACGCGGACGGTGACCGGGGTTTCGCGGGTCGACTCGAACTCGAAGGCCACCGCCGGCACCGGGAACTCGTCGGTCTCGAACCGCTTGGTCACGGCCACCCCGTCGACCGTCGTCGTCTGTTCTTCGACCGCCTGGGAGTCGCTCATAGCAAATATCCATGACCGACCGACTAATAAAAGTATCTACGAAATATCAAAAGTTGAAACCGGCAGGCTCAGACGTTGAGCCGGTCGCCGATCTCGACGACCTCGACGCGGCGGGGGTACTCGAAGCTGCGCGCGTGATCGCAAAGCGCGGCCGGGTCGGCGGTCAGGCCCTTCCAGGCGTCCCAGTGGGTCGGGACGAGCCGGTCGAGCTTGAGTGCCTGCGCCAGCGCAATCGCTTGATTCTCGTCGTTGTACCACGTCGTCTCGGTCGGCCTACGGGTGTCCTTATCGGGGATCACCCCGGCCGAGCCGACCGCCACCGCCCCGACATCGATATCGTGTGTCTCGCCGACCGTCTCGAACGCCCCTGGGCGGGAGTCACCGACGTGGGCGAAGCTCCGCGAGCCCGTCTCGAGGACGTACCCGACCGCCTCGACGGCGTCGGGGTCGTGTCCCTTGATGACGGTCACGTTGATGTCCCCGACTCGGAGTGTATCCCCGGGGGTGACGGTCTCGAGTTGGTCCCCGTCGATCGCCCAGTCCGCGGCCCACTCCTCGACGAGTTCGCGGCTCGTCTCCGGGCCGTACCAGTCCGCGCCGGCGGCCAGAAGCGGTGCCTGGCTCGGGGCGTGGACGTGGTCGGTGTGCTCGTGGGTGGCGAAGACGGCGTCGACCGAGCGAACGTCGGCCGGATCGAACGGGATCGGCACCATCCGGATCGTCCGGGGCGGGTCGCCCGTCCCGAGGTACGGATCGACGAACACCGTTGTCCCGCCCGCGCTTTTACAGACGAAGCCGTTGAACCCGAGATACCACACTGCCAGTCCGTCCGGATCCGCGCGCTCGACGGCCCGCGGCAGCCACTCGCCCCAGTCGCTGTGGATCGAGGTCATGGCTGACCCTGCGGGCCGCGGGGACTAACGCTTGTGGGACTGGAAACGCCGTGGTTATACCCTCAGAGCCGCAACGAGTTGTAATGAGCCACGACACAGCAGAGCAGCCGGAAGGGGACCTGCGATCGACTGGAATGTCGCTGCGCCACGATCGGGAGTGGGACTACGAACTCGACCGGATCGTCGAGGCCGTCGACGAGCGCGACGCCACCTCCGTCGGCCTACAGCTCCCTGAGGGACTCAAGCGCCGCGGTCCGGGGGTCGCCGACGACCTGCGGCAGCGTCTCGACGACGTGTCGATCCTGCTGTCGGGCCAGCCCTGTTACGGCGCCTGCGATCTGGACACGTACCTGATGCGGCGGACGGACGTGTTCGTCCACTTCGGGCACTCCCCGATGAAAGAATCCGAGAAGATCATCTACGTGCCGCTGTTCTCGAACGTCGACGTCAAGCCGATCGTCGACCGGGCCGTCGAGGAGCAACTCGCCCCGGCTACCGAGGAGGAGCCGCTCGGGCTCGTGACCACGGCCCAGCACATGAACAAGTCGCACCCGGCGGGGCGACGAGCGGCTCACCCACGAGGGACAGGTGCTGGGCTGTAACTACGCCTCCGCCGATGTCGACGCCGAGCAGATTCTGTACGTCGGCGGCGGGAAGTTCCACCCGCTGGGCCTGGCGATGGAACACCCAGAGAAACACGTCGTGATCGCCGACCCGGTCAACAACGTCGTGACCGTCGCCGACACCGAGAAGTTCATGAAACAGCGCTACGCCGCGGTCCACAAGGCTATGGATGCCGACACCTGGGGGGTGATCTACTGTACGAAGATCGGCCAGGGCCGGTGGGAGCGCGCACAAGAGATCGTCGAGGCAAACGACAGCGCATACCTCATCTCGATGGACGAGGTCACCCCCGACCGGCTGCGCAACTTCGGGCTGGATGCCTACGTCAACACCGGCTGTCCCCGGATCACGACCGACGACGGCCCGCAGTTCAACGCCCCGATGCTCACCCCCGGCGAGTACGAGATCGCGGTCGGCGAGAAGCCGCTTGATTCTCTCGAGTTCGACACGTTCCACGGGACGTGGTAGGGTGGGATTTCACACCTTCGACGCCGACCGGGCCGACGGGCTCGAAGACCCCGAGCGCTTTCGGTACTGTTCCCGGGAAGAGCTCCTCCAGGAGCTGCCCGCGCGCCCGGAGCGGCTCCTCGATCTCGGCAGCGGCACCGGCTTCTATACGAGTGAACTCGCCCCCTACGCCGAGACCGTCTACGCGGTCGATCTCCAGCCCGCAATGCACGCCCGCCACCGCGACAACGGCGTCGCCGAGAACGTCCGGCTCGTGACCGCTGAGGCCGGTCGACTCCCCCTCTCCGAGGGGGCGATCGACGCGGCGGTCTCGACGATGACCTTCCACGAGACCGCGACGACCGAGGCACTCGCCGACCTGGCCCGGGTCCTTGAGGGACCGTTCGTGGTCGTCGACTGGTCCGGGACTGGCGAGGGAGCGGCCGGCCCGCCCACCGAAGAGCGGTTCGCGGTCTCCGAGGCCCGCGGGCTGCTCGAATCGGCCGGCTTCGAGATCTCCCGCGGCGTCGAACGCCCCGAGACTTTCCTGCTCGTCGCCGCCGCGTGATTACCCCAGGCTATCGGACAACGTTTTTGAATTATCTCAGCCTATCACGTACCGATGGGAACGAAGAGTGCTCTCACCCAGCGACTGGGGGTGGTGGCGGGATTCGAGGACCCGCGCGTCGACCTCGAGCAGTACCACACCCCCCCGGGGCTCGCCGCCGAGATCGTCCACCTGGCGGATCTCCAGGGCGACATCGAACGGCGGCGGGTGCTCGATCTCGGCTGCGGGACGGGCATGCTCGCACTCGGAACGGCGTTGCGGGGCCCGCGGTCCGTGATCGGAATCGACCTCGACCGGGCGGCACTCGAAGCGGCCGTCGCGAACGAGCACCGGGTCGGCTCGACGACGTCGGTGTCGTGGGTTCGGGCCGACGCCACCCGGCCCCCGCTCGCTGCCGACGGTCCGACGACGGTCGTAATGAATCCTCCCTTCGGCGCGCAGGCGGGCAACGAGCACGCCGACAGGCGATTCCTCCGGGCGGCGGCGGCGCTGGCGGGCGTCTCCTACTCGGTACACAACGGAGACAGTCTGTCCTTTCTCGAGTCCTTTGCCGCCGACAACGGGGGACGGGTCACGCGGGCCTTCGCGGCCGAGTGTCGACTGCCGGCGACCTACGAGTTCCATGCCGAGTCCGCGCGGACGATCGACGTCGAGGTGGTCCGGATCGCCTGGGCCGACGACTGAGTCCGGCCGAGACCCCCCTGAGGACGGTTCGCCACGGTTATGATCGCCGCCCGGTAGGCGGGTGTATGGAGCTGCCAGAGTTCGAGACCGGAACCGCCGTCGCCGCCGTCGTCTCGCTCGCGCTCTTTGGCGTCGCGGGGATCGCGATCTACGACGGCCGAGCGCTCCTGGGGACGCTGTTGGCGCTCGCGGGGTTCGTCGGCGCGATGTACTTCGAGTACCGACGTGTGGAGGGGTAGCTCCCGTCAGACGAGGCCGGTGCCGACGGCGATCCCCGCGGCCAGCGCGGCGTTCGTCCCGAGGATCCAGACCACGTTATCCCGCAGGACTGCGACTGGGGGCGTCGTCGTCGGGCGCGCACGCGCCCACCCAATTGGACCAGCGCGATCGAGGGGACGATTCCGGCGACGGCGAGTCCTGGAACTGCGCCGCCGAGTACGGCGAGTCCGATCGTCGTCGGCACGGCGAGCGCGGCCCCGACGTACACCCGGGCCGCGCGGCGCCGCCCGAACCGGTGGATCAGGTTCGCCCGGCCGCCCCACCGGTCGGCTTCGACGTCGGGAAACTCGTTGAGCAACAGCAGGTTGAACATCATCAAGAAGGCCGGCACGGACGCCGCGACGGCTGCTGTCCCGAGTTCGCCCGCCTGGACGAGCGCGACCCCGACACCGGCAGGGCTCCCAGTCCGGCGCTGATCTCTCCGAGCCCGTAGCGGGTGAGATACTCGGTGTAGGCGAGCACGAACACCGCACCGGCGGCGATCACCGGCACCAACACGGGACCGACAACGAGCAGGAAGTACGCGCCGATCGCGGCCCCGACGGCAGCGGTCGCATACCCGAACAACGCGGCCGTCCGGGCTTCGAGGTCGGTCGTGACCAGGGTCTTGCTCCCGCCGGAGAAGGGCGTTGCGTCGGTCCGCTCGTCGATCCCCGAGCGGTAATTCGCGGCCTCGTTGAGCGCGTTCACCGAGGCGTGCAGGGCGAGCAGCCCGACGAGCGCGAGGCAACAAAAAGGGCGGCCTGGCGACGCCGACGACGCCTTTGAGCGTGGTCGCGACCGAGGTCGTCTGACTCATCGCGGGATCGAAGGTCCTACGACATATTATGCTCTGTGGCTCGGCGCTCAGGTACTGCTTTCCGGGCGATACCGGGCGATCGGGATCCGGGTGCCGTCCTGCGTGGCGATCAGCACCTGACCGTCGCGTTCGAAGCCGATCCCGGCGACGCGGACGCTCTCGTTTGTCGTCGGAATTCGCGCGGCGTTCGCGGTTCCGTTCTCGTAGACCACGATCTCGTAAAACTCCGGAGCGGGCCGGATCCCGATCGTGTTGTTGTCGATCCGCACCGAGGAGTTCACGCCCGGCGCCGCGAACAGCCGCCGCTCGCCGTCCTCGCCGACCTGGCGTCCGGTGACGGTGTAGGTCTGGTTGCCGTCGACGAACTCCCAGGCGGTACGGTTGACGACCACCAGTTCCCGCCAGCCCGCCCCCCCGACCGGGATCGTGACCTGTCCACGGGAGGCGAGTTCGCCCCGCGAGGCGGCCAGTTCCCAGGCGTTGCGCCGGTCGCTCGCGACGATCACGCCGCTGACTCTTATCGATCCCGCGTCGCCGATCAGCGAGCCGACCGAGCCGATGTACCTGTCCTCGGCGCCCTCGGCGTAGCTGACGGTGTAGTCCCGGATCTCGATGCCGCCCGCCGTCTCGTTGGTGGCCGAGACCGTCACCAGGTTGTAGGGAATCGCGACCAGCGCGAGCGCGAACACGACCGCGAGCACCACGCCGACCGACAGCTCCCGGGCCGAGAGGTCGATCCGGGGTACGAGTGTCCGGTCGGTCGCCAGCGCCGCGCCGGCGATCAGCCCCGCGAGGACGAACACCCCGGCGACCCCGAGCCCGCGAAAGAGCAGGTAGCTGTCCCCGCCCTGGTACCAGTACAGCGCGTACAGCGACCGCGTGACCGCGAAGACGAGCGCGGCGAACCACACGTACCGCAGATCGGGGTCGAGCCCTCGGTGCCGAACCAGCGCCACGCCCACCACCACCCCGACGAGCAGGCCAAACAGGTGTCCTTGGATGGCGATGTCCGCCCAGGAGGGGTTGACGAACGTCTCTTGGGCGCGTGCGAGCACCACCGGCGACTCGAAGGCCGCCCGGACGAGCCGGAGTACCTGCAGCCCGAGCGTGGCGAGAATCAACCCAAGCGGCGCCGCGACGATCGCGACCCCGGCGAAGGCAAACACCACTCCGGAGAAGCCGATGACCGCCCCGGGGACGAACAGGCTGCCGGCCACTCCGACCGCGAGCACCGCGAGTACGAACGCCGCGATCCGGGCGCCGGGGCGGGCGAGCCACCGTACTCGTTCCAGCCCGTTGGTTCGACCGTCTGACTCGCGCTCGGCGGTTCCGCCGTCGCCGATCTTGATCCCGGCCCCGCCGTCACCGAAGTGTCCCCAGGCGTACTCGACCAGCGGCGCGAAGGCGAGGGTCGCGGTCAGGTTCGAGATCAGGTGGCCGTCGCTCGAGTGGGCAAACGACGACAGGAGCAGTCCCTCCGGGTACCGGATCGACCACGAGCGAAAGCCCGTCGCGACCGGACCGCCCGGCTGCCCGCCGCCCTGCAGCAGGTAGTAGACCCCGGCCAGCCCGGCGACGACGATCAGCGTCCCCCAGGGGACGCCGAACAGGAGCCGCGACCTGAGCTGGTCGAGCGGATTCCACCGAGTCAGTCGCGCGACCGCGATCGCCGATAGCGCCAGCACGGCCAACACGAGCACCGGACTCAGCCGGTCGAGCGCTTCGAGGGTCTCCTGAGAGAGCGCCACACGTCTTCTCGGGCCGACGGCAAGATAAGTCCGACGCGGCTCCCGAGTCGCTTAATCCCGCCCGGGAGCAAGCGAAGGTATGTCCCGGCGTGGGCGACTCCCCGGCGCGCCCGACCGCGAGCAGATCGTCTGTCACGTCGACGTCGACTGTTTTTACGCGGCCTGCGAGCGGCTGCGCGAGCCCGCCCTCCAGGGAGAGCCGGTGGTGGTCGGGATGGGCTACGAGCCCGGCGAGACCGCCGGCGCGGTCGCGACCGCGAGCTACGAGGCCC
>PXQL01000032.1 GCA_003021335.1 Halobacteriales archaeon QH_10_67_13
CGCACAAGAGCGGGCCGCCGGCGAGTCCTTCGACTACGAGGCCGAACGGTACGACTTTCCGGTCCGGACGAAACAGGAGCGGTCGATCCGGCTCTACGAGCTCGCGGAACTCACGGGGACCGCGGAGGGCTACGCGGCCGTCCACGAGCCCCTCGAAGATCCCGGGCCGCAGGACGCGAACCCGGACGCAGATCTGACGGGGTGACGAGACGCTCGGATCGGCCGCCGCCATGGACCCGGGAGTTGAGGGAGCTCACGAGTCGTGAGACCTGCTTCGGTCGAATTCACTGTTACGGTCGAGGGCCGCCTCGATCGCGGCGACGACCCCGTCGGTGGTCGGAACGTCGCGGCCCTGACAGAGCCGCCGGCCGCCGACCACCATCACCGGCGGGTGGTAGCCCCCGTGTCGCAGCGCCCCGAGGAACCGCGTCCACCACGAGAACACCCGGACCTCGACGTCCGCATCGACCCGCTCGGCGGCCTGGTCGGCCCGCCTGGTGAAGACGTGACACTCCCGGCAGAAACTCTCCGGGACCCTGAGGATGCCGTGACGGCCGGAGACGATGTAGACGTCGACCGTGACTGTCGCCCCCGATCGCCCCAACGACGGCACCAGCCGCGCGCGGAGCTCTCCTCGGGTCGTTGCCGGTCTGTCGTCTCCTCGCGTCTCCGGTTCGTCGGGCTCGTCGGACGTATCGGGGGACTGCGTGCTCACACAGAATATTCGACCGGACACTCATTCTCTTCTCCCGTTTGTGTACGAGAGAGACACAGCCACCCCGGGGTTGAACAGCCGGTACTACCATCGAAGGGCATGAGCGAGGCGGCGTCTCAACTGGCGACGACGACGAGTCTCTGCCCGGAGTGTCTCGAGCAGGTTCCGGGAACCTACGAGGCTCGGGACGGCTCGGTGTACCTGCGCCGGAGTTGTCCCGACCACGGCGAGCACTCCCGGAAGGTGTGGGAGTCGCTCGATCACTGGCAGTGGGCCCGAGAGTTCCAGCCCGACGCGCCGTTCGACCCCGAAAGGGGCTACGCGGTCGACAACGACCACGCCTGTCTCGCGGTCGTCGAGGTGACACAGAACTGTAATCTCTCGTGTTCGTACTGTTTCGCGAGTTCTGGTCCGGGCGGGTACGAACACTCCGTCGAAGAGGTACGCGGGCTCTTGGAGACGGTGCTCGACAGCGGCGGCCCGCGCCCGATCCAGTTTTCCGGCGGCGAGCCGACGGTCCGGGACGACCTGCCCGAGCTCGTCGGCGAGGCCCGCTCGATGGGGTTCGAACACATCCAGGTGAACACCAACGGCATCCGGCTAGCCCGCGAGGACGGCTATGCCGATCGACTGGCCGAGGCGGGCGTGACGGCGATCTACCTGCAGTTCGACGGGCTCGAGCCGGAGACCTACGAGCAGATCCGCGAGGTCAACCTCGTGCCGGAAAAGCGGGCCGCAGTCGAGGCCTGCCGGGAGGCGGGCCTGTCGGTGGTGCTCGTCCCGACGGTCGTGCCGGGCACCAACGACCACGAGATGGGCGCGATCGTCGAGTTCGGCCTCGAGAACCGCGACGTCGTCGAGTCGGTGAACTTCCAGCCGGTGGCGCATTTCGGCCGGTACGCCGACCACCACGGTCGGTTCTCGCTCGACGAGGCCGCCCGACGGCTCGCCGCACAGTTTGAGGGCCTCGAGCCCCGAGACTTACTGCCGGTGCCCTGCTGTTCGGCGTACTGCCAGAGCGCGACCGCGTTGCTCCCGACCGAAAACGGCGTCACGCCGGTCACCAGATTCCTCAGTGACGCACTCTTTGCGAACGTCTCCGGGATGGTCGACGAGGGCGACTGGATGGAGCTGATCGCGAACACGACCGCCGGCAGGGAGGCCGCGACCACGACCGCGAGCTGTTGTGGGGCCGACTCCTCGGGGGTCGCCTCGGTGGTCGGGGGCTGCTGTGGGCCGAGCGAGGCGGAGCTGCCGACCGAGATCGGGGGGCTGCTCGATGACGTGCTCCCAGTCTCATTTACCGGCTTCATGGACGCCGACGCCGCCGACGCCGAGCGACTCGACAACTGCTGTATTTCGGTTCCGACCGAGTCCGGCGAACTGGTGCCGTTCTGTGCGTACAACATGACTACCGACGACGGCGAGTACGCGATCCGGGACAGGGAGGGCTGGGGCGGGCGCCCCGCGGTCGGCGAACCGGTGGCGACCGACCCCGAGCCGGACCCGGGCGCCAACGACGCGGGAACCGGAGACGACTGAGATGCAGGGACTGCTCGAACGGGCGCTCGCGAACCCGTGGACGACGCTCGATCGCGTCACCGACTCATCGCTGCACCCCGGCGGCCGCGAGAGCACCGCCTCGCTGCTCGACCGAGCCGGGGTTTCGGCGGGGACGCGCGTGCTTGATGTCGGCTGTGGACCGGGAGCGTCTGTCGAACTGGCCCGCGAGCGCGGCGCCCGCGCGATCGGGCTCGACCGGGAGCCGCCGGCTCGGGGAGGCGTGCGCAGCGACCTCTCGCGGCTTCCCTTCGCCGACGGGAGTGTCGATGTCGTGCTCGCGGAGTGTGTCATGTGTCTGGTCCTAGATCAGTCACTTGCCTTCCGGGAGGCCCGCCGAGTGCTCGCCCCTGGCGGCCGGCTCGCGCTCTCGGAGATGGTGGCAGTCGGCGACGTGCCGGCACTTCCCGACCCGGTCTCCGAGGCGGTCTGTCTCTCGAATGCCGTCGCCCCCGAGACGCTGATCGACCGGGTTGAGCGGGCCGGCTTCGCCGTCGGGGAGCCCCGAAACCACCGCGAGGACCTGCTCGCGATGCGCGACGAGATCGCCGCCCGCGTCGATTACGAGTCCCTGCTCGGCGCGCTCGGCGAACGGGGCGACCGGCTGCTGACCGCGATCGAGGACCTCGAGGCGGCCGTCGAGGCCGGCGAGATCAGCTACGTCTCCCTCGTCGCGAGCGCCCAGTGAGCGTTCGGTTCTCGGGGACGTTCCGTACGCGGAGCCACGGGACTCCGATCGGTTCGAGACCCGTGGAACTATCGGCAGTGGTGTCCTACCGTGGCGGGTGCACGGCGGCGATGTTTGGCAGTTCGAGCTGTTCGCTCCGGTCTATGATCTGTTGGTTCCGGGCGCGGACGCCGGACTCACGGCGGCGATCGAGACGGCAACCGTTCCCGTCGAGCGACTGCTCGACGTCGGCGGTGGCACCGGTCGCGGAGCCCGGGCCGTCGACGTTCCCGAGCGGATCGTGATCGACCCCGCCGCGGCGATGCTCAGGGAGGCCCGCGAGCACGGGCTCGCGGCGGTTCGGGGGGACGGAAGTCGGCTGCCGGTCGCCGACGGGGCCGTCCAGGCCGTCCTGATCACCGACGCCCTGCACCACGTCGGCGACCAGCTCGGGCTGGTTCGGGAGGCCTACCGCGTGCTCGCCCCCGGCGGGGTCTTCGTCGTCCAGGAGTTCGATCCGACGACCGCGCTCGGCCGGCTGCTGGCGGCCGGCGAACGACTCGTCGGCTTCGACTCGCGGTTTCACCCTCCAGAAACGGTCCGTGAGGTCCTCGCCGCCGTCGGCTTCGAGGCCGCGGTCCGCGAGACGGGAGTCGAGTATCTCGTCGTCGGGATTCGGCCCGATCGAGTCGACGACCGGCCTCGGTGGTGACCGCCGGCGTCATGACGGTGGCGGTACAACTGCGAGTATGACCTCCGTGCGAGTTCTCCACAGCGACGAGCTGGCCGACCTGGCGACGCCGGCGGAGTACGTCGCGGCCGTCCGGTCGGGGTACAGGCAGCGCGGCGAAGGGGCACCCGCGGCACCCCGAACGCTGCTCGAGAATGCCGACCCGCCGGGCGTGCTGACGGGATATCTCGCCGTCCTGCCCGAGACCGGTGCGATGGGCGGGTACACCTACGCCGCCGGGTTCGGCGACCGCGACGCACACTTCATGCTGCCGTTATTCGACGCCGAGACCGGCGCGCCGATCGCGCTGCTCGACGGCGCGGGGCTCAACCCCTACAAGACCGGCGCGGCCGGCGCCGTCGGGACCGACGCGCTGGCCCGCCCGGACGCGACCGAACTCGCGATCGTCGGCAGCGGCACGCAGGCCCGTGGCCAGCTGCTCGCGACCGCGACGGTTCGGGATCTCGATCGGGTCGCCGTCTACTCGCCGACCGCCGAGCACCGCCGGGCGTTCGCCGCCGAGATGGGCGAGCAGATCGAGGCGCCGATCGAGCCGGTCGAGACCGCGGCCGCGGCGGTCGAGGGAGCCGACATCGTCGTTACCGCGACGACGGCGACCGAGCCCGTCTTCCACGCCGAGACGCTCGCGCCCGGGACGCACGTGACCGCCGTCGGCCAGTATCACCCGGACCGACGCGAGCTCGACGCCGAGACGATCGCCCGGGCGAAGTACGTCCCGGACCTCCGCGATCGGGTCGACCAGGACGCAGGCTCTTACATCGCGGCCAGGGAGCGGGGCGCGATCGGAGACGATCACGTCCACGCCGAGCTGGGTGCCGTCGTCGCTGGCGAGGCGCCGGGGCGAACCGGCGACGAGATCACCGTCTTCGACAGCGGCGGCACCGCGATCGAGACCGTCGCTGCCGGGATGCTCCTCTACGAGAAGGCCGTCGCGGCCGACCTGGGTCAGACCGTCGAGCTCGCGCCGGCGAGCGAGGCGATGCTCGGACGGTAGTTGAGTCCTCCGGTGGCTCGCGGAGACTCACTTCGAGTCGTTGAGTCCCGGACGGCTGTAGACGGCCGCTCCGAGCAGCGCCGCCGGCTCGCCCTCGGCCGAGAGCGCGAGGTACGGCCGCGTCGTGGGGCCGAACACGTCGACCACTTTTCCGACGGCCGTGAGTTGCTCGTCGACGAGCGCGGTCCCGATCTCGGGGCGTGATCGATCCCGACAGCGAACGACCGCGACTCCCTGTGCCGACCGGACGACCTCGCCGATGCGTTTCATCGTCTCACGCCCGGAGCGCGTCGAGGTAGGCGGACGTCGCTTGGAGGAGGTCACTCCGGCTGGCGTCCTCGGCGCCTTTCACGAGCACCCGTCCGCGGGGTTCGTACTCCTGTGGGTAGGTCGCGTCGCGTTCGATCACGGCGTCGTAGCCGACCTGCTGGACGGCCCGCGCGATCTCGTCGACGGTCGGCTCGGAGACCGCGAGCGCCCGCGAGACCCGGCGCCCCTCGCTCCGGGACAGTCCCGTATCGAGGTAGGCGGGCCAGATGACGTTTTCGACCATACCGGTCCTCCGCGGGGCGGATACAAACCTCTTTTCCGATCGGCAGCGGCTCACTCGCCCGTCGGATCTCTGTGCGGGCTCGCAACGGAGAACGCGACAGGTTCAGGCCCGCCGCCCCCGAAGCCATCGTATGGACGACCACGAGTCACCCGGCGACTCCCCAGACGATCCCGATCGCGTGCCGACGGTCACCTGCTCGCAGTGCGATCGCAGCTGGGCGCTCGATCAC
>PXQL01000033.1:0-687 GCA_003021335.1 Halobacteriales archaeon QH_10_67_13
TACGTGGTCGACCTCTTCGAGGAGGCGGTGCATGCTCAGACCTGAGCGGATGAGCCGGGTCTCGGTGACGGGATCCAAGCGCGTGATGGACGACGCGATCGAGGCGGTTTACGACCTCAACGTCGTCCACGTAACCGACTACGACGGCGGCTGGGAGGGGTTCGACCCCGGCGACCCGACCCAGGGCGCCGACGAGCGCGTCCGTCAGGTCGACGTCGGGGTAGCCGAACACCGCGACGGCCTCGCTGTCGCCGCTCCCGGTGAAGGTTTCGAACCGCTCGAGCCCCGGCGCCTCTTCGAGTTCGCGCCTGACGGCTGCCTCGTCGCCCTCGCCGACCGCGACCGAGAGGTTGTCGTAGCCCGACAGCAGGTCGAGGTCGATACCGAGCTCGACGAACGGCTCGATGGCCCCGATGCGCTCCTCGACCGACCGGAGCTCGTCGTCGAGTTCGTCGCGCCGGTCGTCCAGCGCGTTGACCCGCTGGCGGATCTCCTCGAGTTCGGTTTCGAGCTCCTCGTCGGAGACGATGCGGGCCGGGCCGTCGTCGGCCTCGTCCGCCTCGACCCCGAGGATCGACTCCAGCGCCCGGACGGTGACGAGCCTCTCGGCGGCCTCGTCGGCGCCCTCGGTCGGGTCGCCGGGGTCGAACCCCTCCCAGCCGCCGTCGTAGTCGGTTACGTGGACGA
>PXQL01000033.1:745-3664 GCA_003021335.1 Halobacteriales archaeon QH_10_67_13
ATGATGGTCTCCCGCTCCTGTTCGATCTCCGCCCGCGCCTCGGTTAGGCGCTCCGCCCGCATCTCCTCGGCCTCCTCGCGGGCCTGCTGACGGATGCGCTCGGCCTCCTCGCGGGCCTCCTCGATCCGTTCCTCCCGGTCGGCCTCGGCCTCGGCGACGATCCCGTCGGCCTCGGCCTCCGCCTGCTGTATCCGGTCCAGAACCTCTGGCCTCGCCATGTTCGTATCGTCCCACGTTTGCGTCACCGCATATATGGTAGTTGCGGAACCCCGCCCTCCCACGTGTGGGGGGCAGGGCGTCGCTCGTCGGCCGACCGGCTCGACGGGGAGCCCCGGGCGTCCGCCCCGCTGCGGTGCCGAATCCGGGGGTGTTATGCCCGCGGAACGGCTACTGGACGGCGATGGGTATCCTCGAGAACAAGGCACGGGCTCGGCTCTTCTACAAGTACCTCTCGAAGGTGTACGACGAGATCAACCCGTTCGTCTGGAACGAGGAGATGCGCGACCGGGCCCTCGAGTGGTTCGACGTCGGCCCCGAGGACGTCGTCCTCGACGTGGGCTGCGGGACCGGCTTCGCCACGGAGGGGCTGCTCTCCCACACCGAACACGTCCATGGGCTGGACCAGTCGGCCCACCAGCTGGAGCGGGCGTTCTCGAAGTTCGGCAAGCGGGGTCCCGTGACGTTCTACCGCGGCGACGCCGAACGGCTCCCGTTCGGGGAGGACTCGTTCGACGCGCTCTGGTCCTCCGGTTCCATCGAGTACTGGCCGAACCCGGTCGCCGCGCTCCGGGAGTTCCGGCGGGTCGTCGAACCGGGCGGGACGGTACTCGTCGTCGGGCCGGACTACCCGAACTCCACGCTGTTCCAGCGGCTCGCCGACGCCTTCGAACACCACATCCAGCAGCGCCGGCCGGGGACCCCCCGCGCGATAACGACCGTCGCCACGGTCCCCGGCGACCCGGATGCGGAGTCCGGAGCCGGAACGGAGGCGTCGGTCGAAACCGGGAAGCCCCGATCTTCGGAGGCGGCCGACGACTCGGTCGAGGCCTGACACGGACCGTCGTGGCGCCCGGCGGCGGTGACGCGTCTCCGCGGGGCTCGTACGGTCGTGTGTCGTCCGTTACCGGCGATACCCGATCCCGTCCGGATGATCGACGGTACATCGGGACGCACGACCGTATCAGCCCGGGCTCCGACACTCGAGCAGTTTCCCGTCGCGGGGGTCGGTCTCCTCGTCGGTCGTCCGCCGGACGACCCGCTCGTCGACGTAGTACCACGCGCTCCACTCGTAATCACCGTGGAAGCTCGTCGCTGTCGCCGTGAGCCCGACCGTGGTACCGTCGACGTCGACGTACGGCGTGTCGCTATCCCCTCGTCCGGAGAGCCGTCCGAAGTCGTCGGAGAGCGATGCCAGTAGCTCGACGTATCGGTCGACCTCCTCGCCGGGCGTGTCGACGTGGAGTTCGGCCTCCCCCGTTTCGGCGGCCTCCCGGAGCGTCCCGGCCAATCGGTCGTCGTCGACCTCGCTCACCGGGACCGTGTCGGCCCCGTCGGGTGGGTCAGCCGTCGTGGCTCCCAGCAGCAGCGTCGGCCTGTAGATCCCGCCGCTGCCGGCGTACTCCAGTTCCCACCCGTCCCCGACGGGCCTCGGGGAGCCGGTCACGCTCCCGCTCAGCTCGTAGGAATCCAGCGACGACTCGGGTTCGTACTCGATCACCACGTCGCGGTGGTAGACGCGTTCGTGCTCCTCGACGAACGCCTCGACCGTGGACGCGTCGAGGTCCTCGGGCCGTTCGACGCCGAGCTCCTGTGACGCGGGACAGTCCTCGGGCGCGTCGGTACGCTCCGCCGTGCCGTCACTGGCAGTGCTAGTGGGAGCACCGCCGTCGGCATCCGGGGTGTCGGTATCGGCGGGAGTACCCCCGTCGGCACCGACGGGATCGGTCCCGGTCGTACAGCCGGCGAGTGGAACCGTCGCGGCACCGAGCGCGGTCAGGAGCGTCCGTCGTCGCATACCCCTCGGTCCCGGCCCGGCGAACAAGTGCTTCGTGTAGAACCAGACGTCCGTTCGTGCTACCCGGGCCGTCCACGGTGGTCACCTACGCCCGGGCGGACAGCGTTGCCACTCGTCGGTCGTCGACTGTGACCTCGACCACCACCCGCTGGTGTTCGAGGGGCGTCCCCGCCACGCGGACCCGCACGACCAACTGTCGGACGTCGAGCGGCGGGCCGGCGCGGTGGACCAGCGTCAGCCGGTCGGCCCCCGCATCGACCGAGAGCGACAGCGCGGCCGGTCCCGACCCCGACCCACGGCCGTCGGGGAGGTCACCGGCGGTGCCGAGAGCGGTGATCCCGACCGCGGCCCCGAGAACGGCCACCAGCCCGACGAGGAGGACGACGCCGACGACGGGCGCGACGGCTCGTCGGTCGGTCGAGCGGGCGGTGTGGGACCGTGAACCCGGGGTCACGGGACGGGGTGGTCCCGGTATCGTACATAAGGCTTAGCCCGCGGCGTAGGGGAGCATCGGTCCGACGGTGACGTTACTCCCGCCGGACCGAACGCCGACGGTGAACCCCCGGCTGGGGGCGACGGTCCAGAGTCGGCCGTCGGATCCGGTGGAACCGACCGGCTGGCCGTCGATGGAGACGCTCGCGTCGACCGGATCGCCCGTGGCGTTCGAGCGGACCCTGACCGACAGCGGGCCGCCCGGGTGGGTCCGGTTGACGGCGACGTAGAGCCCGTCGGAGCGGTTCGTCCGCGGGTCCTCCGTCGGGACCTCCGAGACCTCCTTGAACTGTACCTCGCGGAACACCTCGCCGGTGGCCCCGTCGAGGTAGGTGACGAGGTCGCCCTGCCTCGAGGTGCCGTGGGGATGGTCGACGGTGACGGAGTAGACACCCCCGCGGTAGAGGTACGGT
>PXQL01000057.1 GCA_003021335.1 Halobacteriales archaeon QH_10_67_13
CGGTCCAAGAGGGCACCTCGCCGGCCGGGTCCTCAATGGGTGAGACCGTGACCCGTTCGTCTTCCTCGTCGACCTCGCTGATCCGCCACATCTCCCCGCTCTGGATGAATACCTCTCCGGGGGTGGCGAAGTTGACGACGAAGCGCTCGTCGAGGGTGCCGATCTGGCTGCCGCTCGCGACGTCCTCGACGTCGTAGGTGGTCTCGTCGGGGATCATCGAGAGGTTCCGGTAGAAGTACTCCCAGGTGCCCCGGCGCTTCTCCAGTCGGTCGGCCTCGTGGTCGAGCCAGACGATATCGTTGTCCGCAAGCTCCCGGACGATCGTTTTGAACTGCCCTTCGTCGAGATCCACGAACGGGTACGCCCGCGTGAGCAGCTCGTAGGCCTGTCGGGCCGAGAGCTCTCCTCGGCCCATGACGAGCCCCGCGATCTGGTTGGCGACCGTATCGAGGCTACCGTGATGGACCGCCACGGGTTCGACCTGGCCGGCGCGAGCCCGGCGCGCGATCACCGCCGACTCAAGCACGTCGTCGGGGTGGCCAGCGACGATCGTGCCCCGAGACGGTTCGCCCTCGCGATGGCCGGCCCGGCCAACACGCTGAAGCAGCCGAGTCACCTGTCGCGGGCTGTTGTACTGGATCACGTGATCGACGTGACCCACGTCGATGCCCAGCTCCATCGAAGAGGTACAGACAAGCGCCGCGAGCTCGCCGTTCTTGAATTGTGACTCGACCTCGACGCGGGTCTCGCGTGCCAGCGAGCCGTGGTGGATGCCGATGTCGGTGCCGTACTCTCTCAGCCGCGAGCCAAGCGCCTCGGCGGTCTGGCGGGTGTTGACGAACACGAGCGTCGCCTTGTGGGCGGCGACGAGCTCGTCGATCGCACGGACGTGACTCGCGATCTCGGGGTCGGTCACCAGCTCCCGGGCCAGCCGCTCGTCGTCGTCGGTCACCGTTGGCCGGCGCACGTCGATCTCGAGTCGTCCCCCGACGTCGACCTCGATTATCTCGCAGGGGCGGTCACCGGTGAGCAGCCCCGCGACCTCCTCGGGGTCGCCGACCGTCGCGGAGAGGCCGATCCGCTGGACCGGACCGGCCCGCTCTCGGAGCCGCTCGAGCGCGACCGCCAGCTGGGCTCCCCGCTTCGAGACCGCAAGCTCGTGGACCTCGTCGACGACGACGTGCTCGACGTCCTCGAGTGCGCGCCGGAGCTTCTTTCCGGTAAACAGCGCCTGCAGGGTCTCGGGGGTGGTGACGAGCACGTCCGGCGGGTCCTCGGCCTGCTTGCGGCGCTGATAATCGGAGGTGTCACCGTGCCGGATCGCAATCTCGAGACCGAGCGTCTCGCCCCACCACTCCAGCCGGTCGCGCATGTCGCGGTTGAGCGCCCGCAGCGGCGTCACGTACAGTGCCCGGATCCCAAAGGCCTCGCCGCCGGCGAGCGCGTCGAAGACCGGCAACATCGCCGTCTCGGTCTTGCCGCTGCCGGTGGGCGCGACCACGAGCCCGTCGTGGCCGGCCGCGAGCGGTCCGATCGCGCGTCGCTGTGGCTCGGTCGGCGCATCGAATCCCCGATCGGAGAGAGCCGCCCGGACCGCCGGGCCGAGGGCGGTAAACGCCGCCAGGCCCTGGGCCTCTGTCATCGCACACTCGTAGTGGTTTCACCCGATTAAGACCGTCGGAGTCGTCGGGGAACGACTACGAACACGCGATCGACGCGGCGACCGATACGAGCCGCTCGCGGTCGAGCTCTCCCAGGACTTGGTAGCGGTCGCCCGCACAGGTCCAGGTGACGGTCGGGGTCGGATCGTCGCTGTAGTAGCCGGTCCGGTCGCCGACCGTGATAGGCTCGCCGTCCGGGGCGGGCGCGTCGGAGGCCGGGGTTCGGGGGCGTGTCCGGGTCGGGCGGGTCGGGAACGGCTCCGGCGAGCGCCTCGTAGTTCTGGATTGTCTCGTACCGGCTGGTCGGATCAACGACAGTCGCGTTCTCCGGAGGCTCGAACTCAAACAGCCCGTCGTCGACGTCGGGCTCGAACTCGACGCTCTCGACGACGAATTTAGTTCGGTAGGTCCGGTCGTCGACTCGGGTTTCGGCCTCGACTTTGAGTATCACGTACCACTCCGAGTCGACGTATACCCGCTGTTGGGTTTTCGGGGCGTCGGCGCTGGCGTTGTCGGCGGCAGGCCGTTCGGTTGCGATGACGTGGGTCTGTCGGCCCGCGACCGTCTCGGTACCCTCGTAGCTGACCGCGACCGACTCCGAGACGCCGACGGAGGCGGCGGTCGTTCCGGCGGGGTCCTGGCCGGTTCCCACCCCGCGGAACGCGGGGAACAGCTGGGGCGGATCGGAGCCGCTCGCGTTGTTCACCGCGGCGACGAGGTCGACGACGACGGCGGTATCGCGCAGTGACTCTTGTGCAGGAAAGCGGGTAACGGTCCGTTCGCCCACGGTGTAGACCCACCTGGTCGTCCCGTTCGAGACGCTGATCGTTCGGGCCCCGGATTCGTTGACCGTCTCCTCGTACATCTCGCCGGTTCCTGGGCGGGCGATTACGCTCGTCTCGGTCCTGATCGGGCTCTCGTTTTCGAGTCCGGAGACGACGTAGGTTCCCTCGATGCCGTAGGCCTCGAGCGAGTCGTGTGTCTCCTCGACGGCCCCTGGACCGGGTAGCTCCGCGCTGTCGGCGAGAAACGCCGTACACCCGGCGAGGGCGAGGACACAGACGACCGCGAGCGCAGGACCGAGACGGACGGACAAGCTCGTTGCCACGGGACTCACCGGATACAACCTGACAGACGAGCAAAAAGATCGTTTCGACTGCCGACGAGCCTCGACGACGGGTCAGTGCCCGCGGGCCTCAATGTTCGCCCACACTTCTTCCATCAGCTCGCCGGTCAGCGCGACCAACCCCTCGACATCGTCCCCGGCCTCGGCGGGAGCGCAGCCAAGATCGCGGATCGCCTTCGTCACCGAGAAGTGATGGACGTGGACCCGGTCGTCGTCCGGACGCTCGTAGACGGCGGTCGTACACGGCAGCATGCCCCCGAGGGCGTGATCGATCGCGAGCGCGTCGCGGGCGATCTCGGGGTGACAGACGACGATGAGCGCGGTTCGGTCGACTGTCTCGCCGAGCATCCCCTCGATCATCTGGTCGAGTCGCGTCACGGTGACCGTCTCGAAGTCCGCCAGCTCGTGTTCGAGCTGGACGAACGGCACCGCGTCCTCGAAGGACATCTCGAGAGTGGTGTGCATCGCCTCCTCCGCCGTCGGAGTCGCCTGACTCATGATCCAACATACCGCCCCCCGGTACAAAACACGTCCGTCGGTTACCGGGCGTTCCAGCCCGAACACCCGAGAGGCCGAGAACTTCACTGCGCGGGACTCGCGAGGGATGTCGCCGACCCGACACCGCCGTTGTGGCGGCGAGCCGTGGGCTACGCGTCGATCGGTGTTGCGTCCGCCCACCGGTCGTCGAACCGGCGTTCGAGGCCCGTCGCGATCCGCTCGTCGCGCACCTTGAAAAAGCCCAGCCGATCGCCGGCCGCGAACGGCCGCGGGAGCTCGACGTACGCCGCCGTGCCGTCGATGACGGTGAAGCTCACGTCGATCGCCTCGGACCGGCGGAGCCCCACTTCGGCCTCGCTCGCGGCGAGGGGATCGACGTACTCGGCGAGTGCGTCCGCAGCCGTCGACTCGAGCAGGAGATCGACCGTTGTCTCGGCCGGGAGTCCCTCGACGAATGCCTCGACCTCGGAACGGTAGGCCGTCAGCGGCGCGTCGCTGTAGGGCGGTCCCACGGCCATCGCGAACCGATCCTCAGCCAGCGACGAAGACTCGCGGGCAAGCAGCGTTGCGTCGTCGCTCCCAAGGGGAGCGAGCCAGGCGCCGGCCTCGGCCGGGGGCGTCGGAGCGAGCGCCGAGCGAGCCCGCGCGGCGAGTCGCCGGTACTCGCGCTCGGCTTCCGCCAGTTCCCCGAGCCGGCGCTCGAGCAGCGCGTCGGCGGCGGCCGCCGGGTCGACCGGAGCGTACCGTCGAGGGGTGTCGGAGCGGGCAGTCGCCAGCCCCTTTGTGACGAGACCGTTGAGCGCGTCGTAAATCCGCCCCTCCGGGACGTCGCTTCGCTCGGCAATCGTCGCGGCCGGCGCGTTGCCTGTCTGCAACAGCGTCCGGTAGGCCCGCCGCTCGTACCCCGAGAGGCCGAGTTCATCGAGTGGGTCCATCGTATCCGCTCACCCGGCGGACCGAAAGACTCCGCCGGCCACGTCTCTCGACGAGAAACGCCGAACAACGGGGAGCGGGTTTGAAAACGGTTATTTCACCCCCGACGCAGTTCCAGGCATGTCAGATGCGTACCTGTTTCTCGCCGGCGCGATCCTGACGGAGGTGACCGGAACGACGCTGCTGAAACTCTCGGAGGGATTCGATCAGGCTTCGTTCGGCGCCGCCGCGGTGGGACTGTACCTCGTCTCGTTTTACTGTGTGAGCGAGGCGTTGGTCGAGCTACCGGTCGGGTTGGTCTACGCGACGTGGTCGGCGGCCGGCATCCTCGCGCTGGCCGCGATCGGGATCGCCTTCTTCGGCGAGCCGATAGACGCCGCCGGCGTACTCGGTATCATCCTCGTGGTCCTCGGGATCGTCGTGCTCAACGTCTACTCCGGCGCCTACGCGCCGGCGTGAGATAGGTCAGGCTGCCCGCTCGACGGCCGCGATCGCCGCGTCGATGTCCTCGTCGTCGACATCCCAGTGAGTACAGAATCGTGCGGTGTGCTCGCCGAACTGCACGCCTTGGACGCCCTCGCTCTCACAGTCGGCGAGAAGCGCCTCGGCCGGGCGGTCGGTCTCGGCGAGGACGATGTTCGTCTCCGGGGGCTCGACCGAGAGCCCGTCGATCCGGTCGAGGGCGGCCGCCAGCCGGTCGGCCCGGCGGTGATCCTCTCCGAGGCGGTCGCGGTTCTCGAGCGCGCGAATCGCCGGCGCGGCGATCATCCCGGCCTGGCGCATCCCGCCGCCAAACAGCTTCCGGTGGCGCCGGGCGGCCTCGATAGTCTCCTCGGGGCCGGCGAGGACCGATCCCACCGGCGCGCCCAGGCCCTTCGAGAGGCAGGCCAACACCATGTCGACCGGCTCGACGATCTCGCGTACCTCGACGTCGTGGGCGACCGCGGCGTTGAACAGCCGTGCGCCGTCTAAGTGAACCGGGAGTCCGAGCTCGTGGGCGGTCTCGGCGGCGGCGGCGATCCGCTCGGGGGCGATCGCCCGGCCGCCGCGGCTGTTGTGGGTGTTCTCTAAGGTTAGTAGGCCCGTCCCCGGCCGGTGCAGGTCCTCCTCGATGTACCCCTCGCGGACCTGTTCGGGGGCGATCACGCCGCGCTCGCCGCCGTCGATCGTCCGCGGTTGAACGCCGGAGTGCTGGACGATCCCGCCCAGCTCCCACTTGTAAACGTGACTCTCGCGCTCACAGAGCAGCTCCTGGCCGCGCTCGGTGTGGGTTCGGATCGCGACCTGGTTGCCCATCGTTCCCGAGGGGACGAACAGCGCCGCCTCCGTGCCGAGTACCGCCGCAGCCCGGCGCTGGAGCTCGTTGACCGTCGGATCCTCGTGGTAGACATCATCGCCGACGGGCGCGTCGCGGGCGGCCGTCCGCATCTCGTCGCTCGGCAGCGTTACAGTGTCGCTGCGCAGGTCGATCATACCACTCGTAGCGAACGGGGGGTCAAAACACCGGCGGCTGCGGTAGGTCTCGCGTCATAAGGCGTTGCCCACGGCCGCGGCAACGCTTCGAGCCTTCTCCGCGAGCTCGGAGCTGATCTCGCCGGCCTCGACGGCCGCGTCGAGTTCGTCGTTGTCGACCCGCTCGACCGCGCCGTCGGCGCCTTTGATCACGTCGACGTGCAGATCGACGTACCGGGCCTCTTGGGGGAACAGCTCGACGGGCGTACAGACGTTGACGTACGTTCCTCGGCGCTTGCCGTCGGCGCCGCGGTAGACGGTCGGGTACCACCACCGGCCCTCGGTGAGTTTCGTGACCGCAGTGTCGCCGGCGCGGATCTCGGTACCTAGCGCGTCGTAGGTCCCGCCGGGCGTGAGCTCGCGCTCGACGGTCACGGTGCCGTCTGCGGCCCGGTCGGTCACCGTCGCCGGCCCCAGGTCGTACCGCCGGCCGTCAGGCTTGCCGTGCCCGATCGCGATCTCGTCGCCCTCGCGGGGGCCGAACTGCCGGGTCACCGCCGCGAACGGAAATTCTCCGTCGGGGTCACAGACCGCCTCGACGAAATCGACCGCCGCACTGGCCGCCTCGGCACCGGCCTTGATCCGGTGGTGGCCGGGCATCGTCGTCGTCACCGACCGCCGGCGCTCGTCGAGGGCGAACCGGGACGCTCGCCCGAACCAGATCCACCGGGTCGCGGCGTCGGCCCAGTACCGCCCGGGCGCGACCTCCTCGGGCGGCTCGGTCAGCGCGTCGTCGATCGCGCGGGCCCGCTCGGCGCCGGCCTCCACGGCCGCGGCGAGCGCGTCGAATCCGGCCTCCTCGGCGGGCTCGCCCCATGTGATACCCCAGCCGGCTGGGGCCTCTGCGGGGACGACATCGGTCAAGGACGGACCCCCGCTCGCGGTCGCGCCGCCGCGAACGAGCGTCGCGAGCGCGCCCGGAACGCGAATGGCGGTGTCCAGCTCGGGCCGGCGGTCGCTCCATGGCGGGGCCGACTTGTGGACCTGCACGCGCAGCCGGTCGCCGGTCTCGATCCGTCGGCTCGTCGACGAGTACGGCAGAAACCCCTCGCCGCCGCCACACGTGAGGACTGCGCCGCTACCCAGGGTGTCCGTCACCTCGCCAGCGTAGACTCCACCCCGAGGCAGGTCGGCCGCCCACGCGAACGTGTCCCGCGCCACCGCGAGCTGGTCCGAGACCGCCGCGACCGCCGACGGGGCGCCGTGAACGCTCACCCCCTGGCGATCGCGGGTCGTCTCGACGGGCCGGCTCGACGGGAAACTCCCGGTCGAACCGGCCCTCGATCGGCTCCGAGGCCTGAACGATCTCGTCAAGGAGCGCGGTCAGGGCGGTCGCGTATATTCCTCTGACTTTTGTCCGGAAGGCCATCGACTCGCCGAGTGTTCTGGAGGCGACGGGCAATTGCCTTTCGAGACTGGCCGGCGACCAGCGGGCAATCGACGAGAGAGCGGTCCAGCGGGTGATAGAAAACTGCGGAGGGAGCCACCGCTTCAGCGCGGGGAGGCTATCAAGCGAAGGCGTTGAGGAAGATGACGAGGATCCCGATCAGCGTGCTGAGCGTGACCACGGTCTTGGGGTCGAGGCGCAGCCCGTTGCTGTCCTCGGCGTCGAAGTACCGGACGAGTCCGGCACTCGACATCAGCCCCGATCCGCCGTCCTGCGAACTCATACACGAACGTTTCCGGGGGTCGATACTAAGCGTTTCGCACCGGCGCTGAGGCCCTCGGGACCTCCGACCTGCTCGAGGGAGTACGATCGGGAGACCGGAATTCTGAAGCCGGCGGCTGTCTCGGTACGGATATGGAGCTGCGAGAGCGATACGGCGTGGCCCCCGAGCTGGCGTGGGTCGTGGCCTTCGTCGTCGGCGTCGCCGCGCTCGTGGTCGGGGCCCTCCTCTTCACCCAGCGGGTGTTCTGGGGGTTCATCTGGCAGTACTTCTGGGGACCGGTCCGGGCCGACGCGAACGGCG
>PXQL01000058.1:0-3175 GCA_003021335.1 Halobacteriales archaeon QH_10_67_13
GCTGACCGCGTCGAGCTGCTCGCGGGTGAGGTAGTCCCCGCCCCACCGGCTCTCGTCGTAGCCGTACCCGAGCACCCAGCCCTCCCGTCGATCACGGGCCGCGGCCAGCCGGTCGAGACAGGCCGCCGGCGATGCCGCCTCCGAGAGATCCGCCTCGAGTTCGTACCGGCCGACGATCTCTAGGTGGGTGTGTGCGTCGACGAACCCGGGCAGGAGGTGCCGGCCGTCGAGGTCGATCACCCGCGTGTCGATCCCCTCAAGAAAGCCGACCTCCCAGGCGTTGCCGCGGCGGACGATCTCGCCGTCCCGGACGGCGACGGCCTCGACGGACTCCGAGCCGTCGAGCGGGTGGACGGTACCGTTCCTGAGTACGAGGTCTGCGGGCGCGGCGTCGGACGGTGGCGTCATGGTGGTCTCTGACGCCCCGACGGGCTTGAAGGCTCGTGTCGTTTCCGGCGGGATCGACCGACCACCGGGAGACTTACCAGCCGCGGCGACGATCGTCCGAGCATGAGCGCAGACTCGACCGTCGAGGATCTTGCCGAGCGGGTGCGGGCGGGCGAGCTCCGGCTCTATGAGCTTGAGGAGCACGCCGACGCCGACACCGCCGCGGCCGCCCGCCGCCGGGTGGTCGCAGCCGAAACCGGCGCCGATCTCGAGGCGGTCGGCGAGCACGCCTTCGACGCCGCCGAGGCCGAGTCGAACGTCGAGAACCTGCTCGGAGCCGCCCAGATCCCGTTCGGAGTCGCCGGACCGGCGCCGGTCGCCGGCGGCGCCGCAGACGGAGAGTATTACCTGCCGCTCGCGACCACCGAGGGCGCTTTGGTCGCGAGCGTCAACCGCGGACTGTCGACGATCGCCGCGGCCGGCGGCGCGACCGCTCGGGTCACTGACTCGGGGATGACCCGCGCGCCGGTCTTTCGGGTCGCTGGGGTCGCCGATGCAGAGCGGGTCACCGAGTGGGTCGCCGACAACCGCGACCGGCTGGCCGCGGCCGCCGAGTCGACCACCAGCCACGGCGAGTTACTTGAGGTCGATCCGTACGTCGTCGGAGACAATGTCTACCTACGATTCGTCTACGACACCAAAGACGCTATGGGCATGAACATGGCGACGATCGCCACCCGTGAGGCCGCCGAGTTGATCGAGGCTGAGACCCCGGCGGAGCTTGTCGCGCTCTCAGGCAACCTCTGTACGGATAAGAAACCCGCCGCGATCAACGCCGTCGAGGGCCGGGGCCGGACGGTGACCGCGGACGTCCTGATCGACGGCGATCTGCTCGAGGAGCAACTGGGCGCCCGCCCGGCGGCGATGGCCGAGGGCAATGTCCGGAAGAACCTCGTCGGGAGCGCCAAGGCCGGTAGCCTCGGGTTCAACGCTCAGGCCGCCAACGTCGTCGCCGCGGCCTTCCTTGCGACCGGCCAGGACGAGGCCCAGGTCGTCGAAGGGGCGAATGCGATCACGACGATGGACGTCCGGGACGGCGACCTGTACGCGAGCCTCTCACTTGCCTCCCTCGAGGTCGGCACCGTCGGCGGGGGCACCGGCCTCCCGACCCAGCGGGCCGCCCTTGAGATCCTGGAGCTGGGCGGCGGCGGGGACCCGCCAGGTGCGAACGCCGACGCCCTGGCCGAGGTGATCGCCGTCGGGGCGCTCGCCGGCGAGCTCTCGCTGGTCGGGGCCTTCTGTTCGCGACACCTCGCCAGTGCCCACCGCGTACGCTCGGAGACACGGACACACTTCATGAACCCGATTAACTCCCAGTATCCTTATAGACGCAGCACCACTTGTGGTACGTAGATGGAGATAACCCGTACTGCAGTCGTGAAACTCTCCGTCCCGGACAAGCGGTGCGATGACCTGAAACGCACAATGAACACGTTTCAGGACGCCGCACAGCGATTTGTAGACCGTGGCTGGGATGGAGACGACGACGGGTACGTTATTACATCGAGTAATCATCTCCAGCGACTCAGATACGACGACATCCGCGACGAGACAGCCCTTCACGCCGACCTTTGCGTGGGGGCGGCTAACTATGCCGCAGATGTCCTCTCGTCGGTTGCCGAGAAGATGAAAGACGGCGAACGAACCTCAAAACCTGTGTTCACATCAAACACGACTGTCTACAACACGAACGCAATCACGTATTTTGATGGGTACTGTTCGCTGGCCGCATATGGTGGCAGTCGTGTTCATGCTGAATACCTCTATCCAAATGACTCGATTCAAGCCGAGTACATGGAACGCGACGAGTGGACGAAACAGGGCGCAAAACTCCGGTACGACCACCAGACAGATACCTACTACCTCCACGTCTCCATAAAGAAGGAACGTGAAGAGTCGTCGGGAGAAGTCGAGAACCAAACAGTTCTCGGCGTTGATCGGAACGTGGACGGGTATCTTGCTGTTACCAGCACAGGCGCGTTCATCGGGAACGCCGACCTCCTGAATCACAAGCGCCGTGAATACGAACGCCGCCGCGCACGTCTTCAACAACGGGGAACACGAAACGCACACCTCACCATCCAGTCCATCGGGGACACCTTCGCCAACTGGTCTGAAGACTTCTTTCACCAAGTGTCGAAGGAGCTTGTCAAAGAGGCCGTGTTACAGGAGTGTACGGCTATCGTCTTCGAGGACTTGGAGGGGATTCGAAACGGGATTTCCAATGCTTCAAAGTTCCAGCAGTGGGGCTTCAACAAGCTGAAACGCCAAGTCGAGTACAAAGCGAAGGCGGAAGGACTCAGCGTTGAGACAGCCCATCCCCAATATACCAGTCAACGGTGTTCTGCGACAGGATGTGGCTTCACACACGAAGGCAACCGCGACGGTGACGAGTTTACCTGCCAGAAGTGCGGCAAAGAGCTACACAGCGATTACAATGCGGCACGAAACATCGCACATAAATTCATCCAGAATCGGCGCAAGTCTGGTTCTGGGGGGGCAACCTATCACCTTGCCCTGAAGTCGGGAACAGTGAACGGGACTGGCGACTACTCGCCGTCCACAGCTTAGTGGACAGACCGGGAGTTCACCGACAAACCTCGGCGTGAACGCCGAGGTAGGTGATACAGGTTTTTTTCCTCGGCTCGCGAAGTAACCGCATGGAGATCCCCGGCGATCGTGAGTGTTCTGCCTGCGGGGAGCAGTGGTCGTACTACGAGACCGGCGG
>PXQL01000058.1:3261-6766 GCA_003021335.1 Halobacteriales archaeon QH_10_67_13
TGAGCGTCGGCCCACCGGCCGAACACACCGCCGGCGCGACCGAGTTCGACCTGTCGCCGGTGCGGGCGGCGATCGACGAGCGGCCGCTTCGCGAGGTCGCCGAGGAGGCGGCCGATGTCGCCGGGAAGTACCTCGCGAGCGCCGGGTTCGTCGAGGCCGGGGAGCTACAACCGCTCGGGCCCGAGTACGTCGCCGCCGCGGAGCTGCGCCGGGTCGGCCGCACCGCCGGCCGCCTGCGTGCGCTCACCGACGAGGAAGAGGCGTACCTGCTGGCCCTGCTTCGGGACGCCGATCGCGGCGAGCGACCCGCCCCTGGCGCGGTACCAGAGACCTTTCACCCCGAGCGGGGGCTTGCTGTCGCGGCCAGCATCGACGCGTACCTGGCTGACCTCCGGCGGGTCCTCGAGCCCGAGGGCCAGCTCGCCCGGGTTATCTCGGAGCTCCAGACTCAGCAAAAGCGCATCGAGGCCCTCGACGGCAACGTCGACCCGGCGACCGCCGAGCCGGTTCTTGACGCCGCCCAGCAGCTATCCGACGCCGTCGACGGCGACGAGACCGCCCTCAAGCGGGCCGCGACGGCGCTCGACGACGCCGGTCCCTGACCGGATCAGGGTAGCTCGATCTCGACGTCAGCCTGCAGCGCGGTCGCCTTGACGGTGTTGTACAACAACATCGCGCGGGTCATCGGCCCCACGCCCCCGGGGACGGGCGTGATCGCGCTCGCGGTCTCGCGGGCGCTCTCGAACTCAACGTCGCCGACCAGCTCGTAGCCCTTCTCGGTGTCTGCCTCGACCCGGTTGATCCCGACGTCGATCACCACGACGCCTGGAGAGAGCATCGCCCCGTCGATCAGCTCCGGAACGCCCGCGGCCGCGACCAGGATGTCCGCCTGCCGGGTCTGGCTCGCCAGGTCCTCTGTCCGGGAGTGACAGACCGTCGTCGTCGCGTTCCCGCCCGCGGCCTTCTGGACGAGGAGGTTGGCCATCGGCCTGCCGACGATCCGGGAGCGGCCGACGACTACGGCGTGTTTCCCGGCCGGGTCGACCTCGGCGGCCGCGAGCAGCCGTTGGATTCCGTGGGGCGTGCAGGGCTTGTACCGTGGGTAGCCCGCGACCAGCCGGCCGACGTTTTCGGGGTGGAAGGCGTCGACGTCTTTCAGCGGGTCGATCCGCTCGACGACCCGGCGGTAATCGACGTGGTCGGGCACCGGCGCCTGGACCAACACGCCGTCGACCTCGGGGTCGGCGTTGAGCTCATCGATGGCCGTAAACAGCTCCTCGCCGGGGGCGTCGGTCGGCAGTTCGACGTCCCGGGTCACGATCCCGAGTTCCTCGCAGTCTTGCTGTTTCATCTCGACGTACGTTTCGCTCGCGGGGTCCGGACTCATCAACACGGTCGCGAGCGTCGGGCGCTCGCCGGCGTCTGCGAGCTCGTCGACACGGCTCTGTAGCTCCGATCTGAGCTCCGCGGCGACGGCCTCGCCGTCGATGACGGTCATCGTGGGTTCGGGTACCGCCCCGGCGATCTTAACGGTCGGGATCGCGCCCGAGCCGTTAGCTCAGTCTGCGACACTCGGAGCGCCGTCCTCTCCGGCCGTGTCCTGGCGGAGCCGGTCGAGCGCGCCCCGGATGATGCCGACGTTCCCGGTCTTGTCGCGGCTGATCCGCTCGGCAATCGAGCCGAACAGGATCCGCTCGCGCTCGCTTTTCTCCGAGAGGCCGACACAGACGGTGCCGTACTCGCTCACGGCGTCGACGATCGCCGTCTCGGTGTCCTCGGAGACCACGACTTCGGGCCGAACTCGGCGGCCCGGCGGGCCGCGACCGGGGTGTGTGGTCCCGGCCCGGCGAGCGCGACCGGCTGACCGATCGACTCGGGGTCGACCCGGATCAGGGACACGTCACACGAGGCCTCGCGCATCGCGGGGTCGAGCGTCCGGCCGAACACGTACTCCTCGCGGGCCAGCTCACCGTCCCAACCCAACAGGAGTTGGTCGGCCCCGACCTCCTCGGCCACGTCGACGATCGCCCGGCCGGCGTCGGGCGCGACGACCGCCCGGGTTTGGAGATCGATGCCGATCTCCTCCGCGACCTCTCCGGCGGTCGCGAGCAGCTCTCCCTGGCTGGCCACCCGGTCGGCGTCGAGGTTCGTCTCCGGAGACTGTTCGGCCTCGACGACGTTGACAGCGACCAGCTGTGGTTTGCCCTCCTCGGCGTGGAGCCGCGCGGTAGCCGCAGCCAGCCGGAGCAGCTTCTCCTCGGTTTCGGGATTCGCTACCGGAACGACGACGCGGTAGGCCTCCTTTGGCTCGCGCAGCGCCTCAAGCAGCAGCCCCGACTCGACGTCCCGGCCGCGGGCGTAGACGAGATACCAGACCGCGCCCAGCCCGACGAGTCCGATCCCGACGAGCTGGACGACCGTGGCCATCTGGGAGATGACAAGTCCCGTCATCGCGATGCCGGCGATCGGGACCGCGGGGTACAACGGACCGGGCACAGCGAAGTCCGGATCGTACTCCGGGGGATCGGCACGCCGGAAGGCGATCAGCGAGATGTGAACCAGCGCGTAGGAGATCAGGAAGCTGAAACTCGCCACCTCAGCCAGCAGGGAGACGATCTCCTCGACTTCGAGACCGAGCGCGATCAGAAGCGTCGTCACCGCGCCGGTCGCGAGAATCGCCCGGTGGGGCGTATTGAACCGGTCGTGGGTCACGTTCAGCCAGTTCGTCATCAGGTTGTCCCGCCCCATCGCGAAGATGACCCGCGAGGCCGCAAGCACGGAGGAGTTCGAACTCGATATCGCGGCGATAACGGCCGCGAACACGATCGCCGCCACACCGGCCGTTCCCAGGATGACGTCCGCGACATCCGAGACGGGGACGAGCGACCCCCCGAGCGCCTGGTACGGGACGATTCCGGTGGTGACGATCATGAGTATCATATACAGGATCGTCACCGAGACAACCGACAGCACCATCGTCAGCGGGATGAGCTTGCCCGGCTTTTTCACCTCGCCGGCGACGGTCGCGATGATCTCGAACCCGAGGAAGGTCACGAACACGGTTCCGGTCGTGGTGATGATTCCGCCTGCGCCCGTTGGCGCGAACTCGGCGAGGTTCGACCCGTCGACGAAGAACACTCCGAGGATCATGTACACGAGCACGATCGCGAACTCGGTGCCGATCATCAGGTTCTGTGCGCCGCTCGATTCCTCCGTGCCGTAGTAGTTGATGCCGAGGATCAGGCCGAGCCCCAGGATCCCGAACGCGACGATGAGTACCTGCCCGTCGAAAAACGGGATCGGCTCGACGATGTACTGGCCGAACCCGACCATGTAGAAGGCGCTCGCAAACATCAGCCCAGTCCACATGCCCCAGCCGACGATGCTCCCGAAGAAACTTCCGAGCCCGCGGTTGACGTAGTGGTAGCTTCCGCCGGCGATCGGCATGCCCGTCGCCAGTTCCGACAGCGAGATCGCGGCGAGCAGCGCCACCGCGCCGGCGATC
>PXQL01000058.1:6779-12838 GCA_003021335.1 Halobacteriales archaeon QH_10_67_13
AGATCGAGCTCGCGGGCCCGGCACCCTCGGCCGCGATCCCCGGCAGAATAAAGATCCCTGCCCCGATCATCGTCCCGCCGCCCAGCGTCATCGCCTCGAGAAAGCCCAGGTTACGCTCAAGACTCGCGCTCTCGCTCATCTACGCTCCCCCGCCGGACGCCGCTGAGTGAGCCGGCACAGACGAGTACAGCTCGTAGTCGATCATCGGCGTGTATCGCTCCGCGTGGCCGCCACGTTACTCTCGTACAGCAGAAGCTCGACACAGCCGCTGTTCTCACACACGAAGGCGATCCCGGAGAGCAGCTCTTCACGCCGCAACCGCTCATCACAGGTCGGACACGGGACAGCCGCTTCCCGTGTCGCCTTCTCCGGGGAACCGTCGGCGTCACTCTCTATCATCGACCTCGACCGGTCGCACGCCTCCCGCGACGACGGCGTTCTGTCCTGATAGGGTTTCGATGTCCGAGCGCCGCTCGCCTCTCGAGTCGTCCGCGTCCAGCGCATCGGTGACTGGCCGTCCGGTGTGAACGAACACTACGACACGACTCGTCGGGGCGGTACTTCAGGGCTACCAACGCTTGTGGACTGCGCAACGTGAACGACCGGACCTCCCGAATCTCGGGGGCGTCGGTCCGCTACCGGCCGGATTGTCTTTTTGGGATTACAAACCGCCAACCGACGGGGTAACGGACGTACAGCCGGCTGATACCCCCGTACCTGCGATGTCTGTTGTGGATAGCACAACTGACCCAAACATTCATCCGACGCCGTCAGCTGATTTGTCGTGTGCGGAGAGCGAAACCGGGCGCGCCGGGTTCTGGCTCAAGCGGCCGTCGCCGCGACCGTCTTTGTGAGACAGGTGATAGCTACGACACAGCAGCGTAGGACCGATTGTGACGGACAACCAGTGGGACCCCGACAACGTCATCGAGGTGCTCGCGAGCGAGGAGAGCCGCACAATCTTATCCGCCGCGAGCGTTCGTCCGATGTCCGCCAAGGAACTCGAGCAGATCTGTGACGTATCGCTGCCGACGGTCTACCGGCGGATTAACGTGCTCGTCGAGTACGGGCTGCTCTCGGAACAACAGGCCGTCGACCCCGAAAAAGGGCAGTACAAACGATTTCGGACTGACCTCAAGGAGGTCCGGATCGCAGCTGATGACGGGGGATTTAATATTGACATCAAACTTAGACGTGACACGGTCGATCGATTTGGTGAAATGATCCGAGACCTCGGGGAGAACGCGACGGGCGACTCGCGCGGGTCCACCGCCGAGGATGATGAACTGACAGACGACGCCCACGACCGATCATGACGAGTATCGAAACCTGGATGTTCATCGCGAGTAACATCCTCGTCTTCACGGTCGGTGGATCGCTCACGGTGCTCAGCTACAGGGCACAGCGCCGGCTCGAAAACCCCTCCCTGCGGTACACGACGATCGGATTCGCGCTGGTGACGCTCAGTACTGTCGTCGAGGCGCGGTACACGCCGGGGCTGGTAAACGCCGACGGGCTCAGCGACAGCACGTTGTTGCTGTTGTACACGATCGAGTCTCTGCTCGTGGCGGCCGGACTGGGAAGCATCGCATACGCGATTCTCCGGTACTGACGCGCCTCGGCGTGCCGAAACCGTAACAGGGTAATCAGTCGGGGTCAGATAGCCGACAGACCGTATGTCACCTCGCTCCCGGAGACCGTCACGCGGGTCAACAGTCCACACCCGCTCCGATGAGGTCTGGGGACAGACGAGCGCTGCCGCGGGACCGAACGGTAACGTCCGGGCCGCTCCGACAGGCGACGAACGGGAGCGTTCCGCGACCCGAACGCTGCCGGAGTCGGACACAACGACACCGACCGCGATCGATCGAACGTCCCGTCGGGGTGCCTGCATCGAGACGACCGCCGGGTGCGGGGTCGGTATCTGAGGATGTCGCGCGCTGACCGGATGCCGGCGTCTTGGCGGTGGCGGGTCCTCTGGGCGCTCTGTATGGTTGCCCTGCTCGTGACCCTCTATACGATCGTCTACCAGGAGCTTCTCCGACTGATCGCAGACGAGAGCGTCTCGCTCGCCCACTCGCTTCAGGTGGTCATCGAAGCGCTGACCACCGCCGGCTTTGGCGGCGACACGGACCTGTGGGGTCGGGAAGGGGTCGTCTTGAACCTCATGATCATCGCGATGAATCTCACCGGCGTGTTGCTCGTGTTCATGGCGGTGCCGGGGTTTCTCATTCCGCTGTTACAGCGCCGTCTCACAAACACCCCACCGCAGTCGACGAACCTCACCGACCACGTGATTATCTGCTCGTACTCACAGCGCATCGACACGCTCATCGCCGAACTTGAGACGGCGAGTATCCCCTACATTGTGATCGCCGAAGACCCCGACGAGGCGCTCGAACTCAACGACGATGGCACCAACGCGATGTACGGAATCGTCGACCGGAAGCGAACGCTCGAGGCCGCGAACGCCGAGCTCGCCAGGGCGCTGGTGACAAACGTCGGCGACGAGCGCAGCGCCACCGTGGTGCTCACCGCCAAAGCCATTGACGAAGAGCTGCGGGTCGTCAGCGTCGCCGAGAGCGAGGACGATGCAGTGTATCACCGGTACGCGGGCACGGACAAGGTCATCCGGCCGCGCCGGCTGCTCGGGTACAGCCTCGGCAAGCGGGCCGCCCGAGCGATCAGCCGGCAGCTCCAGTCGGCGATCCAGCTCGATGACGACATCGAGATTTCCGAGGTCGTCGTCGACGAGGACAGTCCCCTGGCTGGACAGACCCTCGGCGGAGCGGCGATCCGGGAACAGATCGTGGCGACGGTCATCGGCGTCTGGAGCCGCGGCGAGTTCACTCCGGCACCGGGACCAGAGGTCCGGATCGAAGACAACGCAATCTTGCTCGTGGCCGGGAGTTCGGGCAATCTCGAAGGGGTCGCGGCACAGACCTCTTCAAGAGGACCGCGGGGTGGCAATGTCATCGTCGCCGGCCACGGAGAGGTCGGACGCGCAGCCATCGAGGCCATCGAAGACGTCGCCGGCGTCGAGTATAGGATCATCGATCGCGAGGACGGTCCCGCGGTCGACATCGTCGGCGACGCCAGTGACGAGGAAACGCTCGCGGCTACCGGCCTTGAGGACGCCGAGTCGGTCGTGCTCGCGCTCGACGACGACGCGACGATGATCAGGGCGACGCTGGTACTCGAGCGACTCGCCCCCGAGGTTGAGGTGATCGCCCGCGTCAACGACCGGGAGAACGAATCGAAGCTGTACCGTGCTGGCGCCGAGTACGTGCTCGCGGTGTCGACGGTGACCGGCCGGATGCTCGCCTCGGCGCTCACGGAAGACGAGGTGCTCTCGCCGGAGAGTCAGGTACGGATGTCTCGGACGCGTGCGGCAACGCTCGGCGGTACAACACTCGCGGAGGCTCGGATTCGCGAGCGAACCGGGGTGACCGTCGTGGCCGTCGAGCGCGAAGACGACGTCATCGCCGATCCCGCCCCCGGGTTCGAACTGCGGGCCGACGACGAGCTCATCGTCGCGGGCAGCGACGAGGCGATGAGCGCGTTCCTCGAGTTGACCGAGTGACCCGGGACGACCACGACCGGCCGTTCTGACACTCGTGGTCGGTCAGCCGCCCTCAGTCGTGTCTCGAACGACCGTCACCGGACAGTCGGCGCGCTCGGCGACGGCCGTCGGCGCCGTACCGAAGATTCGCTCACTAAGGGACGGCTCGGTCTCGCCAAGCACGATCAGATCGAACGCAGGGGCCAGCGCCACAATCTCCGCGTCCCCGTCGCCCGCGCCGGTCACTTCCCGATCGACTCGGGACTTCGTGAGGCCGTCGGCGACCAGCCGGTCGGTGGCCGCAGCGAGCAGCTCGTGGCCGTCATCGGTGCCATCGGTGACGGCATGGAAGAGGGTGACCGACGCCCCGCTGCCTCGCGCGATCGCTCCCGCGAACGAGACGATCCGGTCGAGGTTCCGATCGTCGCGCAGCGGCACCAGGATGCGCTCGACTCCACTGGCCGTCCCGGAGTCGGGGACGCGCACCGCGTCGCAGTCTCGTTGGTCGGCGATCCGGTCGATCGGATCCAGCCGATCGTGTGTAAAGATGAGTTCCGTCTCGACGGTCCCAACGCCGTCGACACCCGCCATCAGTTCGGCGGCCGCCTCGAGCCGCGTCGCGGCCTCGTCGCCCCGGGTAAGCTTGAGCTGTGCCGGAAGCGATTGGGCGGGCACCGGAAAGTATCCGAGCAACACGACGTCGACCCCCGGGAGGATGTCGACGAGTCGCCCGCCCGGCGTGTCCTCGACGGACACGTCGACCGGCACGAGAAGTTTCGGGGTCTCCGAAATCGACATGTGTCTGTTTCGCCCGGCGAGCATTTATCGCTGGCGACGCTCGAATCGTTGATCCGTTCATTAGAGTACGTGTCACACCTGTGGGAACTCAACTAGCGACTCGACGCCAGCAGCAAAGTGGCCGCTCGACGCCGGGGGTCTCGGCACAGGGCGGAAACGAGCGGGGCTATCAGTGCTGTTCTGTTTCGGGGTTTGCCTGAGCACAAACGGACACCATGAGTCCGGCCCGACTGGTCACCTCTGGAGACGGACCAGTCGCGATCTCGCCGGGTCGAGGCGACGCGGATCCGGTCTCGAGTCAGGCTGATCCCGTTCATCACGGATGTGCTCTCACAGACGCCGCGTGTGCCGTCGGCCACGGATCGTCACCGCCGCCAGAACGCCCCGGTCAACAGCACCAACACGGGCATGATCTCAAGCCGACCGATCCACATCAGAAACGCCATCAGGAGCTTCGTCGTCGGGGGAAAGTCGAGGAAGCTGCCGAACGGCCCTATGAGGCCGAACCCGGGCCCGATGTTGCCGAGGGTGGCCAGACTGGCGCTGATCGCCTCAAGCGGCGTCAACGAGAGCCCGACGCGAGTCGCGTCGAGAACGATCAGCACCGTCCCGGTGATGAAGGCAAGCAGATACAGGAAGGTGAACCCGATCATCGCCCGAACCGATTCCTCGCCGATAACCCGTCCGCCGAGTCGAATCGGCCTGACGGCGTCGGGGTGGGCCGCGTTGAAAATCGTTCGCCTGACCACCTTGGTGACGATAATCCAGCGAATCACCTTGATCCCGCCGCCGGTCGACCCCGATCAACGCCATCTTTGCCGGCGTCTCCCACTGAGCGAAGTCACTGGTCGCGTACCCCGTCGAGTTCAACAACGAGCCGATCTGGAACGCCGCCTGCCGTGCCGCGTTCTCGAGTGTCCCCTCGGTCCGTCCGCCGAGCTCCCCGAGCGGGGGCGCCGAACCGGTGAACAACAGCCCCCAGAGGACGAGCGCGATCCCGACGACAGCGCCGAGATACACGCGTAACTCCCGGTCCGATAGAAACGATTCGTAGTTACGCTGCAGGACATAATAGAACAGTCCGAAGTTCACGCCGGCGACGATCATAAACGGGATCACCACCCACTGTACCGCCGGAGAAAAGGCTGCTATGCTGTCCGCCTGTGGGGAAAATCCACCTGTGGGTAGCGTCGTGAACCCGTGTGCGACCGCGTTGTACAGGTCCATATTGGGCGCCAGATTCGTCTCGAGAACACGACCGGTCTGTGACAGGCCAAAGAGGAGCCCGATGTACAACAGGGTAAGCGAGATGTAAAACAGCCAGAGCAGGCGCGCGGTTTTGACGATCTTCGGGGTGAGTTTCTGCAGCTCCGGGCCGGGAGTCTCTGAGTTCATGACCTGTGCACCGTTGACGGCAATCTCGGGGAGAATGGCGACCATCAGGACGATAATGCCCATCCCGCCAAGCCACTGGGTGAGCTGACGCCACATCAACAGCGCGTGGGAGTGTTGCTCGAACGAGATTTCCCCGAGGACAGTCGACCCAGTCGTTGTGAACCCGGACATCGACTCGAACAGGGCGTTGCTTACCGACTCGAACGCCGCCTCCGGCGAGTCGACGCTCAGCCCGACCGTCGACGCCGTCCCGTATCCGGCGATGAGATACGGGATCGACCCCAAAACGGCGACGACTCCCCAC
>PXQL01000059.1 GCA_003021335.1 Halobacteriales archaeon QH_10_67_13
CGGCGTCGTCGGCGTCACAGATCACGTGGGCGTACCCGCGGTCGTCGTAGCCCGGCCGGCCGGCCCGGCCGAGCATCTGCAATACGTCGAGGTGGCTCATCTCGACTTCTCCCTCGAGGGGGTCGTGGTGGTAGGTATCCCGGATCACGACACACCGGGCGGGAAGGTTCACTCCCCAGGCCAGCGTCGAGGTCGAGAACAGCACCGCCAGGCGGCCCTCGCGGAACCACTCCTCGACCCTGTCTTTGTCGTCCCGGGAGAGCCCGGCGTGGTGAAAGCCGACCCCGTCGAGCACCGACTGCCGGAGCGTGTCGTCCTCCAGGGCGTCGGTCTCTGTGTGCCAGTCGAACTCGCCGCGGGCGCCGACGGGCACGTCGCGGGTGGCCAGCTCGTCGCGGGTCGTTTCGGCGGCCTGGACGGTGTCCTGCCGGGAGGCAACGAACACCAGCGCTTGGCCGCCCTCCCGGACGTGTGGCCCGGCCAGATCCAGCGCCCGGTAGAGCCGGCGGTACTTATCAGCGAAGGCGTTCTCGCCGTGGGTGTAAGTCGCGACGCCAGCCTCAAGCGGCACCGGTCGGTAGTCGTCGCCGAAGGCGAAAGTCGCCTCCTCGGGGGCGTCGAGCCAGGCGGCGACGTCCTCGACGTTTCGCATCGTCGCCGACAGCGCGACGATCCGGGGGCCACAGAGCCGTCGCAGCCGCGAGACGGTCACCTCGAGCACGCCGCCACGTTTCTCGGAGTCGAGCAGGTGTACCTCGTCGATGACACATAGGTCCACCGACCGGACGAACGCGTACCGCCCCGAGTCGTGCTTGCGGGTCGCCGAGTCGGCCTTCTCGGGGGTCATCACCAACACGTCGGCCCGCTCGGCCCGGCGGGGATCGAGATCGCGCTCGCCGGTGACGACGTACACCGAGTAGCCCAGCTCCTCGAACCGTTCCCACTCGCGTTCCTTCTCGTTCGTGAGCGCGCGCAGCGGCGCGAGAAACAGTGCCGTCCCGCCGGCGTCGACGGTCTTGCAGATTGCCGCCTCGGCGATCGCGGTCTTGCCGCTCGCGGTCGGGGCACTCACGACGACGTTTTCCTCGCCGCCGAGCACGGCCGGCAGCGTCGCCGTCTGCATCGGATTGAACCGCTCGAAGGGAAACACGGCGGCGTAGGCCGGCAACACCTCGGCGACCGGGACCGTGGGCTCGCCGTTGGCGTCGGCGGCGTCAGACACGAATCAATTGGAGGCCAGCGCGCACATAGGCGTTTCTGTCCGGCAGTCAATCCGCCGCCCGCGCGACCGCCCGGCCGAACATCGGCCTGCGGCACCACAGGTAATACAGACCGGCGCCGACGGCCGCGGCCACGTTCGAGACGGTCACGGCCCAGAAGATCGCCCGGACGCCGAGATCGAGCCCGCCGACCGAGACCCCCGCGAGCACGTACGCTCCCGGCGGGAGGGCCGCGACCGCCGCGGGGATGCGCAGCCCCCAGTATTTCACCACGTCGACGACGAAGCTCGTCTGCGTGCGGGAGGCACCGTTGAACGCCGCCAGCACGACCGAGGAGGCGCCCATCGCCCAGTAGCTGTAGGCCAGGATCTCGAGGTAGGCGACCGTGAGCCGGCGCCCAGCCTCGGTAAAGGAGGGGACGAACAGCCCCACGATCAGACCGGGAACCAGCCACTGGATCAGGCCGACGAGCCCGAGCGCGCCGGCGGCGATGAGCACGCCAGCCCGGACGGTCGCGCCGGCCCGGTCGGGCCGCTCGGCGCCGAGGTTCTGCCCGATCATACTCTGTGCGGCGTTTCCGAACCCGGCCGCGGGGACAAAGGCGACCGAGGCGACCCGCGCACCAACGGTGTAGGCGGCCAGCCCGGGGGCGCCGCCGACGGTCACCACCACGCCGACGATCGCAACCCGAGCGGACTGGCCGGCGAGCTGCTGGCCCGACAGCGGCGCGCCGACGCCGACGATCTCTCGCAGATCAGACCGAGAGAAAGTGAGATCCGCCCGGGAGAGTACGAGCGACGACCGCCGGCCGGTAACGAGCACGACAGCGGCGGCGAACCCCGCCGCGTATCCGAGCCCGGTCGCCAGCGCCGCCCCCTCGACCCCGAGTGCCGGAACCGGGCCAACGCCCAGGATCAGAAACGGATCCAGGGCGACGTTCGTCGCGACGGTCACGAGGTTGATATACAGCGCCGCGCGGGTGTCTCCCCAGCCGACGAAGCCCCGCTCGATCGTGTCACTCGCCGCCGTGAACGGAAAGAACAGGCCGACGATGGTCAGGTACGCGACCGCAAGCGGTCTCACGGCCGGCCCGGCACCGAGCAGGTCGATCACGGTCTCGGCGGCCAGAACGACCCCGACGGCGAGCGCGAGCCCGAGCGTCGCCGACAGTGCCGCGCCGTTGACCGCGAGCCGCCGGGCCGCGGCCGTCTCCTCGGCGCCGACCCGCTGGGCGACCAAGATGTGCGTGCCGGCGATGCCGACCGTGACGAGGCCAAAGAGCACCGCGAGCACCGGAAAGTTGAGCCCGACTGCCGCGACCGCCGGCTCGTCGACCCGGCCCAGCCAGAGGGTGTCAACGACCTGGTTGAGGACGCGAACCAGGTTCTGTGCGATCAGTGGTGCCGCGAGCGCTAAAAGCGTCGGCGCGATGGGCCCGTCGGTGATCTCTTCTGGGGTGACATCCAGTCGACTACCAAACACACTCCTGCCCGGCCGGCAGATACGAGTCGATTATAATAAATCTACTGACGAGGCGGGAGTCGTGACTCGACTAAAGCTTGCGCTCGGCGTCCTCTGCGAGTTCCTTCATGCGCTTGCCGACGCGGCCGGCGTCGGAAAACTCGTCTTCGCTCATCGCGTTGGCCAAAGCGTTGCCCAGCACGAACACCGCGTGTTTGTGTTCGCTTTTGGACATGTGGACATCGTCGGGTGTCACGTCGATCTCTCCGTACTGTTCGAACAGGTCATCATCAACGTGTTCGAGATCCTTGAAGTACTCCATAATCAACACCATCTGTTCGTGAAGCTCGAGCAGCTCGTCTTTGTGCATACTGATTATTGGAGAGGGCCGTTCATAAGCGTTGTTCGCCGGGCGTTCGGTAGGGCAGTTGCTGTACGGGCCCGTCAAGAGCCAGGGACCATCAGAGAGCGCGCCGACGCGGACGGGTTAGAAGACGTACTCGTCTTCGTGGCCCATCATGCCGTCGTCTTCAAGCCCGGGTTCTTCTTCGTCGTCGACCGGACCGCTGGTCTTGTAGGCTTTCAGCCCAGTCGAGAGGAGCTCCTCGATCGCCTCCTCGCGGTTGAGAAACTCGCCCTGCTCGACGAGCTGGGCGATCTGCATCTCGAGATGTTCGGGGATCGTTATCTCTACCTTGGGCATCGCAGTATCAGCCGTTTGACTGAACGGTATTTAAATTTGGCGGGGTAGACTCACAAATCAAAACTACATACAAACAAATAGGAACAAGATTTGGCACACAGTTATTGTGCTTTTTCTAAATACTGTCATGAATATGCTGTATGTTTACTACACTATCATTTGGTGAGCAGACGTTTATATTATATATTTTCACAGATCAATATGAATAGCGCACAGAGATTCAGACAGCAGTTAGCTCTTGATGATCTCTACTGCCTTCTCCTGCACCGGAGTAACCACTACCGGACGACCCGTCATTATTATCAGGGGGATCAATTGTCGTCCCTCTTGGGGCCCCCGGCCCAAGATGCGAGTCTGCGCCCGGAGGGATTAGATCGTCAGGCTTGGTAATATCAGCATGATCGTTCTGCGACATGGAGCCAGAATTTGGACTATTGGATTCATATGAAGGATGTGGCGCACTAATCAATCCTTGTTTTAAATTTGTGCCAGGTCTTGTATTAGACGCTCTTGTTTCATCTGGACCAAGCTCTGGGTGTCCCTCAAATTCTTTTTTTGTCCATGAAGGACCGGTATTAGTGAATGCCTGCCCATGTTCTGTTTTACCTTCCTCAGTCAACCCAACCAGATTTTGCTCGACACACCGCTGAGCATCATGACCGGATAACTGGCAATCTGTCTTAGGCATCATTTGTTTGAGTTCAGTAATATTGTATTTTGTGTATTTTCCAAGATTCTGGACAAACTCCAGTTGGGCAACACCATTTTCAAAACCAATTGCACTGTCATCAACAATAGACGCAGGATTATCAGATATAGTTCCAGGTGAATTTGATATTCGTTCTGCGCTTATTACTAGTTCCTCTCCATTAGGAAGATACATTCTAAACTCGTTTCCTTCAGCGATCTCATTACCAATGGCAGCGTATAATCTACCATCGTCACCCACAAATAGCCGGTCATAAGTCGTCTCCAACCCCGAACTAGTATCATCTCTCGCGGTTTCTATTGTATTAGTGCTACCCTCTGTGTCATTTTCATTTGGATTCACATCAACAGTGTGCTCGGCCTGATCTTGATACCCTGCGGTATCAGTGATAACTCCCATGATAGTATACTCGCCTGGTTCTTCAAATGAGAAAGAGCGCTTTGCGGTTGACTCCCACGCTTCGCCACCACGTTGTTCGTCGCCAACAAACCAGGAGTACGACGAGAGCGGAGCGTCACCGGCTTTACCATCGAGACTAAATGTTCCAGACTCTCCAGCAGTGAGCGTCGTCGGGCCCTCAAGCGTCGCCTCGGGCATCTCCCGCGCCGAAGCCTCGACGTACAGCGTGTCGCGATCGGTCGCCCCGTTGTCGTCGGTTACCTCCACGGTCACGGCGTAGGTCCCGGCCTGATCGGCCACGAAACTCGTGCGCACACAACTCGAACACTCCGGCGTCGTCTCGGTTCCGTTCGGTCGTTCGATCGTCCACTCGTAGTCCGTGATCTCCCCGTCGGGGGCCGTCGAACCGCCGGCGTCGAGATAGACCGTCGCCCCCTGTATCACCGACTGGTCCAGCCCGGCATCGGCGAGCGGTTCGTCGGCAGCACCGGCCACCCCCGCGAGCAGTCCCAGGAGGAGTATCCCCCCGATGAGCACCCACCGCATATGGACGAGATGTTCGCGCCATCACACAAAAAGGTAACTGCGGATGAAAGTACCGAAGACGAACACGAGCGGGAGAGACCAACAGACAGTTAGCCGCGGCTGCCCCGACAGTGGGTATGAACGTACGGGAGATCAGCGAGCTGTCCGCCGGCGAGCGGGCGGCGGCCTTCGAACGCGACAGCGGCATCGAGGCGGCACGAGCCGACGCCGAGGGGATCGTCGACAGCGTCCGGGAGGAGGGCGACGCCGCGCTCGAACGCTTCGCGGCGGAGTTCGACGGCGTCGAGATCGACGCGATCGAGATCACCGACCGGGCGGGGCGGGCAGTCGAGGCGATCGACGAGGAGGTTCGAGCGGCGATCGAGACCGCCGCGGCGAACATCCGGGCCTTCCACGAGCGCCAGCGTCCCGAGGACTGGCGGGCGGAGTTCGACAGCCGGGAACTGGGACGACGGTTCCGCCCGCTCGAGAGTGCCGGGGTGTACGCCCCGGGCGGGACGGCCGCCTACCCATCGAGTGCGCTCATGGGTGTCATCCCTGCGAAGGTCGCGGGCGTCGAACACGTCGCGGTCGCGACGCCGCCGGCCGAGGAGATCGCGCCGGCGACGCTCGCTGCGGCCGAGATCGCCGGCGCCGACGCGGTGTATCAGGTCGGCGGCGCCCAGGCGATCGGGGCGCTTGCCTACGGCACGGAGACCGTCCGGGCATGTGACGTCGTCGTCGGCCCGGGCAACCGGTGGGTCGCGGCCGCGAAGGCGACCGTCCGAGGCGACGTCGAGATCGACTTCCTGGCCGGACCGAGCGAGGTGCTCGTCCTGGCCGACGGGACGGCCGATCCGGACCTGGTCGCCGCGGAGCTACTCGCGCAGGCCGAACACGACACCCGCGCAGCCGCCGCGGCGGTGACCGACGACCGCGGGCTGGCCGAGGCGATCGCCGCAGCCGTCGAGCAGCAGGTGCCCGACCGGGAGCGCGCCGGGATCATCCGGGAAGCTCTCGACGGTCCGGCGAGCGGAATCTTCCGGGCGGAAACGATGGCGGCCGCCGTAGAGTTCACCGACCGGTACGCGCCCGAACACCTGGCGATCATCGCCGAGGACGACGAGACCGCGCTCGACCGGATCGACAGCGCCGGGTCGGCGTTTCTGGGCCCGCACAGCCCGGTCGCGGCGGGAGATTACGCCAGCGGGCCGAACCACGTGCTTCCGACCGGCGGGGGCGCCAGGCGGGTCGGCGGGCTCTCGGTGGAGACGTTTCTCCGCTCGACGACCGTCCAACGGCTCGACCGAGACGCCCTTAGCGAGCTCACCGAGACGATCACGACTCTCGCTGAGACCGAGGGACTGGAGGCCCACGCCGCCAGCGTGCGCCGCCGGTTCGACTGAACGGGCCCGGCGACACGCGAAAGAAGAGCCCGCGACCACCGGATCTTGGGGTGATTACTCCTCGAGTTCGAAGGCGACCTCAACCTCGGCCTGGTACTCTCGGCCGGGGACGCTCGCGACCTCGACGCCGAACTCCTCAACCTCGACCCAGTGGACGTTCTCGATGGTCTCCTCTGCGCGGTCGATCGCGTCGTCGACCGCGTCTTCGAACGACTCGCCGCTGGTGCCCGTGAGGGTGATCTTTTTATACACCACGTCGGTCGTTCACACTCGACGATCAAAAGTCCGCGGGCGCGCACCACTCGGATCCGGCGAGTGCCGTTCTCAGATCAGGACCGCCGAACGTCGTCGAGCATCAGCTTCCGGAGGATATCGCCGTAGGCCGGGCGCGTGATCCCGACGCCGATGACCACGCCGACGATGGTGATGATCGCAAAGCCCCGAAGATCGCCCAGGCTGAGTACCGCGAGCGGACTCATCGCGATGATCGTCGTCGCGGCGGCCATCCCGATAATCCAGAAGGCCCGCCGGAACCGCCGCTGGTAGATCCGGCCGGTCGTAACGTCCTTTTTCCGCTGGAGGATCTCGTCTGCCATGATGATCAGGTCGTCGAGCCCGGTGCCGATCACGGCGATGAACCCGGCGATGTGAGACAGATCCAGCGGCAGCCCCACGGCCGCGGCGAAGCCGAGCAACAGGAAGACCTCAGCGCTCGCGGTCGCGAGCATCGGGACCGCCACCCGGGGGTCGCGGTACCAGAAGTACACCACCCCGGAGACGACCAGCCAGGCCGCCAGCCCGGTCAAAAGTGCGAGCGGTCGGAACTGCTGTGCGGTGCCCGGCGAGATGAACGACTCGGTCTGGATGTCGTACTCGGCGGGCAGCTCGCCGGACTGAAGATTGACCGCCAGGTCAGTCGCCTCGGAGAACGTGCCGGTGCCGATCGTGAACTCCCGGGCGTTCTGTCCCACCAGGAAGGTCGGATCTGGGCCCCGCAGGCTCTCTTGGAGCCCGCCCATCGAGGCGTTGTGCACCACCTCGCCGTCGACGACCGTCTGCAGGCAGTAGCCCGGCGCGTCGGGATTCAGCTCGGCGTTGCAGTTGCGCAGCGCCTCGGCCCGGGTAAACCCGAACGCCTGCATGTCCGCGACGAACCGCTCTGCGGCGCTGGCCGACAGGGTTACCGGGACCCGCGGGCCGCCCTGGTCGTCGGCCGAGCGCGGCGCGTCGACGTCGGCGATGTCCTGGCTCCCGAGGACGGGCTCCCGACGGTAGGTCTGGTTCTCGCCGACGCCCTCGGGGAAGGTCGCGACGATCTGGACCCGGCCGGGGTCGCCGATGAGATCGCGCAGCTGCTGGCCGTCGATGCCCGGCGCCTCGACGATAATAAACGGCTGACCGCCGCCAAACGGCGTCGCCGAGGAGACGCTCCCGCCGGAGATACCGGGCGCCCGGTTGATGCGGTCTTGGAGCACCTGGAGCGCGCCGTCGCGGGTCTGGTCCGTGACCCCGTCACGGATCTGGTCGTACTCGACGCCGACAGACTCGAGCGCGCTCGCGATCTCCTCGTCGGTGCGGTTTGCGAACACCTCGATGGTCGCCGTCTCCGGGCCGACCGGCTGGGCCAGCACGTCGATCGAGTCGAGCCCGAGCGCCTCGGCCAACTGGTCTGCGATCGCCTGGTCCTCGTCCTCGGGGACGGCCGCGCCCTCGACGGTCGCGCCGACCAACTGCCCGCGCACCCGGGTGCCCCCGGAGAGTTCGAGCCCGTACTGGAGGTTCGTCGGCGTGGCGATCGTCGCGTCGGTGTCGTTGAGCGGCTCGTCGGAGCCGCCCAACTGGGGGGCGAACAGGAACGTCGCCGCGACGACCGACAGCGCCACCAGCAGGAGGATCCGCCAGTTGTCCCGAACGTCGATCATCGCGCGATCCCCTCGTACTTGTACCAGCGAAGCAGGCTCATATTCAACAGGTAGGTGTTCATTAGGTCGGCCGAGAGCCCGAAGACCAACACCAGCGCCACGTCGGGCAACAGCGGGATGCCGAGCACCCACGGCGAGGAGACGACGAACATCGTCGTCATCGCGGCGATCGAGGTGAGCGTCATCGAGACCCCGGTCCGCATCGCCCGGAACGAGCTCTCGTAGAAGCCGCCGTGGCGCTTGAGGATGTGGTTGTTCAACAGGATGTCCGAGTCGACGCTGTACCCGATGATCATCAGCAGAGCGGCGACCGTTCCCAGAGAGAGATCGATCCCGAACAGGTTCATCAGCGCCAGCGGAATCACCATATCCGAAAACGCAGAGACCACGACCGCGACCGAGGGGATCAGTGTCCGGAACATCAAGGCGACGAGCACCGACATCCCGAGAAAGGCGAGCCCGACCCCCAGCAGCGCCTGTACCTGGGTCTCCCCGCCGAAGGCCGCGGCACGGCTGTTGAACCGCTCGATCTCGTATCCCGCCTCCCGGGCGGTCGCCCGGAGCTGCTGGTCGTCGGTCGACTGGGTTTCGAGCAGCCACGTGTTCCCGGTTCCGGTGGTGCGGAGCGAGTCGACGCCGATCGCCTCGAAGTTCGACCGGATCTCCGCGGCCGAGTCGGTCGTCTCGAACTCGAGTTCGGTTCCGCCGGTGAAGTCGATCCCCAGCGAGACCGGCGTCCCGGTGAGGAGCCACGCGCCGAGGACCACGAGAAGCGCGATCGAGAGCACCGCCAGCGGGATCGTGGCGAGCTGGCGGTTCGAGTACTCCTCGTAGGGGAGTTCCTCGACGTCGATACGAGCCATGGACGTGGCTCCGGCATACCGTCAAATAACTCTTGTTTTCCCGGCCCGCGGGGACAGAGATTTTGCGTCGCCGGCTCGTACGGCCGGTCGTGAGCACAGCTACACGCGTGGTCGTCTCCTACCCGGCGGATCTCTCGGCGTGGGGCCGAGACACCGTCGAGGGGCGGCCGTTCAGAGCGTACCTGCGCCGGGCCCACGAAACCGCCGCCCCCGGCGACCGGTGGGAGGAGTTCGTCGGCGTCGGCTGCTGCGGGAGCGCCCTGGACGTGCCCCTCCGGGTCGAACGCGTCGAGGGCGGCGAGGTACTCGGTGAGGAGACAACAATCGAGTTCACCGTTCGGGGGGCCTGCGACCTCGCGGGCGGGTGGAGCGTCCAGAGCCGCGCGACGGGCAACTGATCAGAGGTACCGAACGCTTACTAGCCCGGCCGCCTCGTCGTAGCGCAGCTCGACGCGTTCGGCGTCGAGCCTGGCGGCGGTCTCCCTGAGCGATCCCTTCGCGAGTTCGGCCGCCCGCTCCTCGGCCCGGTCGGGCTCGACCCCGACGACGTGGGCCTCGCCGCCGTCGGCGAGCTCGATCCGAGCCGACTCCCCGACCGCGAGCTCCGTTCCGGTCGTCCGTGCCCGCTCGGTCAGCGCCTGGTCGCTCAGCTCGACCGGGATCGTTCGGGTCGCGGCGACCGAGACGACCGAGTAGGCGATCCCGAGTGGACGCCGCGGGGCCAGTGTCCCGTCGACCACCTCTCCGGGAGTAAAGCCCGGGTGTTCCGCGAGCGTGAACACCCGCTCCGACTCGACATCCCGAAGGATGGCGCTCTCGCCGGCCTCGTCGACGACGAACCGGCCCGCGATTCGGTCGCCGTCCTCGGCGTCCCCGTCGAGAGGGTCATCCATTACCAACGGTCGGGACCCCGTACGTATCCCCGTTTCGTCGCAGCCCGAGAACATCCCACGAACCTTTATAAGACTTAAATACGATACTTAAGATGAGCCATGGCCGATCCAAAGGAAACAATCAATATCGAAAACGTCGTCGCCTCGACAGGAATCGGACAGGAGCTTGATCTTCAGAGCGTCGCGATGGACCTCGAGGGGGCCGACTACGACCCCGAGCAGTTCCCGGGGCTCGTATACCGGACACAAGAACCGAAGTCGGCGGCGCTGATCTTCCGCTCGGGGAAGATCGTCTGCACGGGCGCGAAAAGCACCGACGATGTCCACGAGAGCCTGCGGATCGTCTTCGATAAGCTCCGCGAACTCAACATCAAAGTCGAGGACGAACCCGAAATAATCGTCCAGAACATTGTCACCTCGGCGGACCTGGGCCGGAACCTGAATCTGAACGCGATCGCGATCGGGCTCGGGCTCGAGAACATCGAGTACGAGCCCGAGCAGTTCCCGGGGCTGGTCTACCGGCTCGACGACCCCGACGTCGTGGCGCTTCTGTTCGGCTCCGGGAAGCTCGTGATTACCGGGGGCAAGCGCCCGGACGACGCCCGGGAGGCCGTCGACAAGATCGTCTCGCGGCTTGAGGAGCTGGGCCTGCTGGACTAGTCCTGCCGGACGAACCGAAGCGTCGCGATCCTGCCGTCGTTGGTCTCGAAGGGTCTGTGGGCGTTCGAGTACCCGAGCAGCCGGTTGACAATCCACAGACCCGCCCCGCTGCCGTGCCGGAGCGGCCGCGACATCGTCAACGATGACCGTCTCGCCGGACTCGTAGGCCCGCCAGGCGAGTCCCTCCCCGCGCCGATCGTCGGGACGGTCCCGAGTACCCGCTCTGCCATCGCGGTCGCCACGACCGGCTCGGGGGCGTCGGTCGCCGGGTCGTACCGCCAGGTCGTACAGATCGAGAGCCAGAGTGCACCGGGAAGTCGGTCCATGACTGTCCGCGCACTCGGCTTGAGGCTGTAGAGACCGGCGCGATCACTCGACGAGCCGTTCGATCTTGGTGACGAGAACGTCACTCGCCCCGACGGATTTCAGATCGGCGATCGTCTCGAAGACCCGGTCCTGGTCGACGACGGCGTGGACGGCGAGCTGATCCTCGCCGGCGACTTCCATCACGGTCGGGCCGCCCATGCCCGGAATGACCTCCTTGACCCCCTCGAGATCGTCCTCGGGGACGTTCATCATCAGGTACCGCCGGCCCTCGGCGGCCAACACCGACTCGAGCGCGGTCGCAACCTGCTCGACCTTGGGATCGTCCGCGGCGGTACCTGTAAACAGCCGAACGGAGGAAGAGAGCACCTCGTCGATGACCGCGAGGCGGTTCATTCGGAGGGTCGTGCCCGTCGAGGAGATGTCGACGATCCCGTCCGCGATGTCGACGAGTGGGGTGAGCTCGGTCGCTCCGGAGACTTCGACGATCTCGACATCGACGGCCTGCTCGTCGAAGTACTCGCGGGTCACACGGGGAAACTCCGTCGCGACGGTCCCACCCTCGAGGTCGGCGACCCGCTCGATGTCGTCGTCCTCGGGCGCGGCGAGCACGATCCGGCAGCTCCCGTAGCCCAGATCGAGCAGCTCGGACAGCTCCGCGCCGGATTCTCGAACCTGGTCGTAACCGGTGATGCCCGCGTCGGCGGTGCCGTCGGCGACGTAGGCGGGGATGTCTCCGGTCCGGACGAACAGCACCGTCACGTCCGGGTCGGCGGTCTGTGCGTAGAGCTTCCGGTCGGCGCCGTCGACCAGATGCAGGCCCGCCCGCTCCAACAGGTCGATCGTCGGCTCGTGTAGGCGGCCCTTGTTCGGTACGGCAATGCGCATACGCTCAGTTTCCGATCCCCGGCCAACTGCCTTTCGACACGCCCGTGACTACCGATCGACACCCGGGCTGTCAGCCTGTGGTTCGGTGGACTCTTGAAACTGCGGTTCCAATAGTTGGTTAATGCAGGCGGCCAATACAGGCGGGGCGGCCGGCGCGGACGTGGACTCTGACCCACCGGAGGAGGAACCCTCCGGCGCACGTACCGTCGCGGTCGCCAGCGGGATCGGGATCCTCGGGATCGTCCTATTGAACGTCGCGGCGGTCGTGGTCGTGCTGGGCGGGGAGACGGCCGGATTCGAGCTGGTCGAGGACGGCGGCGGAATCGCCCCGCTGCCGGGACTCGCGGTCAATGGGGTCGGACAGATCCTCGCGTTCGGCGGGCTGGCACTTGGCTATCTCCGGTATCGTGGGTACGACCTCGCCAGCGCCAGGGCGTATCTTGGGGTCCGTCTGCTGTCGCTGCGGGAGCTCGGAGCCGTTGTCGGCGGATTTGTCGGCATGATCGTCCTGCTCGCGGTCGTCTCAGCGATCGTCTCGCTGTTTTCCAGTCCGGCCGATAACGTGGCCGCGCAGAACGCGGCCGAGAACCCCGACGCGATCCCGGCGATGATCGTGATCATGCTCCTGATCGTCGGTCCCTTCGAAGAGCTGCTTTACAGGGGCATCGTACAGACGCGGCTCCGCGAGCGGTTCGCCCCGGTCGTCGGGATCGTCACCGCGTCGGTCGTGTTCGCGAGCGTCCACGCTGCCGGAGCACTCACCGGAACGGCCACAGAGATTCTCACCACGGTTGCGGTCCTGTTTGTCGTCAGTCTCGTGCTCGGCGGGTTGTACGAGTACACCGGCAACCTCGTCGTCCCGGCGGTGGTACACGGCCTATTCAACTCGTTTCAGCTCGCCGGGATCTACTTCACAGAGAGCGGGACTATCGGCGCCCTGGCGCTCTGATCGGAGACTCGGAACGGACTGGGGTGGCGGACATCCGCGCGGAAGCAAACGCTCTTTTTTATTCGCCACCAACTGGTGAACCGAATGGACAGACCCTCCGAGTCGGGAGCGGTCGATCGCGACGGGCCCGGTCGGTCGGACGCGAGCGGAGAGTCGGCGTTTCGAGTGGTCGGGATCGCAGTCGTGCTCGCGGTCATCGCGCTGTTGGTGCCGACCGTGGCGCTGGGAATCGTCGTCGCGGTCGTGCTCGCGGTCGACCCCCCGGGTGCGATCGCCGTCCTCGGGCTCGCGGTCGTCGCGCAGTTCGCCTGGTTCATCGCCGTGGGATTAGGGTATCTTAGGCGCCGCGGACTCGACTGGACACAGATTAAAGCGTACGTCGGCGTCGAGCGCCCGTCGTTGCGGGACCTGGCGCTGATTCTCGGGACCTGGGTCGCGATGCTCGTCGTCGCCGGGATCGTCGCGACGCTCGTCACCGAGGTCCTCCCGGAACTGCTCGGGACCGGCTCACAGGAGACCGCGGAGAACCAGAGCCTCGATATCATCGAGGAGAACCCCGAGCTCGTCGGGGTGGGGATCGCCTTTATGTTCCTGGTCGTCGGGCCGGCCGAAGAGACGCTGTTCAGGGGCGTGATTCAGAGCCGGCTGCGCGAGCGGTTCAGCGTAGTTCCGGCAATCTTGCTTGCGTCGGCGGTGTTTGCAAGCGCCCACGTGGTGGCGCTGGCCGGCCAGGATCCCGTCGCGGTCGCGAACACGATCGTCATCCTGTTCGTTCCCAGTCTTGGGTTCGGTGCCCTCTATGAGTACACGGGCAACGTCGTCGTCCCGACGTTGTTGCACGGGTTCCACAACTCGATGATCGTCCTCGCGATCTACGTGACGACCGTCTCGGGCGCCGAGAGTGCGGCGATCGCAAGCGCGCTCGGAGTCTGATCCGATCGCGGCCACGACGGGCTTATCACCGGCGCCGATAAATCGCGGGACATGGAGAGGCTCGTAGTCGCCGGCGGGCGGGTGCTCCGGCCCGGGCCGCGGCCGACCGACGCCTCGACGCCGCGGGCGGGCTCGTCATTCCGGGGCTAATCAACGCCCACACCCACGTCGCGATGACACTGTTTCGCGGGGCGGCAGACGACAAACCCCTCGAGGCGTGGCTCGAAGAGGACGTCTGGCCCGTCGAGGCCGAGCTCGACGCCGAGGACGTTCGGATCGGCGCGGAACTCGGAATCGCCGAGATGATCCGGTCGGGGACGACGGCGTTTGCCGACATGTACTTCGAGATGCCGGCGGTCGTGCGGGCGGTCAGGGAGGCAGGCCTGCGGGCGCGGCTGGGGCGGGGCTGTCTCAGCGTCGGCACGGACGAGGCCGCCGCCCGGCAGGACTTCGAGGAGAGTCTCGCCTTCGCCCGGGAGTACGACGGGGCGGCGGACGGCCGGATCACAACGATGTTCGCCCCACACAGCCTCACCACGGTCGACGAACAGTTCCTCCGGGAGTACCTCCCACAGGCCCGCGAGGCCGGGATCCCTGTGCACTTTCACGCGAACGAGACAAAGGGGGAAGTCGAGCCGATCATAGAAAAGCGCGACACGCGACCGCTGGCCTACGCCGACGAGCTCGGCCTGCTCGAGAACGCACACATCGCCCACGGTGTGCACGTCGACGAGACCGAGATGAAACTGCTCGCGGCGCGGGAGACGCCGGTAGCACACTGTCCGGCCTCGAACATGAAACTCGCGAGCGGAATGGCGCCCGTAGCCGAGCTCCGGGCGGCGGGAGTGCCGGTTGCGCTGGGTACCGACGGCGCGGGCTCGAACAACGACCTCGACATGTTCGACGAGATGCGCGACGCCGCGATGGTCGGAAAACTCGCCGCCGAGGACGCGAGCGCCGTACCCGCCGGCGCGGTCGTAGAGATGGCAACCGCCGGCGGAGCGACCGCACTCGGAATCGACAGCGGCCGGATCGCCCCCGGCGCGAACGCCGATCTCGCGGTGCTCGATCTCGACGCCGTCCACCTCACCCCGCGACACGACCTGGTGAGCCACCTCGCCTACGCCGCTCGGGGCAGCGACGTGCGACACACGGTCTGTGACGGGCAGGTGTTGATGCGAGACCGGGAGCTCACGACAATCGACGAGGCCGCCGTTCGCGAGCGCGCGAACGAGCGAGCGCGCGCACTGTTCGACTGAATCGGGACCGATCGGGACTCGATCTGTGTTCGAAACCTCCGAGCGCCGAACCCCGCGCGGGAGCCGCCAGGAATTTCGCGGGCTGATACTGCGGTTAATCCGGATAAATCGGAATTAACGGCGTTCCCTTTTTATGCAACCAGGGGACCAGGCCTCGACCATGCGATCGATCAGACAGATACTGCTCGTTGCGGTCGTCGGGCTCGTCGCGGTCGTCGGCGTCGGTGCCGCGGCCGGCGGGCTGGCCGTCGACGTGACGGGCACGGACGGCGATCCGACGGTAACGGTCACGCAAAACAACACGCCGGTCGAGAACGCGACGGTGACGGTCGCGCTCACAGACGAGACAGGCGAGAACGAAACGGAGAACGCCTACGCCGGCCTCGGCGAGTACGAGACAGACGCGAACGGGACAGTCGACCTGCCGCCGGCCGATGAGCCCGTGACCGTCGAGATCACGGCCGCGGCCGACAACGAGTCTGCAACGACCGTCGTCGAGCTGACACCGGGCGAACAGGCGACTGAGCTCGCAATTGGCGTCCAGCAGGGCGCCGGCGACGTGACGGTCGCGATCACCGAAGACGGGGTCGGCGTCGCAAACACAACGGTGACGGTGACCGCCGAGGGCAACTGGAGCGAGACCGGCACCTACGAAACCGACGAGGACGGCTACGTGGTGCTCGAGGCCCCGACCGAAACGGTGAATGCGACGCTGTCGGCGACGGCAAACGGCACCACCGTCGAGCAGACCGCGACCGTCCGCGGGAACGACGGCACTGGCCCGGCAAACACGCCGTTCGGGCAGTTCGTGGCGGCACTGATCGGTAGCGTCCAGGACGCGGCCATCGACCGACCGCTCGGACCGGTCGTCGCCGAGTTCGTGACCGCAAACGCTGGACCACCCGAGGACATCGGGCCTGACGGCGAGCCTGGGCCGCCCGAAGACGCCGGACCCGGGAACGACACCGACGACGAGCAGTCAAGCGAGGGCAACGAGACCGAATCCGACGGGGATGGCGAGCGCGGCCCACCCGAAAACGCCGGGCACAACGAAGACGAGGACCGCGGTCCACCCGAGGACGCTGGTCCCGACGGAGACGACGACCGCGGGCCACCCGAGAACGTCGGCCCCGGTGACGGCGAAGACGAGGACGACGATGGGGAGGACGAGCGGGACGACGAAGACGAGGACGACGAGGACGACGAGACCGGCTGATTGGCACGCCGGTCTCGTCCGGTACTGTTTTGACCGCCGGTGCCCTTCATAACCTATGACCGCACCCATCAGCGAGCAGATCGAGACGTCCGAGCGCCTCCGCACGGAGGGCGAACGCAAGATGGAGTGGGCGCGCCAGCAGATGCCGATCCTGTCGGCACTGCGCGAGGAGTTCACCGACGAGCAGCCCCTGGCCGGCGAGCGTGTGGGGATGGCGATGCACGTCGAGGCGAAGACGGCCGTGCTGGCGGAGCTGCTCGCGGCCGGCGGCGCAGACGTCGCGATCACCGGCTGCAATCCGCTCTCGACCCACGACGACGTGAGCGCCGCGCTCGACGGCGTACCCGGTGTCACCTCCTACGCCTGTCGGGGCGTCGAGGACGAGGCGTACTACGACGCGATTGAGGCGGTGATCGACCACGAGCCGACGATCACGGTCGACGACGGGGGCGACCTGGTGTTTGCGATCCACGAGGACCATCCGGAGCTGATCGACGGGATCATCGGGGGCTGTGAGGAGACCACGACCGGGGTCCACCGGCTCCGGGCGATGGAGGAGGACGACGCCCTGGAGTACCCGATGTTCGCGGTCAACGACACACCCATGAAGCGGCTGTTCGACAACATTCACGGCACCGGCGAGGCGGCGCTGTCCTCGATCGTGATGACGACAAACACCGCGATCGCGGGCTCGACGGTCGTGGTTGCCGGCTACGGGTACTGCGGGCGCGGAGTCGCAAAAAAAGCTGCCGGCCAGAACGCCGACGTGATCGTCACCGAGGTCGACCCGCGGCTGGCGCTTGAGGCTCACATGGAGGGCTACGACGTGATGCCGATGGCCGAGGCCGCCGAGGAGGGCGACGTGTTCATTACGACGACCGGCAACCGAGACGTGATCGTCGAGGAGCACTTCGAGCAGATGGCCGACGGGACGATCCTGGCAAACGCCGGGCACTTCGACGTCGAGATCGACCTCGACGGGCTCGCGGAGCTGGCCGTCGACAGCTACGAGGCCCGCGAGGGGCTGCGCGCCTACGAGATGCCCGACGGCCGCCGGCTGCACGTGCTCGCGGAGGGGCGGCTGGTCAACCTCGCCGCGCCGGTCTCAATGGGCCACCCGATCGAGGTGATGGACCAGAGCTTCGGCGTACAGGCGGTATCGGTTCGGGAGCTCGTGACAAACGGCGAGGCCTACGAGCCGGGCGTCCACGAGGTGCCCGACCGCCTCGACCGGGAGGTCGCCGAGACGAAGCTGGCCGCCGAGGGAATCGAGTTCGACGAGCTGACCGAGACCCAAGAAGAGTACATGGACAGCTGGCAGCACGGGACGTGAGCACGGGAACGGCGAAATGATCCGGGCCCGGCGACAGGCGTTTGTCTCTCGCCCCCCGAGAGCGGCCGATGAGTGAGTCCGACCGCGGCAGCACGACCGCTTTCGACCCCGAGAAGTTCGAGCACAAATACGAACACTACTTCGCAGAACTCGAGCAGGCCTACAGCCGCGCGTTTGACACGATGCACGCGGGCTATGACTCGGGGATCGTCCACGCGATCGACCAGCAGGTGCTCGCCGAGAGCGAGCCGCTCTACGAGGGCAACGGCGAGTTCCGGATCGCGCTGCCGGAAGCCCCTGCGGAGCTGCTCGGCGAGGAGTACACCGACGAGGAGATCGCAGACGTCCTCAAGACGTACGTCGAACAGCTTGAACGCGAGTTGCAGTCGGTGTTTGGCTTCCGGTAGATGGGTCTGACCCACGAGTGTCCGGCTTGTGGCCGGCAGTACGACCCAACCGGGGCCTGGCGGTGTGCCTGTGGGCACCCCCTCGAGTTCACGAGCGAGCTTTCGATCGCGGAGCCGATCGACCGCGAACGGGGGGTCTGGGC
>PXQL01000060.1 GCA_003021335.1 Halobacteriales archaeon QH_10_67_13
GGGTCGAGGTCGTACCGCTCGCGGTAGGTCTCCCGGAGGGTCGGATCCTCGACGCCTTCGAGTTTCCCGGGGTCGAAGCCGTTGCTGATGACTGTCTTCGGAACGTCCGTGTATCGATCGAGCACGTCGCGGTTGTGCGCGGACGGACAGACGATCCGATCGCCGAGCGAGTAGGCCCGCTCGAGGTAGGGCCGGGCGACCCGAGCCAGTCCGTCGAAAAAGCGAAAGCTTCCCCGGAGGTCGGCGGCCGTCTGGTGGCCGTGGATCACTACCGGAACGTCCGCGCGTCGGGCCCGGGCCGCGTGATAGACCGACCGGGGCCCCATGTTGTTGAGGTGCAACAGATCGGCTTCGAGCGTCGGACGGGTCGTGTACGGGACGTCGTGGCGCTCGAGGATCGTCCGCTGGTTTTTGACCGACTGTGCGTGCCCGCCCGTGATGTACTCCTCCCACTCGAAGTAGTGGCTGACCAGCATCGCCCGTGCGGACACGAGCCGGCGCCGGCTCTTGAATCGTCGGCACTCGGGACAGCTTCCTGCGTCGCACATATTCAAGAGTTGATTCTTATCGCATACGAACGGACGCGGTCACAGAGACGCGCCGCCAGCAGACCGAGCAAGCGAGCCGACGCTCAGACGATCAGCGAGGCGAGGGCATCGACGATCGTCTCCCAGACTGAGACGCCGGTGAGCAGCGCGAGAAACGTATCGGCGCCGAAGAAAAAGAACAGTCCGGCGCTGAGGAGGTGTGCCAGCCGCAGGTTCACCCGGTGTGCGAACCGGTGGAAGACGTAGGCGTTCGCGAAACTCACCGGGATGATCGCGAGCATCTCCCCGACCCAGATCCCGGGGTGAGCGCCGTACTCGACGGCCAGGCTGATCGTCACGAGCTGGGTCTTATCCCCGAACTCGCCGGTCGCCATCAGGACGAAAATCGAGACGAACGTTCCCAGGCCCGTCGAGCCGGCGACCCGACCGAGCGGCAGGTCGATCCCCTCGGCGTAGGTCGACAGTCCGCCGTCGGTCTCGGGTGTCTCCGGCGTGGGAGCCTCCGGCATCGAGTACAGCAACAACAGTCCAAAGAGCACGAAGAGCCCGCCCGAGACGACGGCGAGATACGCCGGCGGAAGGGCGTTTTGTAGCGCCTGTCCGAACCAGATCTCGAGGACCGTCCAGCCGGCAAAGGCCAGCCCGGCCGCGCCCACGACCACGAGCGGCCGGAACCGCGTCGACAGCGCGGCGATGATCAGCTGGACCTTCTCTCCGGGCAGTACCGCCAGCTGCGCGCCGAAGGCGGTCGCGACGACGGCGAGAAACGCCTCCACGGACGATCACGCTCTCTCTCCGCGAGGACCAACCGAACTCGGGTGCACGCGCCGGATTAGACGGGTCTAATGCTTAAATCCGACGGTACTAACCCGCCGTCAGTCGGCCCCGAGCCCGAAGTAGAGGTCGGTCTCCTCGTCGGGGGCTCGACCGGTCGCCGCAGAGACGGCCACGGTCACGAGCGCGCCGAGGGCCATCGCGTACAGCGAGACGCCCCACCCGAGGTAGGCGTCGGCGAACAGGGTCGTTCCCGCGACGGTCGTCTCCGGCAGGAAGTTGAACCCGACGTAGACGAGCTGGGGGACGAGCACGCCGGCGAACATCCCGGCCCGGGTCGTCCCACGCCAGTACAGCGCGATCGCCACCGGTAAGGCGAGCTGTGCGAACCCGCCGAAGGCGAGATCGCCGATATCGACCAGCAGCGACCCGACCGTCGCGGCCCCGATCCCGCCGGCCTCGGCCCAGACGCTGGCCGCGAGCGCGGCCAAGGCGAAGACGGCGACGCCGATCCGCCCGAGCAGGTCCTCGCGGCGCTCGTCGACGCTCCCCGCGAGGAAGGGTCGGTAGAGATCCCGCGTGAAATACGCCGACCCGGAGAGCAGCATCGAATCCGAGGAGGACATCATCGCGGCGACGGCACCGGCGACCACGAGCGCGGCGAACCACGCCGGCGTGTACTCCGCGAGCACGACCGGGAGGACGCTCTCGCCGCCGGCAACATCGGCTTCGATCCCCAGCCCGGCCGCCCACGTGCCCAGCAGGAACGCCGGCACGAACAGCAGGAGAACGAGCACGGGCCAGAGCGCGAACGACCGCTTGAGCACGGCCTCGGAGCGGGCGGCAAAAAACCGCTGGTTGACCTGCGGGAACATCGCGACGCCGAAGGCCACAGAGATCGCAAACGTCAGGATGAACTGCGGCGTGTAGGCGCCCCCGCCGAGGGCGAGCATCTCCGGCGAGGAGTCGGCCAGCCCTTGGTTGATCGCCCCGATCCCGCCGTCGACGGCGACCAGCACCCACGCGAGCGCGGCCCAGACCGTCGCGAGCATGAACACGCCCTGGAGCGTGTCGGTCCAGGCGATTCCGCGGACCCCGGCCAGCGTCACGTACGCGATCATGAAGGCGGTGATCAGCGCCGCGCCGGCCCAGAACGGCACCGTCCCGTCGGTCAGCCCCTCGATGGCGCCGCCGGCCCCGATCTGCTGGAGCATCACGTAGGGGAACAGCCAGAACAGCGACACACCCGCGATCAGGCCCCGCAGGGCCCGCGAGCCGAACCGGTCGCCGAGCATCTCGCCGAGCGTGACGTAGCCGTTGCGCTGCCCGAGCAGCCACTGCTTGTAGCCGATCGCGTACCACAGCAGGGCGAAGATGACCCCGTCCATCAGCCCCATCACGAGGATCCACTCCGGGCCCAGCGAGTAGGCGTTGTCCGGGCCGCCGAAGAACGTAAACGCCGACAACAGCGTCGCGAAGACGGTAAACAGCAAGACGACGGTTCCGAACGTTCGCCCGGCCAGGTAAAAATCCTCGGCGGTGCGTTCGGTCGCCCGGTAGGCGACCAGTCCGACGACTAGCGCAACCAGGAGGTAGCCGACGATGATCCCGAGCTGGAGGCCCGCGGTCACCGCCGGTCACCCCCGTCGACGGTCACACCCAGGCCCCAGGCCCGGATCGTGAACAGCCGGAAGGCGAGCGCTGCGAGTCCCATCCACCCGATGTGCCACCAGAGCCAGACCGGGAGCCCCGCGACGACGCGGTCGACGCCCCACAGAAACCACGGCACCGCGAGAGCGACGATCGCCGCGAACGCGAGCACCCAGCCGGCACGCTCCGTGTTCGATACCATTGATGGTATAAAGTCGGTAGATAGTCTTTTATTTTACTCTTTTACATCGAGAGTAATCTCTGCAAAAATATTTTCTTCAAGGCCGCCGGTCCGAGAGTTCAAGTCCGGTCGGTGCGAGGAGCGACCGTGGACAGACAGCGACTCCGGGGGGCACTCGGGGAGTTCGCGGGCAGCGACGAGGCTATCGCGGTCGTCGCCCGGCAGGCGGCGGACCTGCTCGCCTCGGGACGCCTGAAGGCGGATCTGGGGATCGAGCCGACCGCCGAGACGATCCGGCGGAACCTGGCCGACGCGCCCGAGGACTCGGACGTAATCGAGCGGTGGAACTGGTGGATGGGCTCGCTTGAGCTCTCTCACGGCGGGTACCTGCAGTTTCGGGTGCGGACGACTCCCTAACCGCGACGGCGAGACCGCGACACACAAACGCTCGGGACCCCTGAACTGGACATGGAAATCGAGTTTCTCGGCGGCGCCCGCGAGGGGGGCCGGAGCGCGGTGTTGGTAAACGACGAGCTCCTGTTGGATTACGGGCTCGACCCGGCGACGCCACCGCAGTACCCGATCGGACGCGTCGATCCGGAGGGGGTAGTCGTGAGCCACGGCCACCTGGATCACGCTGGAGCCGTGCCGGCCCTGGTGACCGGCGACGCCCGGCCGCCAATCCACTGGACGCCCTCGACGCGGGAGCTCGCGATGACCTTAGCCGAGGACACGCTGAAACTCCACGGCGGGACGCCCCAGTGTCCGTTCACCGACACCCACGTCCGGCGGGTCACGCAGGTCTCGGAGACCCACGGGTACAGGGACTCGTTTAGCGTCGCGGGCCACGAAGTGACGCTTTTCAACGCCGGACACATCCCCGGCAGCGCGCACGTGCTGGTCGACGACGGGGAGACGCGGCTGCTGTACACCGGGGACTTTCACACCGACGATCAGCGGCTGGTCGCGGGCTCGCGGGCCCGGCCAGAGGCTGACGTCGTCCTGACCGAGAGCACGTACGCGACCGTCGAACACTCGGACCGGAGCCAACTCGAGGAGCGGTTCGCGGAGAGCGTGCGCACGACCGTCTGGGAGGGCGGGACGGTCGTGGTGCCGGTCTTTGCGATCGGGCGCACCCAGGAGCTGATGATGGTTTGTGGGGCCCACGACATCGACTGTTACGTCGACGGGCTGGGCGTGCAGGTGACCCGCCAGCTCCGTCGGCACCCCGACTTTCTACGGGACGCCGACGCGCTCGCCCGGGCGAAATCCAACGCCCGGATCGTCTCCGGGGCCGACGGCCAGCGCCGGCGCATCGCCGATCAAAACACGGTTATTCTCACCACGGCGGGCATGCTGACCGGTGGCCCGGCTGTGACCTACATCGGAGAGATCTACCAGCGCCCGGTCAACAAGATCGCGCTTACCGGCTACCAGGTTGAGGGCACGCCCGGCAGGGAGCTCGTCGAGACCGGCAGCGCCGAGCTCGACGGCCGGATGCTCCCGGTCAGCGCACAGGTCGAGCAGTATGACTTCTCGGCGCATGCCGACCGGTCGGGGCTGCGGTCGTTTCTGGCCGCCTACGAGGACGCCGAGGTGTTGGTCAACCACGGCGACGACTGCCCGGGCTTTGCAGAACGGCTGCGCGCTGACGGCTACGAGGCCCGAGCCCCGGAGCTCGGCGAGCGCGTGGCGGTATAATGCGTGGACTGTACTGGAGTTGTCGGCTTCCTCTCCAGCCTACCCGCTTGTGCTTCCGCCGGGGGCCGGAAGCCCTGCGATCCCTGTGGCCGGAGGCTCCGCCTCGAAACCGCTGAGCGGCCGGTTACTCGCCGGGGCGGTAGTTGGGCGCCTCGTCGGTGATGACCACGTCGTGGGGGTGACCCTCCTGCTGTCCGGCCGCAGAGACCCGGACGAACTCGGCGCGTTCTTTGAACTCGGGGATTTTGAGATACCGGTTCTCGTCGTCGCCGGACTGCATCGCGCCGACCGAACCCATCCCGCGGTACTGTTTGTACTTTTTTCCCTGCATCGTGATCACCCGGCCGGGCGCCTCGTCGGTCCCGGCAAAATACGAGCCCAGCATGACGGCGTCGGCCCCGGCGGCGATGGCCTTGATCGCGTCCCCGGAGTAGCGGATCCCGCCGTCGGCAATCACGGGCACGTCGTGCTGGCTGGCGACGTCCGCAACCTGCGCGACGGCCGTGATCTGTGGCATGCCGGCGCCGGTGACGACCCGCGTGGTGCAGATCGATCCGGGCCCGATGCCGACCTTGATGCCGTCGGCGAACTCGACCAGCTCGGCGGCGGCTTCGCGGGTGCCGACGTTACCGACGACGACGTCGGCCTCGACCGCGTCCGTGATCTCCCGAGCGCCGTCGATGACCGCCTGGTTGTGGGCGTGGGCGGTGTCGATAAACAGGATGTCCGCGCCGGCCTCGTCGGCCGCCCGAGCGCGGTCGGCCTCGAACGGTCCGGCGGCCGCGCCCACGCGAAGGTGACCTTGGGGGTCCCGGGCGGCCTGGTCGTACTCCCGGCGCTGGAGGATGCCGGCCATCGTGATCAGCCCCTGCAGACGGTCGGTCTCGTCGACGATGGGCACCCGCTCGATCTTGTGTTCGTACATCAACTCGAGTGCCTCCCGGGGTGTGACGTCTTCCCGGACGGTGATGACCTCATCTGTCATGGCCTCCCGGACCGCGTCGCGGTCGCCGACCTCGAGGTACGGCCGGATGTCGGTCCCGGAGATGATGCCCAACACGTGATCGTCGTCGTCGACGACGGGCGCGCCGGAGACGCCGGCCTCGTCCATCATCCGGTCGACCTCGCGGACGGTCTGGTCGGGATCGGCCGTGACCACCTCGCGGATGATCAGCTCGTCTGCGCGTTTGACGGGCCATCTCGGTCGCGAGTTCGCTCTCGGTGACGGTGTCCATCGCCGCCGAGAGCACGGGCACGGTGAGCGTGACGTTCGTCGAGACGCGGGTGGAAGTGTCTGCCTCGTCGGGCTCGACGGTGCTTGCTTTCGGTCGGAGCAGTACGTCGTCAAAAGTCAGCGCCTCCGGAACGCGGAGTTTCTCGGAGAACGGCTCGGGGGTTGACGCCATATAATCGGTCAGAGGGTGACCAGCAAAAGCGTTGCGAGACCGCCACGACGGCCCTCACCGGGTCTGTGTCCGAGCCGACCGATCTGAGACGATCCCGCCGCGAGTCATCGAGGTGTGTGCCCGTCTCTCACGCAAACTCTTTACCGGCCAATCACAATTTGTGAGTATGGACTCCGCGCGTCCCACCTGCGGAGGTAGTGCCCGCGAGACGATCGCGACCGTCAGCGGCATGCTTACACACGAACGTAATTTTGCGGTACTGGGACGCATTAAAGCGGAGTTTGACGGCATCCGATCGGCCTGGTGGCCGCCAGCCCCCAGACGGTATCGGTCGTCGTCTCACCGCCCATCGGCCACGGGGTATGGCCGCCCGTAGCCGGGCATGAGCAGCTCCAGACACCCGATCGCGCTCGCCATCGAGCGACGCGTCGGGAGTTCCGCCCGGCTGTTAGCGGTGGTAATGTGTCTCCCGTTGATCGACGGCGTGTTCGCGGCGGTCGTGCTCGCCGACTCGTTGGGGACGATCACGGGGATCCTCGAGGTCGGATTGCTGATCTTCGGCGGGAGCGCGACGATCGCGGTCATCCTCGCGGAGATGGACGAAACCCCCCGCGAGCAGGCCAAGATCGTCCTCGGAGTCGGAAGCCTCGTAATTGTGGGCGCGGCCGTCCAGGCGGCGCTCGCCCCAACCATCGGGAGCATGCTCGCGATGGGCGTCTTCGAGCGGTTCGCGGCGCTCGTGATCCTCTCAGTGGCTGCCGCGACCGCGAGCGCCCGCGTCGGCGAGCTCCTCCCGGGGTCGGCCGCGATCGTCGTCCTGGGGCTGATCGCAAGTCTCTCACCCTCGACGGCCAGCCTGACCGTCCAGACCGATCCGGCGCTGATCGTCCGGGCGGCCGCGGCCGCCGGGGTCGGTGTGGCCTTCGCGCTCGCGGTCGCCCTGGCGAGCCCGTGGCTGCGGACCAACGTCGACATCGACCGGTTCCGCTTTGGCAGTGCAGTCGCGTTGGGTGTGCTCGCACTCTCCGTGTTCGGGTTGGTGCCCGGCGAGGCGCCGGTCGCGCTCGCGGTGATCGCGGTCACGGCGCTGCTCGCGTTCGATCCCGACGGCTCGGCCGTCGACTCCGAGACGACCGCGAACGCCTCCTCCCCGATCTCTGACGGCGACCCGGACCGGAACGGCGCCGGAGCCGATATCCCGAACGGCGGGGTCAAGGCCGCCCAGGTCGAGCAGGGGGCCTCCGACCGGACGACGCCCCCCGAGAAGCGCTCGACGAACGGCGAGAGCGGTTCGAGGCCGCCGTCTCGCAGCGCGGCGTCTACGACCTCGCCGGCTTCTACGGCTCCACGGACGGCGCCTACAAGCTGGTCGAGGGCGAGGACGTGATCGACGCCGAGCCGATCGCCGACGCAGACCGGGCGTGTCCGGAGTGTGGCGAGAACGTCCTTGAGGTCGGGTACATGCCCTCCGCACTCGAGTTCGTCACCGGCTGGAAGTGCCAGGAGTGTGACTGGCGAGAGACCGATCGGGACTGACTCGCGGCTCCGGGCAGTCGGCAGCAACCGAAATTCCTTTAGGTGAAATCGCCAAGATTGGGGTGTGGGCTCGTGGCCTAGTCCGGCAAGGCGGCTGACTCCAGAGGCCCGTGCCCGGGACGAGACTCCAGCTGATATACTGAGCGGCCGGCTGATCACCGCCCGCGCTGATGACCCTCTGGAGTTCCGAGGCACACCGGAGATATCAGCCAATCGGGGGTTCAAATCCCTCCGAGCCCACTCATCCTGATCAAATTATACTGTATTGGGACTACAAGCAGTCGGTAACGCTTCATTACGAGTAGTATTTATATCGACCAATTGTGCGCTGTCGGACAGTATGATGGAATAAAATAAGCAGTATCTCACGAGAGAGAGAGAGTTCGTCGTCGTCAGTTATCTTCGGGGATCTCGAACGTGTCGTAGACCTGTTCGTTGTCGCCACGGAAGACGATATCAAACTCGTCTCCCGTGTCCAGATCAAATTCGTCTGGAATCACACTATCATTGGTCAGGTTCAGTTCATCGGTAGAATCGCCTGCTCCGATCGTTCCCTCACCGAACGCAGAACTGTTGTCCAGTGAGAACTCACTGTCGTCAGCGACGAGGACGAAGTCACCAGCGTCTGCACCGCCGTCAGTCGTATCGACTGAAAGTGTGAAGTTCCCCGCCGTAGAGTCATTGAACTCGCCGTTGAAGTTCACGTTTGGCGCGACCTCGTCGGTCTGGTCCCCGAGCCCGAGGACAAACGATGCGATCACGGCGGCGAGAATCACGGTGATTGCGACCATTAGTATGACCCCGATCACGGGGCTCACACCACGGTCGCTCTCCTCGCCGCGGAATGGCGGGTGTGACATGGTCCAATCTGCTGTTCAGCCATCGGGTATATAAATCCTGTTGCGGCAATATCACAACTGGTATTACAGATCGCAGGCTGTCGACAGGGTACACAGGACTCGCGTCGCGGCTGGCGAGAACAAATAGGTCATATCCCGGGTTCACCGCGTACCGCGTCGACGACCAGCTCTTCAAGAAGCCGGTGCATACCACGGCGGAACGCGGCTGGCCGGTCGCTCGATATTTGAACCCGTCGCTCGGGAAGATCGTCACGGACAGCCTCACGGAGCCAGACGTATGTCCGCGCGCAGCTCTCGCGGCGCGGCGTCGAGATAGGCCGGTAGTCGTAGACCAGTCCGGTCGGCGTGTTTCGGACCCTGCGGCGCGCCGAGTGCAACGAGGAGCCACCCCAGCGCAGTAGCTTCGGCCCCGGGTCGGAGTTCGGTCGCGCGTGCCCGGCCGCCGTCGGTGGGGTCGCGCTCGGTGATCGCCGGCGGCTCGCCCGTCGCCGCTCGAGTAGTGTCGTCGCACACGGCTGGGTCTCGTCGCCGACGGTCAGTAGTAGGGCATACTGGCGCGTGATCGACCCCCCAGCGAAGATCCAGGCGACCAGGCAGTTCAGCGCTCGCGTGCTCGGGCTGGCGGCGTCCCAGCCAAGCCAGCCACGCTCCTCGGCGGTCTGAATCGCCCGCACCGGGTCGGGCATCCCGCCATCGAGCCACGGGCGGACACGACTCGGCGGGGCCTGCTCGCCGTCGAGCATGTTGTTCGCGACCTGGACCCGACCGGTGTTCGGGTGCTCGCCGGTGTACTCGAGGAACGCTTGGTACTGTTGGCACCGCTCCACCCGGTCGTGTCACCGTGAGGGCTGTAGGTGTTCGCGGGCGCTTTCGAGAACTGCTGTTTGTCAGTCGGGTCGGTGGCTAACAATATTATTACTCCGTCAGTCGAATTAAAGATGAGCGACCGGTGGTCGCGGTTTAGTCGCTGTAGTTCCGTGGCGCTTCAAATGTCCGAAGGATCGAGCTCGCGTCGCCGCTGTCGAAGATGATATCGATTGTCGCTCCCTCGGTGACTGTCTCGTTATTTACAGTAGTCCGGTTGATAGTGAAGCTATCGCCAGCGGAAATTTCTCCATCACTGCCAGCAAAGTTGCTAATTAAGTTTGACTCATTGTCGAGGTAATCGATACTTCCGCCCAAGTCAAGCTCGCCTTGCTCAATCCGGTCACCAGACTGATGCTGGATCGTCACGATATCTGTACTGTCATTTTCCGCAGCAAAGTCCGCCTGGAAGTTCGCGTTCGGTGTCGTATTATTGATCTGCTCACCAAGGCCGAGCACGAAGGTCGCGATTACCGCCGCCAGAATGACGGTTATTGCGACCATCAGTATGACGCCGATAACGGGCGAGACAGCCCGTCTATCGTCCGATTTTGCTATGTCGCCGAGTGTGTCGAGTGGGTTTTGCATGGTGTTTGGTGTCTGCGCTCTCAACAGTCGTGACGTCCGACAGATTCATATTACCCAACTCCCGACAACAAGACGCTCCTGGGTGGGGAGCACTGTGTCGCCGGGCGTCCCGCCCGCGTCACGGTGTCTTCACGCGTTGCTGCACGTAATAACAGGTACAGTGAAAAAGTCGTCGTGTTCGGGCTGTGGAGCCGCTGCAGGTCGGACACGCCGCACCGACTTATCTGAACCTGGTCGCCAGCACGGCCTGTACCGGTCGATCAAAGGGTCTTCGACCCGGTACGCCGCCCCAAACGCCTGCTTCACCGCGACGCCGAGCTGTCGGCGCTGCACCGGGCTGTCGGCGAGCGCCGGGAGCAACGCGCTCTCGCGCTTAGAGCCGCGAGACTCCGCGTCCACCTCCGCCCACGGGGCCGAACAGCCCGCGAGAGGCCCGTTCCCGAGGCTCCAAAGCGACTCGTACGCTTCGACCACAGAACCGCCCGTAAAAAATCCGCCGGTCAGCCCGTGGAGCTGGAGAACCCCGACCGATCAAGCGGGTCGGAAGCCAACGAACGTCGATGCCCTGGACTCCTACAGCTGTGACCCGATAGCGCCGCCGACCGCGCCCAACACGACGGGGTAGCCGACCCCAACGAACAGCAGACTCTGGACCAGCGGCGGCCCGGTCTCGACGGTCGACCCGAACGCCGACTGCGAGATGGTAAACACGAAGCTCCCAACTAGAGCCAGCACGGCGACCCCGGCCACGAGCGTGGCGCCGGCCATCGCGCCCTCGCCGATCTCGACGGCACCAGCCTGGCGTGCGACGACGATCCCGGCCAGTACCAACAACACGACCGGGATCAGGTGATAGACGATGGCGGGCACATCGAGGTTGGCCGCGCCTCCGGTGACGTAGTTCGCCGACTCACTCTGCCCGCCCGCGCTAAACTCGACATCGACGAACTGGGCGTTGTAGAAGACCCAGCCGCTGCCTTCGATCAGAT
>PXQL01000049.1 GCA_003021335.1 Halobacteriales archaeon QH_10_67_13
CCCGCCTCGACGCCGGCCAGGCCGCGTTCGAGGGCCGACCGCTGGAACGCCGGCGGTCCGGTCCGAACCCGGTCGATTGCCGCCAGCGTACCCTCCGGTATCGTCCCTCGCTTCGCGACCGAGCGGGCGAGCGCGAGTCGTGGTTCGTCACCGAGCTCGTCGATCGCGGCCAGCCCCTCGAGCAGCTCCGTACCCCGCTCGGTGACCGCACCGTCGGCGGTCACGGCCGCCCGGAGTCGCTCGGTCGTGGTTCCGTTGAGTCCGGCCGTCGCGTTTTCGAACAGCCCTGCGAGTTGGTCGTCCGCGATCGGGTCCGCTCCGTCTGCGGGTGACTCGGCCGGGTCATCGCTAAGATCCAGCCCCGAACAGCCCGCCATCGGGAGGGCGACGAGCAGGACGGCGGCCAGCAACGCGCGGGACCTCACGTCCCTGGCTACCGGCTCGCCGTACAAAATCTGTCGGTCGCTCTCTCGCTCGGGAACTGCGTCGATCGCCCCCCGTCGCCGGTGACACGTCGGATAACAAGGCATATGTCCGGTTCGCGTCTACGGGCGGCCATGACAGAGGCGGCCGTCGAGGCGACTGGCGGGCTCGCGGAGCCGCTGGGCTGGCTCGTGCTCGCGGCCTTCCTCGCGGGAGTCGCCCTGGAGGCGGTCGGCCGGCGCGAACCTGCACGGCTGACGCTGGTCGGGGCCTGGCTCGGGTTCGCGGCCTACCGCCGGGACCTGTTCGCGCTCTCTCGGGCAATCGCCTTTATGGGGCTGTTTTACGCCCCGATCGTGGCGATCGATCCCGTCAGGGAGTGGCTCATCCTCGTGGTGACTGGCCACACCGCCCTCGCGATGGACCTGCTCGGATACACCCCGCCCGTGGTGACGGAAATATCAGAACTTGCAGGTCGCCCGGAGATCGAAGCCGGTGATACGATTCCCAAACCCGACGCCTTCGAGAACACGTTCGTTTTCTTCCCTGCGGAGTACACCGATGTCCGGATCACCTACACGATCATCGTCGCCTGCACCGGGATCGGGAGCATGGCGGTCGTCGCCGGGCTCGTCGCGGCCGTGCGGGCGCCGCTCTCCCGGAAACTGCTCGCGGCCGGGATCGCACTGCCGATTATCTACGTCCTCAACATCGTCCGGAACGTCTTCATCGGAGTGAGTTACGGTAACCAGTACGCGCACTTCTTCCCGGACGTGACGATGACTTTGTTCGGGCTCGATAACCCCGTGCGAGTGTCCTACATCTGGGCCGACCGGATCTTCGCACAACTTGGCTCGGTGGTGGCGATGGTGCTGATCATCTGGCTGGTCGTCCGGATCCTCCCCGAGGTGATGGGGCCCATCGAGGATCTTCTGTACCTGCTGACTGGCGAGGAGTACGACCTGGCCAGCGCGCTCAACCTCGGTCCCGACGAGACGACGGCCGACCCCGACGCCGCGGACTGAGTCGGGACTCGCCTCCGTGGTCTGTGTCAGCTCGTCGATCGATGCTTGCGTGGGTCAACAGCTGCCGACTCGGGCGCGACCGCCGCGTTCGTCTGTCGGTCGTAATAATATACCCCTACGCGACCGACGTGATCCCGCCGTCGATGTCGTCTCCCCCGAGCATCAGGTCACGGGCCTCGTCTCCGCAGCGTTCGATGTCCGCTTCCGCTTCGGTATTCATCACCGAGGGGCCGATCGAGACGCGACGCGGGGTTCTGGGTATTCTTGACATCTGGACACGTGTTGCTGAGTGAACAGTAGCGGCGGAGGTGTGTCGCCCACCTTACTGTTGGAATTCTACCCAACGCATATGACGTTGGGGCCGGTATCAATAGATAGGGATGGACCGGGACCGCAGCTTCCGGTACACGCACGTGGAAGCCGGTCTCGTAGAGAACGTGATGATTCAGCAAACCAAGGACACCGACAGTTATCCGTCAGGCTGGAAGTACCGACTCCACTTGGGCACGCTCGAAGACCTAACCCTGGTTCGCTACGACAACTCCCACGAGGCCACGAAAGGTCACGAACGCCACACCGCAACGGGCGACGGTACCGCCCGAGTTCCCCGGAATAGAAGCAATCCTCGCGGAATTCTGAGCGAATGCAGATGAGTACTGGGACGCCGTCGGTGGCGACCCGCCCCGCCCCCACTGACAATTCACACTACGACACCACCCATGACGACGACACTTCATATTACCGTCGGTGACCGAGAACAGCTTCGCGACGACACCCTACAGTTCGTCCGGGCCGATGACGACGACGAGCTGGACGAGAGCGGCCAGCAAGCGATCCTACAGTTCGGATCCTACGACGATCTCGTCGACGTTCTCACGCCGCTGCGCCTGGACTTGCTTGGGGCAATCGCCGAACGCGATCCGAAGAGCATCCGCGAGACTGCCCGCCTCGTTGACCGCGATGTCTCCGATGTTCATTCCGACCTGAAGCAGTTAGAAATCCTGGGTCTCCTCGATTTCGAGGGCGGCAGCCCCGGCGGTGCAATGCAACCTATCGTTCCGTTCGACCGGATCGAGATGCAGATCGAGTATCCGCTTGTCGATGAGACGCACGCTGACGAGTCCCCCGCCAGCGCGGACTAGAGGTACCGGGTCTCTCGGTGCCCCGAGAGTGGGTGTTCTGGCTGGTGGGCAAGGCCTGTCTCGGGCAGCGAGCTGCCCGATCGCTCCGACCTCGGTCTCGGAGTCGCCCCCGAAACTGCCAAACCGTCCGCGGCGCTACGGTCGGTAGTGCCCTCGCGCCGGTCCGTCCGCGGAGCCGGAGTCGCCGTCGGTCTCGTCACGCTCGGACTGTTCGGCTACGTCATTGGGTTCACCGAGCTGCTCGACACGCTTGGAACGCTCTCTCTCGCCGAGGTCGTCCTGCTGGTCGCCCTTGGGCTGGCGCCGATCGCCCTGTGGGGGGCGGCCCTCTGGGTGACCCTCGCAGCGATGGACGAGCCGACTACCCCCGCTCGTGCCACGCTCCTGTTTGCAGTCTCGCTGTTTTTCAACGGCGTGACCCCCTTTGGCCAGACCGGCGGGGCGGCCCTGACCGGTGGGGTCATCGCCCACGCCGTCCGGGCGCCCTACGAGCGAGCCCTGGCTGCCATTGCGAGCGTGAGCGCGATCAACACCGTCGTCGCGCTCGGATTCTGGCTGCTCGGGGGCGCCTACCTCGGGATCGGGCGAGACGTTGCGGACGCCCGCCAAGCGACGGCCGTCGCCGCCCTGGCCGTGCTCGGGGCGGTTGCGATCGGAGGCGTCGGCCCCACCGGCCGGATCCGTCGCCGACCGGGTGGCGGGCTTTGTTGCGGCGATCGAGCGCCTCGCCGACGACCGGCGCCGGCTGGCGGTCGTCGTCGTCCTCGGAGCGGCCGGCCAGCTCGCTGTCGTGTTCGTGTTGTACGCCGCGCTCGCCTTTCTCGGTGAGCCATTGCTCGCGGTGGCGCTGTTCGTCGTGCCGGCCGCCCGGGCCGGCGCCGTCGTGCCCACGCCCGGCGGGATCGGCAGCACCGAAGCGCTCTTGACGGGCCTGCTGGTGACCGTCGCCGGCGCGACGCCGGCCGTCGCGGGGGCCGCGGCGATCGCCTACCGGGCGGCGGCGTTCTGGCTCCCCAGCCTGCTCGGCGGCGCCGCCGGCGCGGGGCTGTTGCTCGCCCGGCGGTGATCGCGGTGTCGGGTCGCAACGCCGATGACTCTCGGAGACGAACGAAACTCGTGTCCACGCTCGCAGACGCCGGTCGTCGCCTCGGGATCTCCGGGCTGTTCGATCGACTGGGTCGGGCCGGCCGCCGACTGGGGATGGCGGCCTATCACGGCGCGGCGGCGATCAACTACGACCGCCGGCTTTTCACCCGGCGCCGCTCGACGCCGGCCGGCCCGTACCACTCCTACGAGCCCGTCGCGACCCACGCCTCCGACCCGCTCCTGGCGGCCCTCGCCGCCGCGGCGGAGCCGGCCGATACGATCTACGACCTCGGGGCCTACGCCGGGGGCTACGCGCTCCCGCTCGCGGGTCACTCGGATCGGACGGTGGTGGCCGTCGAGCCCGATCCGGATAGCCGGCGTCGCCTGCGGGCCAACGCGGAGCGGACCGCTCCTGAGGGCGGGCTGTTCGTCGTGCCGGCAGGGGTCGACGCCGAGGCCGGCCGTCGCCTGTTCTACCGCTCGTCGTTTCCGAAGCTGTCGTCGTTCGAGCGGGCCGACGCGACCCGCTGGGGCGCCCGCGTTCGGGCCGTCGAGCCCGTGCCCGTGGTGACCCTCGACGAGCTCGCCGCAGACTATCCAGCCCCCGATCACGTGAAAATCGACGTCGAGGGGCTCGCGACCACGACTACGAGATTCTCACCCGCGAACGGGCGCTTGTCTGTCGGCCGCTCGATCGGTGACTCGCGACTAGCCGTGGCCTCACCTGGGCGCTGGGTTCACCGACCGGCAGCGAGCCAGCTCCGTAAGAAGTTGAGCAGGAACGGAACCGCGACGGCGGTCACGAGTGGCCGGGTTACCGCGGCGCCGGTAGCCGGGAGCACGGCCAGCCAGAGGGCAGTCACCATCGCGACGTACATCAGTCGGTTGAGCCAGCGCCGGGACTCCTCGCCGGCGGTCCTGCCGCGGCTGCGCCGGAGCCCCTGTCCGGCGAGAAACAGGTACCTGGCGAGCCCGACCGCCAGCACCGGCGGCGGGGCGAGTCCCTCAAGCACGACGACCGTCGCCCCGACCAGCACGAGTATGGCGTCGGTTTCGATATCGAGTCGCTCGCCGAGCGCGGTCTCGGCGTCCCGGGTCCGAGCCAGCCAGCCGTCGACGCGGTCGAGCGCGGCGGCGAGCCCGAGTGCGAGCCCCGGCAGCCACCCCACTATGCTGGTCTCCGATACCCCGACCGCCGCGACCAGCCCCGCGAACGCGGCTACGAGCGCGCCGCGGGCGAGGGTTACCCAGCTCGCGAGCGTGACCGGCTGGTCTCCGGCCCGCGATCGAATCCGTCGCTCAAGCAGCGTTACTACGGCACTGAATGCGAGCAGCCCCCCCCCGGCGACGGCGAGGAATCGACCGCCCGCCGCCGGTCCCTGGAGCACCCCGAGGGCGACGGTCGCGACGACGAGTCCGGCCGCGCCGAGTCCGGTACCGACGAGCGCGTCCCTGGCCCGTCGCCGCCGGATGAGCGTCCCGTACCCGTACACCGCTAGCTCTCCCCGGAGCGCGACCCGCTCGCTTTCTCGGTCGGTCTCGCTCCCCGCAGAATACCGATCACGACTCAAGTCAATTAGGCGATTGTGAGAAAAAAGCGTTCGGCCGACCGCCGACCGAATCCCCGTGCCCCGACCAAACACCTATATCGGCCGGCGGCCAGAAGTTCGCATGGAATTTACCGTCAACATACCCACCAGTGCCGGGGCCTCGGAGTACTCGACGCTCGCGTTCTGCGACCGGATCTCCTGGGAGAAACAGCGGTCGTTCGCGCGAGCGGCCGAGGCGGCGGGCTACGACGGGCTGGGGGTGCCCGATCACCTCATGACCGGTGACGGCGCGACCACCGAGTGTTTCGTCACGCTCAGCGCGCTGGCCCGGGAGACGGAGTCGATGACGATCTTCCCGAAAACGGTCAATAACGAGCTCCGGCACGGACCGCTGCTGGCGACGATGTGTGCAAGCTTAGACAACGTCAGCGACGGTCGCCTAAAACTCGGGATGGGGGCCGGCTGGAAGGAAGACGAGGCCGTCGCCTACGGGTACGACTGGCCGGGCGCCCCCGACCGGCTCCGCGCGATGGAGGAGACGATCGAGCTCACCAAACGGCTCTGGACCAACGAGACGGCCTCGTATGACGGCGAGTACTACCAGCTGTCCGAGGCCGTCTGCAAGCCCCACCCAGTCCAGGAGCCACACCCGCCGATCATGATCGGCGGCGGCGGCGAGGAGTTCACCCTCCGGATCACCGCGAAACACGCAGACGAGTGGAACTACTGGGGCCCGACGGACGTGATCGAGCACAAACTCGACGTGCTCCGGGACCACTGCGAGACTTACGGGACCGACTTCGAGGCGATCGACGTCTCGTGGTTTGCGCGGTGTATCGTCCGCGAGACCGAAGCCGAGGTTGAGCGAGTTCTCGACGCCGCTCCCCGGTTCCGCGATCCCGACCCCGACGATCCGCTCGCCTCGTACAACAACCTGATCGGCACGCCCGAACAGATCATCGAGGAACTCGAACCCTACCGCGAGCTTGGCGTCGACGAGATCGACGTCGAGTTCGTCGATTTCCCCGAGACCACCGGCCTGTCGCTGTTCGCCGACGAGGTCATCCCCGCGTTTTCCTGACCGGCTACCGCCCTTCGAGAACCTCCTCGACGACCCGAGTCGCGTCCTCGAGCTCCGCGCCGAGTTTCGCAATCCCGCGGTCGGTCGTCACTGCGGCGAAGGTCCGCTCCGGACCGGTCCGCTCGGGCAGCGTCTCGGCCACCCGGAGGTAAGGGAGCAGCTCCTGTGAGAGCGCGGGATCGTGTTCGTGGGCGGGGGCGGACATGTACAGCGCCGGAATCAGGTGGTTGCCCAGCTGGACCTGGGCCGTCTCGATTGCCGCCGGAACGTCCTCCCGGTCGGGATCGACCGACTCGAGGAGTTCCCCGAACGACGCGAGCGCGGCGTCCAACTCGTCGAGGCGGTCGTACACCGGGCCGAAGTCGGCCTCGTCGTCGGCCCGGGCCGCGATCTCGTCGACGATCGTCCGGATCTCCGCGGCCGTCGCGTCGAACTCGCGGGGCAGCACCGGCGAGTTACAGAACCGGGAGACGATCGCGACGTACAGGCGGAGCTCCTCGGCCAGCACGTCGGTGTCGATCTTGTCCCGAGTGTCCGCGGGCGTGTGCCACCACCAGCCGCCGCCGACGGGGCCGCCGTCCTCGTGGTCGGCGCTGAACCGGGCGCCCGACAGGAGCGAGGAGAGCCCAGCTCCCCAGAAGGACTGATCGGAGTTTCGCCCCGGCCGGTCGCTCACGCCGATGAGATCGCCGTCGCCCCCGCCGCCGGTCTTCAGCGGCAGCGATCCCCCTTCGAGTACGTCGAGGTGTTCGTCCGCGACCTCGCTCATGTGCTGGAACCACAGCTGGTCCGCGCCGGCGAGCCCGTTCAGGTCGACGTGCAGGTAGGCGACGCCGTTTTCCCTGAGATCGAGCCAGTTCTGGTCGGCGTACCGGGCGCTGCCCGCGTACCGTCCCATCGAGTGGCCGGGCCAGAAGCCAACCACGAGCCCGCGTCTCGGACGGTGGTTTGCGAACAGCCGGGCCAGCTCCATCGAGACGGCCACCGCGGTCGCGTTGTCGGTCACGCCCTCGTGCCAGGAGTCGATGTGATTTCCCAGCAGGAAGTACCGGTCGCTGTCGGTCCCCTCGACGGTCGCGACCGGCCGGGGCAGCTCGCGCACGTCGGTCGCGACGGTCGCGGTCACCGTCGCCTCGAGATCGACGCCCGCGGCCCGCTCGGCGAGTTGCTCTCCGGCCTCGTGGCCGATCTCCGCGACGGGAATGTCTGGCAGCCGTTCGCGGTCGTCCACTCCCGGCGTCCCCCAGACCGGCGAGACGATCATCTCGTGGCGCCGTCCCGGCGTCGGCGACCCGAAGACCGCCGCCGCCGCGCCCGCCCGCTCGAGTCGCCCGACGGCTCCCGGCGTCGGCAGCCCACGCGCGAATGCGATCGTCCCGGTCAGGTCCCCGAGCGAGTCCTCGCCGAGCTCGACTTCCTCGACCGGTCCGGAGACGCCGTGTGCCGGCGTGTTGGCGCCGAAGGCCGTCGTGATCGCCTCGAACTCCCGCTGGATCGGCCCGGTCAGGCTGACCGTTGCCGACTCCGGGACGCTGGTGTAGGCCGTGACGGTCTCCAGCTGCGCGTCTACTCCCTCGCTCGCGAGCGTCTCGACGACGTACTCGGCGGCCTCCCACTGATCGTCGCTCCCGGGATACCGCCGCAGGTCCGCGAGCCGATCCACGTGCTCGGTGACCCGATCCATCGCGATCTCCTCGACGAGACGCGTCTCCGTTTCCCGGTCGATCGCATCGAGCATGCCCCAGACCAGCCCGGGACCCCACTAAACGGTGGCGCGACCTGACAGCCCGACGACCGGTCCCGCCGAACGTATTACGGCCGTCGCCGTAGCGGAGGTATGCAGCTTCAGGAACAGTCTTGGACCGACGTTCGGGACAGCGACGCGACGGTCGCCGTCCTCCCGGTCGGCAGCACGGAACAACACGGCCCGCACAACCCGCTTGGCGTGGACGCGATCGTCGCCCGCGAGTTCGCGCAGGCGGCCTGTGAGGGGACGGACATCGTCTGTCTCCCCGGCGTCGAGATCGGGGTCGCAGAGCATCACCGCGCGTTCGACGGCACGCTGTACGTCTCGCCGGATACGCTCAGAGACTACGTCGCCGAAACGCTGCGGTCGCTGACCCACCACGGGATCGACCGCGCCGTGGTGGTCAACGGCCACGGCGGCAACTCCGCCGCCGTCGAGCAGGCCTGTGCGCGTCTCACCCGCGACGGGGAGCTGTTCGCCGTCGCGTGGGAGTGGTTCTCGACCCGGGAGGTCGACGTCGGCCACGGGGGCGAGTACGAGACGGCGCTGATGATGCACCTCCGCCCCGAGCTGGTCGGCGAGCCGGTTGAGGGCGACGCCGAGACGTGGGGGCAGTACGTCGGCGGCGCGTCGGTCGCCCACGATACAGACGAGTTCACCGCCAACGGGATCACCGGCGACGCCCGCGAGGCCACCCCGGAGCTGGGCGAGGAGCTGTTCGAGGGAGCGCTCGCGGATCTGCGGGAGCTGCTCGCGTGGGTGCGGACCGAAGCACCCGACGCGCCCCGGACCGACGCCCAGACGTGATCGCGGTCGACTCGCCTCGCACGGGGTCGTCTCGGGGGGCTTGTAATCAGTCGTCGCTCTCGATTGCCGCGACCGAGTCCGCGAGCAGGTGACACGCGGCGGCTCGGCCGCCCTCGCGGACGTGCTCGCCGAGCTCCGGCGAGACCCGCTCGCAGACCGACTCGTATCGCTCCTGCAGCAGGTCGATCGCCTCTCGTCTGTCGCCGGCCTCGACGGCCGCGAACGACTCTTCTAAGACCGCCCTATCCTCGCCCTCGAAGTCGTGCGTGAACCGTCTGTTCTCGAGCGCCTCGGCAAATGAGACGCCCTCCGCCTCGGCCCGCTCGCGGACGAGCTCGACGTCGAGTTCGTCTCGCTCCAGCCGGGTCCGGTACTCCATGATCTCGCGGTAGGCCGGCTGTGAGAGCTCCAACTCGGGGGGTGCGATCACCTCCGGACACCGAGTCCGGAACCGGCACCCGCTCGGAGGGTCTCGGGGTGAGGGAACGTCGCCGGTGAGTGCCGTCACCTCCCTGTCTCGCTCGCTCGTGTTCGCCCGCGGGACCGACTCGAGCAGCGCCTCGGTATAGGGATGTTCGGGATCCTGAAACACCGCCTCGGCCGGCCCGATCTCGACGATCTCGCCGAGATACATCACCGCAACCCGATCGCAGATGTGCCTGATCACCGAGAGGTCGTGAGCGATAAACAGGTACGTAAGATCGTACTCGGCCTGGATCTCCGAGAGCAGATTCAGCATCTGCGCCTGGATCGAGACGTCGAGCGCCGAGACCGGTTCGTCGAGGACGAGAAACTCCGGTTCGAGCGCGAGCGTCCGGGCGAGCCCGATCCGCTGGCGCTGGCCGCCGGAAAACTCGTGGGGATACCGGTCGGCCTGGGCCTCCGAGAGCCCGACCCGTTCGAGTAGGTCGGCGACGTGGCGGTCCTTTTCCGTCTGTGAGCCGACCCCGTGGATATCGAGGGGCTCTCGGACAATCTCGCCGACGGTCATCCTGGGATCCAGGCTCGAAAACGGATCCTGGAACATGATTTGAGCCCGCTTTCGGAACTCCCGGAGCTCCCGGTCGTTCAACTCGAAGACGCTCTCGCCGTCGAAGGTAACTGTCCCGCCGGTGGGCTCCCGGAGTCGCATCAGCGTCTCGGCGGTCGTGGACTTGCCACAGCCCGACTCGCCGACCAGTCCCAGCGTCTCCCCACGCTCGATGTCGAAGGAGACCCCGTCGACCGCCCGGATCGTGGCCGGCTCGTTGCGGAGGAGCTTGTCCACGAGTAGGTCGTTCTCGTAGTAGTGCTTTTTCAAGTCTCGCACCGAGAGAAGCGAGTCACTCATCGGTCGACTCCCCCGCGGGACGCCATGGGTCTCGTCGATTTCGTACTCTGGGGGCTTGTCGAGACACTCGGTCATGGCCTTCGGACACCGGTCGGCGAAGTAACATCGATCCTCCATGTTCGCGTCGATCAGGTTCGGAATGTACCCCTCGACGGGCTGGAGCTCCCGCTCGGGGTTCTCGAAGTCCGGGATCGAGCCGATGAGGCCTTTCGTGTACGGGTGAACCGGATCGTCGAAGATATCCGACAGCGTCCCGCGCTCGACGAGTTCGCCGGCGTACATCACCCCGACGCGATCGGAGACCCGGGCGATCACCCCCAGGTTGTGGGTGATGAGCATGATGCTCGTTCCCAGCTCCGACTGGATCTCTTGGAGCAACTCGAGGATCTGCGTTTGGATCGTGACGTCTAGGGCGGTCGTAGGCTCGTCGGCGATCAGCAGATCCGGCTCCCCGGCGATTGCCTGTGCGACCATCGCCCGCTGGAGCATCCCGCCGGAGAACTGGTGGGGATACTCGTCGATCCGGTCGGAGGGGTCTGGAATGCCGACCCGTTCGAGCAGCTCGATTGCCTCCCGGCGGCTCTCGTCCGAGACGAACTCCTTCGAGGGGAGTATCGCGTGAGAGACGTACCGTCCGAGCCCGTACCCCTGGGTCCGCGACCGCAGCGCGCGCGGGTTTGACTCCGACCGGCGCTGGACCTCGACGGCCTCGGCGATCTGCTCGCCGATCGTCAGCGAGGGGTTGAAGCTGCTCATCGGATCCTGGAAGATCATCGACAACGTCGGTCCCCGCAGCGACCGCCGGGTCCGTTCCGGGAGCTCCCTGAGATCGACGTACTCGCCGTCGACGGCCTCGGGATGGTCCTCGCGCGCCTCCGCGACCAGCTCCGGGTTCCGGTACAGGATCCGGCCGTCGGTGACACGTCCCGGGGATTCGACGAGGTCCATGATCGTCAGCGCAGTCACGGACTTTCCCGAGCCGGACTCGCCGACCATTCCGAACACCTCGCCTTCTTTGATATCGAAGGAGACGTCCTCGACCGCGTTGACCTGGCCCTCCCTCGTGAAAAACCGGGTCTTGACCCCCTCGACACGGAGCAGCGGCTCGGTCATCGGCCCCGGATCGGTCTGGCGGTCGACCCCGGCGCGGTCACTCGGGGTCCCTCCGTTCGGTCTCTAACGACCGGGGCAGCTGTGCCTCCACGTCGATCTCGAGGAAAAACCCCTCCCGGACCAGCTCCGCAACACCGACTGCGGTGTGATACGGGTCCGGCTCGGCCTCGAACACGTCCTTCCAGACGCGCTCGTAGGCGGGGTACACCTCCGCCACCAGTTCCTCTCGACGTTCGCGAAGGCCCGGCGCGCCTGGGACTCGGTATCGTCTCCGACCGGATCGAACTGCTCGTCTCGCCCGACCATCCCGGAGACGTACACCCGCCTCCCCTCGATTCTCGCCTGGCTGTACTGATCGGCCCTCGTGTCGGCCAGCCCGGCCGGGGCGATCACGTCCGTCTCCATCGACTCCACGTGGTCGGCACTGTCACTTATGCGTTCGGGGCCGCCGCGTCGTCCCCACGCCGTTATGTATTCTTCGTGTCACGTACAGCTGTGGTACTGACCGCCTCCGCGCCCGTCCGGGTGCGGCCATCTCGGAGTTACCTGTCAGTCGTATTTACTGTGTCAGCAGTTCCCAATAGATTTTTATTCATCTGTGCCGCCCCTGGTGGTAGGATGGCTCTCGGCCGGTTCCTGCTCAAGCGCGTCTCGCAGGGCGTGGTGGTCATGTGGGGGGTCGTGACCGTCGTGTTTTTCCTGCGGTATCTGACGCCCGGCGACCCGACGACTGCCTTGGTCCCGCCCGACGCCGGCCAGGAGGTTCGCGACCGGCTCAGAGAGCAGCTCGGACTCGATCAGCCGCTGTACGTCCAGTACCTGGATTACCTCTCCGATCTCGTCACGGGCGATTTCGGTCAGTCGATGGTCACCAACCGGGAGGTCAGCCAGCTCATCCTCAACCGTATGCCGGCGACGATCGAGCTCGCGATCGCCGCGACGATCGTGGCCGTGCTCATCGGGATCCCGCTTGGCGTGATCAGCGCGCGGCGACGACAGGAGCCGGCCGATTTCGGAGCGACGCTGTTCTCGCTTTTCGGCATCTCGACGCCGAACTTCTGGCTCGGGATCATGCTGATTTTGCTTGTCGCCGTCCGGCTTGATTTCATTCCCGTCGGCGGGCGCCAGATGGCACTGGGAACCGCCGTCGGAATGGTGCTCGCGGACGGCTCGCTCGACGGACTCGTCACCTGGTTCGGGCAGATCATCCTCCCGGCGATCGCGCTCGGGACCTACTTCACGGCACTGATCACGCGGTTGACCCGCAGCGGCATGGTCGAAGAGATCAGCAAGGCCTACGTCAAGGCTTGCTGGGCCAAGGGCCTGCCCGAGACGCTCGTTCTGTACAAACACGTGTTGCGAAACACCTTGATCCCGATCGTCACCGTCCTCGGGCTCCAGCTGGGCACACTGATCGGCGGCGCAGTCATCACCGAGGAGATTTTCGCCTGGCCCGGGCTGGGACGATTCTTCATCTCCTCGATCAACAGCCGCGACTGGACCTCGGTCCAGGGGACGATCGTCGTGATCGGCGTCGGGTTCGTGCTCATCAACATCGCCGTCGACGCGCTGACCGCATACTTCGATCCGAAATCAGCATAACAATGTTCTCAGACCGCGTCAAGTCGAGTCTCAAGCGCGAATTCCAACAGAGCCTGCTCGCGAAGGTCGGCCTCGTGTTGGTGGTGTTGATCCTGTTTGCGGCCGTGTTTGCCCCGTTTCTCTCCCTGTACGATCCCGATCAGCAGCGAATCGGCACCGGCGACACGGCCGACGAGTCGGAACTCCCGCCCTGGGGGGTGACATACACGACCTCACAGACCACCCAGGTTGACGGCGAGATTGTCCGCGAGCAAACCGCCGTGACCGGAACGGCGAAGTACCCGCTGGGCACCAACACGCTCGGACAGGACATCTACTCGCGGCTGCTGTACGGCGCCCGAGTGTCGATGCTCGTCGGCATCCTCGGGGCGATTATCGCCGCGCTCGTCGGCGTCCCGTACGGACTGATGTTCCCGTCGCTCGTGTTGGCCATCGCGCTGGTCGGCATCTTCCGGGAGACGAGCTTCCACACGTTCGAACTCCCGGATCCGTTCGTCGTGGCCGCCCGCTCCGAGCTCGTCCCGAACGTCCTGATCCCCCGAGCCGACCACGTCGCCTCGATGCCAGCGACGACTACGTTCCCCGTGACGGTGGCGGTCGTCGTCGCCCTGGTCAACTGGGTCTGGTTCGCCCGGGTCGCCCGCGGGGAAGCCTACAGTATTCGCTCAGAGGAGTACGTCAAGGCCGCCCGGAGTCTCGGCGGGCGCGATCTCACGATCCTGCGCAAACACGTCTTCCCGAACGCGGTGACGCCGATCATCGTCCTGGGAACGATCCAGGTTGCGTTCATCATCCTGCTCGAGAGCGCCCTGTCCTTTCTGGGCTTTTCCGGCACCGACCTGACCTGGGGCGCCGACATCGCCGACGGGCGCAGCGACCAGCGCGACCGGTGGTGGATCGCGACTCTCCCCGGCGTCGCCATCGTGTTGGCCGTCGTCGGCGTGAACCTCCTGGGCGACTGGCTCCGGGACGCGCTCGACCCGAGCATCCAGGGTGAGGGCGGCGCCTGACCCGACCGGTCGGTCGACCCGCCCGCTTTTATCTCTCGAACGGTCAGGCAGATTATGTCCAACGATCGGTCGCCCTCGGTCCCGTCGACGCTCACTGACAGGTGGGCCGAGCTGCTCGAGGAGGCGACGGCAATTGCCGACCGGTACCGCGCCGACGGCCGTGAGACGGCGCTCGTTCACCCGGGCGACGTGACCCCGCTCGTCGAGGAGCCGATCGGACTCGACGTCGTCGTCCCCGGCAACGAGTTCGACGCGGTCGCCGCGGCGGTCGAGGACAGGCGCTTCGACCGGACGCGGATCTACCGGTTCGACGGCGAGGACGCCCGACTCTTCGTTATCACCGTCAAGGACGCCGTGGAGGCCGCGGTGGTCGTCCCGGCGTATCTCCCGTACGCCGACCTCCCGGATCTTCGCGGCCGTGCGTACGACGCCGAGCGGATGGCAACACACGTCCGCCCGCTCTCCGATGACAAACGGGTGACGTTTGAACACGACGACCCGACGCTGTTCTTTCCGGAGTAAGCCGGCCGGGTAGTCTAAATAACTGGTTCGTTTATCAACATAATTCTTATGTTTCCGTGCTTTGCATAGTCGCTATGCCAACATCTGACACAAACGAGGAGACAGACCTTTCGCGGCGGCAGCTACTGACGTACGCCGGCAGCACCGGCGCGGCGGCGACGTTCGTGGCGGGGGCCGGATGCGTGGGCGGCGGCGATGGTGACGATGGCGACGACAGTAACGATGGCGACAGTACCGGGGACTACGACCTGTTGATCTACCGCGACGATCAGAACCGGCTCATCCCGCGTCTCGCAACCGACTGGGAGCGGGTCGGCGAACAGGAGGTGTCTTTCGAACTTCGCGAGGACGTCCAGTTCCACGACGGTAGGGACCTCACGGCGGAGGACGTCGCGTTCACGCTTGAGCGGTCGGGCAATCCGGAGGTGAGTGCGATCGGCGATCTGATCGGCAACATCACCGGCGGGCGCGTTGAGGACGGTGCGCCGGTGATCGAGCTGGGGTCGGTGGTCCCGGCAATCTTCAACAACCTGACCGCGTTCGGCCGCATCCTCAACCAGGAGTGGTTCGAGGAACTCGACGGCGACATCACCACCGAGATCAACGGAACTGGCGCCTTCCAGTTCGAGGAGTTCGTCGACGACACTCGAGTGCGGTACTCGAAGTACGACGGCTACTGGGGCGACGACGCCCCCGATTTCGACGAGGTCACGTTTACGAACATTCCCGAGGGGGGACCCCGCGTCGACGCGCTGTTGAGCGGAGACAGCGACCTGATCGTCAACGTCAATCCGAACAATATTGCCGACATCCAGGACACCGGCGGTCTTGAGGTAAAAAACCAGGCCTCGACGCGGAACGTCTTTCTCCAGATGAACGACGTGTTCGAGCACTTCCAGAGTCGGGAGTTCCGGCTGGCGATGAACTACGCCGTCGACGTGGAGTCGATCGTCGACTCGGTTCTCAACGGCTTCGGTAACCCCACCGCGCAGGTGCTGCTTGAGGGCCATACTGGGCACGACCCCGAGCTTGAGCCGTACCCGTACGACCCCGAGCGGGCCGAAAACCTCATCGAGGAGAGCGGGTTCGCTGGGACGGAGCTCACGCTACACACGCCCGTCGGTCGGTACTTGGGTGATGTCGACGTGGCCGACGCGGCCGCCGGTCAGATCAACGAGCTGCCGAACGTCTCCTGTACGGTCGAGCGGCGTGACTTCGGCACCCTCGTCGGCGAAATCCTCAGCACCGACCAGTCGGACGCCCCGATGTTCTCACTGCTTGGGTGGTCAACGCCGACCTTCGACGCCGCCTACACGATGAATACCTTCTTTATCGACGGCATCTGGCGGCAGTACCGAAACGACGAGCTGGAGCAGCTGCTCATCGAAGCCGACAATCTCCCGCCAGGTGAGGAGCGGACCGAGCTCCTACAGGAGGCGTCGAGGATCGTTCATGATGAGGCGGCGTGGGTGTTCATGCATCAACAGGAGAGCATCTACGGAGTCAACTCCGAGCGCATCGACTGGGAACCCCGCGAGGACGAGGACATCCGCGCGACCGACATGACCCGCGCCTGACCGGTCGACGCCCGTCTTCGAGGTCGATTCGTCTCTCCGTTCCTGAGCTTCTCCGTGAGTCGATAATCCGGCTTGAGCCTCCGATCCCGGCTACTCCTCGGAGTCGGGCATAAGAAACTCCTTGGTCGGCATGAGACTCGCCCCCCCGTCGACGTCGAGGGTCGTCCCGGTGATGTATGAGGCTTCCTCGGAGGCAAGAAAGGCAACGGCTGCCGCGACCTCCTCTGGCCGTCCGCTCCGCTGGAGGAGGATCAGTCGCTGCATCCGGTCGAGCCCTTCCTCGGTCCAGAGGCCGCCAGCCTCGTCGCCGCTCGACCCGGCGGCGGTGTCGATCAGTCCCGGCACGACGCAGTTCACCCGCACGTGCGGGCTCAGCTGTTTCGCGAGGCCTTTCGTGAGCCCGAAGATCCCGGCCTTCGAGGCAGAATAGTGGACGCCGCCGCTGACGCTGCCCCGCTGTCCGGCGCCGCTCGAGATGTTGACGATCGCTCCCTCTTCGCGCTCGTACATCCGAGGCCCGACGATCCGACAGATGTTGTACTGGCCGGTCAGGTTGATGTCGACGATCTCGTCCCACTCCCCGGGCTCGAGATCCTCGATCCAGAAGTACCGCGAGAGCCCGGCGTTGTTCACCGCGGTCGTGATCGCCGCCTCCGTCTCAATATCGGCGATGATCTCCTCGATCCGGTCTTGCTCCGTGACGTCACCGACGTACCCGCGACCGCCTTCTATCGTCGCCGCCGTCTGCTCGACCTTTTCTTGAATGTCGATGCAAACGACCTGATCGTAGGCCTCCTCGCTGCCCAGTCGCTTCGCGATCGCCTTGCCGATTCCCTGGGCCGCTCCGGTCACGAGTGCCGCGGTGGTCTGTGCTGACATGCGGGTTGATCTGCTCTGATTTCCGCCGAGTGACGCATGAACATTCCGGTCACGCCGGCGCGTTGCCCGACGGTCGGCCGACATCTCGGTGGCGAGCCCCCGCCGATTGAGGATGGGACCGGCCCAGCGGCGTCACACGCTGTTTAATTCTCCGCCGTCGACGATGATCGATTCAGCCGTGACATACGAGGACAGCTCGCTCGCCAGAAACAGACAGACGTCGGCCACGTCCTCGGGCTGGCCGAACCGGCGGAGCGGGATGGTCTGTTTGAGCTGCTCGCCCTCCTCAGTCCCGACGGTGGGCGAGTCTTCGATTGTCATGGCGGTCTCGATCACCCCTGGGTGGACCGCGTTGACCCTGATACCGTCGGGTCCGAGTTCGCTCGCCAGTGCGTAGGAAAACAATCGGACGCCGCCCTTCGCAGCCGAATAGGGCGTGATACCGCCGTAGCCGTTTATTCCCGCAACGCTCGACATGTTGATGATGCTCCCGCCGTTGCCGCGTTCGAGCATCCGCAACGCGGCCGCCTTGGACCCGTGGAAGACGCCTCTGAGGTTGATGTCCATCAGCTCTTGGTACTCCTCAAGATCGAGCTCGACGAGAGGCTCCTGTGGTCCGACGATGCCGGCGTTGTTCACCATCACGTCGACCCCGCCAAACTCCTCGGCCGCCTCGACCGCCGCGGCACAGTCCTCGTAGTCGGCCACGTTGCACTCGGCGAAGACCGCCTTGCCGCCCCGCTCTCGTATCAGCTCGTGGGTGGGTGGCCCGCCCTGTCGTGGGTCGGCTCTGACGTCTGCGACGACGATCGACGCGCCGTGATCCGCGAACGTCTCGGCGATCGCTCGGCCGTTCCCGCTGGCTCCACCGGTAACGACGGCTGTGTTGTCTGTTAACATTTGTGTATCAAACAATAATGTGCTTTCAAATAAACTAATCCCGACTTGGTGCTGGTGTCGCACAGTCGATCGCACCTCTCGTTGAGGACACTGAGACCCTGAGGGCACCACATCCCTGTGGTTCAGCGTTTGTTGATTAAGTGAGAGCCTGGTTTGGATCGAGTCTATCCGACGGATCCGATATGTTCTTGATTATCTCCCGCTGCGTGATCGGGTTTCGTAGAGACTTGTGGACTCCCGACGGGCGTCATGAGCCCTCGCTTATCTGTTCGACGGGCTCTCGAAGTAAACTTGAACATACCGAAAACTGAATACTCTCCTCACCGGAGTATCTGAGAGTCACCCACACCCGAGCCACTCACGCCAGACCTCACACCGGACTGTAACAGACCGGAAATTAGAGGCCTCACTAACGATGACCACCTCACACTGGTTTCGAACAGAATGTATAATAGTTGGCTATTCAGATCCCCTAATACCGTGTTTAAAAACAGATATCATCAAACTATTTATTTTTCTCAACCAGTTCAATTTTACTCTGCTGCCGATCACCTACCTTTGAAAATACCCGAGCTGTGGCTACGTGATGGTCCAATACTACACTATATCCATATTATCACTATGATAGTTAGTCGATCAACGAACGTACATTCGCCTTTTTGCGATACCCAGGTTACTCAGCAGTCGTATCTATTATCCAGAACATACCTGTAGTAGCACTAACCGGACGGCGTTGGTTGTGACTACACACCTAAAGACACCACTGGTGCTTGATATGGTCGTATTGCCGACAGTAGATCCGTATCATGTCGGCTATGGGTCCGTGGGTTGTCGCCTACTGGCACTGCGTTCGCTTCGAAAGCGTTGCTGGCTCTGTTTAATAATCTGTTTGAAATTGTCAGGCGACTTGATGCTCCGAGCACGGATCGATGCGGACGACCCACCACTGCTTGATTCGACAATCACGTCACCATAGCCGATAAGACGCTGAAAGACCCCTCGAGTCCGTTTGATATCAGTGACTTTCAGGATGCCCGTCTCTGTTTCACTCACCGTCAGGAACTTCCGAATCCGGATCACCTCATGGTCGGTCACGTAGTATCGTGTGAGACTGTTCCGCCAAACAATGGCGACGTTCTTAGCGTGAAAATACGGTCCGACAACAGTCAGTATCGCGGGCCACAATAGCGGGATTGTCTCGGTCGTAAGCAGGTACACCCCGACCAATCCGGCGAGAAACCATCCGATTGCCTTAATAAACGGAATAATCGTCGCCGGCCGGGCCACCGTTTGAACGTCAGACTCAGTCAGACCAGTCACGTAATCCTCAGACGGCTTCTGGAGTACGACGATCATACTGCCACCCACAACAAGCGCCCCGAATACAACTACAGGGTACCCAGCGAACTGCACCGGTGTTTCGGTCGTAGTCACGACGAACAGTCCAAGACCGACGATTACGACTGCGACAACGATGAGCGCTCCAAGAACAGGTTGAGTATGATTATGTGTCATTATTACTACTTCGGTCAGTCGTCGTCTCCGCTGAAGAACGTATATCCCATGCTAAAAAATGACAGTGCGGCACTAACAGCTGTAATGATCACCCGATTATCAACATCGGTTGAGGCGAGCCCATCACCAGGGATGATCAGATCACGTTCGCTCACGTCGGCTGACTCTGCCGACATACTTGTTGTCGCGTTCGTGCCAGACGGCGTTTCTGTCGTATTCTGATTATTCTCTGGGTTGGTCGTCTCTGTTTCCTGATCCATGGACCCCTGATTGATTGAAATAAATGCCGAGTCCTCGTCAAGTAGTGATCCACCTGACTCAAACAGACGCATTGTCAACTCCTGTGATTCAGCGATTGGATTATTAAGCGGAACCTCAAGATCAGTTACTGATTCGGTCACATCGAGAGAACTCTGTCCTGCCCCTGCGACAGTATCTCCGCCCGAATCCTCAATAAAACCAGCCGTTTCGCTCACGTCTTCTCCAAGGACTATTTCATCAATTATAACAGATTCACCGTTTGATCGCTGGTCAGTAAATGTAACCTCTCCCTGCGGCTTTGTGGGTTCCTCCTGAGATATTGTAGATTCTCCTATCGTAATGAGCTTATTACCCTTATCGATCTGATCGCCATCATCATCAAGAAAGACTAATTCAACGCCTGTACCCCGGACAAACGCTACCTTATCGACGCCACTTGGGACGCGTAGACTGAAAAGTCCCTCAATCTCTCTTAGATCGGCCTCAGCATCCAATGGCTCGATCAGTTCCAGTGCAACGCTCTGTTGTATGTTCTCTTCGATCTCCTCTTTGGCATCCTGTCTCTCGTCTTCGAGCGATATTTCAATAGATCCAGTACTATTAAGAATAACAATATCTTCGATATCCTGGCCTGGAGCCACACTACGAATTTCTTGCCCAGTCTCAGCATCGCGCAGCGACACATCATCTGCTTCAACAGGCGGATTTTCGACTCTCACCTGCGGACCTCTGAGATCCTCGGGATTAGTAAAGTTCAGTAGCGTCTGCCCTACGGTCGGAGCCGTATTTTGAATGAATCGAATCGAGGCTTGGCCGGTGGTCTCAGCAGAATTGGCTTCTTGCCACCGAAGACCCGGATAGCTGTCTGGGTCGGTTACGACATCCCATGTCGCTTCGAAATCAAGTGCCGACATATTCTGTTCCGCTCGCACGCCCTGCATCTCAGCAGTTTCTAACCCGAAATCATCGTCCAAGACAGCACTCGAGTGTTGTCCGGTACCACCATCAGAGGCGTCCCAATATGAGCCGTCTACCGAATTCCCGCCGGCGAAGGTACGTCCGACAAGCCCGCCAGTATCAGAGCCACCGGTAACAGTACCGGTTGCAAATGTTTCTGATATTGTCGCATCGGCGGCATTAATTCCAACGAGCCCACCAATCGACTCGCTTCCGGTTACCGCGCCGGTTGCGTACGATTGTGTTACCTGCCCAGAATCATTGTCTCCAACAAGCCCACCGAGCTTTGTTCTTCCGTCCACGTCAGCAGTTGCTACAGTCTGGCTGATCGTTACCTCTACGCCCTGTCCGACGAGCCCGCCGACTCGCGTGTCCTCATTTGCTGCACCAGCTACAGTACCGGTCACCTCTACCCGCTCAATAGTCCCCTGTTTGATGAACCCGACGAGCCCACCAACTCGGTCGCCGCCGGTCACGTCAGCGTTGATCAGACGGACATCTTTGACCTCCGGACCATCATCTGGCTGCTCAAAAATATCAACAGTCTGTCCGAACAAGCCGACACCGGTTCTCTCAGGCTGGTTGATAACGAGATCACGAATCTCGTTTCCTTGGCCATCAAACGCCCCGGTGAATTCATCAATTGGTTCAAATCCTCCTTCACGTTGTCCGACTGCTTCTTTATAGCCGTCTGTCTCTCTATCTAATCTAGTGGTAAGCGCGTAATCACCGGCTGGATCACTGCGAATCTCATCCAGATCGGTCCAGTCATCGATTGAATTCTTCTCAGTCGCGTCATCTTCCTGCGCTTGTACTGGCGCGGTCATACCTCCAGCGAGCCCGATGATTCCAATCCCTGCTGCGAGTGTACTGCGACGAGAGAACTGTGTTTGATATTTTCTATTCTCTGACAATTCATTAGTCATTGGCAGTAGTACAACAAATATGCATGATGAAAAATAAAATTTGGGAGCGTGGAAGCCTCGATATTTGTGTAACTTGTATTGAGATAACGGCAAATCAGTGTCGAATCTACCGACGTATACGGTATTTTGATTTCTCTTGAGAAACGTATTATATTTTTATACTATTATATGAAATACAACAGACAATCGTTAGTAAGTGCACGGGCGTGGCGGGATTCGAACCCGCGATCGAGAGGTTAGGAACCTCTCGCCCTGTCCGCTAGGCCACACGCCCTACCGGTAGTGGGCGCGCCGAGCGAAAAACTGGTTCGGTTGTCGGCGACAGCGATAACCACGCTTATGTCTCGGGGAGCGCTCTTTTGTTGCATGAACACGCGGGATCTCTCAGCGCACACGGCCTACCGGGCCGGCCGAGGCGTCGAGGAGGTCGCCCGGGAGGTCGGACTCGACCGGTCCGAGCTGCTCGAGCTGGGATCCAACGAGAACCCCCACGGACCGAGCCCGGCGGCGATCGACGCGATCCAAGCGGCGGCCGCGAACGTCCACGCCTACCCAAAGGCGGTCCACGCCGATCTCACGGCCGCGATCGCCGACCGGTGGGAGCTGTCCCCCGCACAGGTCTGGCCCGGCCCCGGTGCCGACGGTGCCCTCGATTACCTGGCGCGGGCCGTGCTCGCGGAGGGCGAGCGCGTGCTCGTGCCCGAGCCCGGCTTCGCCTACTACGAGATGAGCGCCCGGTACCACGGCGGCGGGGTCGACCGGTACGGACTCGACCGCGAGCAAGAGTTCGCGCAGTCTCCCGACCGGGTGCGGGCCGCCCACGACGGCCACCGGATCGTCTACGTCACGAGCCCGCACAGTCCGACCGGCTCCGAGATGTCACTGTCGGAGATCGCCGACCTCGCGGCGTCGCTTCCAGAGACGCTCGTGATCGCCGACGAGGCCTACGGCGAGTTTACCGACCGACCCTCCGCGCGGTCGCTGCTCGACGACCACGATAACATCGCCGTCGTGCGGACCTTCTCGAAGGTCTACGGGCTCGCCGGGCTCCGCGTAGGCTACGCGATGGTCCCCGAGTCATGGGCCGACGCCTACGACCGAATCAACACGCCGTTTGCGGTCAACCGGCTTGCCTGTCGGGCGGGGCTCGCGGCTCTCGAAGACGAGGAACACCTAGAGCGGACCGTCTCCTCGGCCCGGTGGGGTCGAGAGTACATTCGCGAGCACCTGAACGCCCGTACCTGGCCCAGCGGTGGGAACTTCGTGCTCGCCGCGGTCGGAGACGCCACCGCCGTCGCCGAGGCCGCACAGCGGGTGGGCGTGATCGTCCGGGACTGTACGAGCTTCGGGCTGCCCGACTGCATCCGGATCTCGACGGGCACCCGCGAGGGGACCCTAACCGCGGTCGAGCGACTCAACGAGGTGGTCTGATGCGCGTCGCGGTGACCGGCACCCCCGGCGTCGGTAAGACGACCGCCGTCGAGCCCCTCGAGACAGACCTGGCGGTGGTTCACCTCAACGATCTGATCCGCGAGGCCGACCTGGCCGCCGGCCGAGACTCGGAGCGAGACTCGTTGGTGGTCGACGACGACGCAGTTGCAAACCGGCTGGCCGGGCGCGAGGACGTACTGTTCGAGTCACACCTGGCCCACCGGTACGACGCCGACCGGGTGATCGTCCTGCGGTGTCACCCCGACCGGTTGACCGAACGACTCGCCGAGCGCGGGATGGCCGCCGACTCGATCGTCGAGAACGCAGAGAGCGAGGCCCTCGATCTCGTTTTGTCTGCGGCAGTTGAGCGCCACGGTCGCGAGGCGGTCTACGAGATAGACACCACCGAGCGGTCTCCGGTGGAGACTGCGGCGGCGATCGGGGCCGCGATCGACGGTCAACGGGCGCCGAGTGCCGGCGCGGTGTCGTTCGCCGAGTACCTGGAGCCGTGACCCTCGACGAGCTCCGCCCGGTCGCCGATCGCCTGATCGGGCCGTTCGTGACCGGCGCCCGGCGGCTCGGGCTCTCGCCCGACGGCGTGAGCGTGCTTGCGGCGGCCGTCGCTGGGGGCGCCGGCGCGAGCTTCTACCTCGCCGGCGATCGGCCGCCCGCGTACCTCCTGGGGGCGGCCCTCGTGTTCTGTAACGGCGTGTTGGACCTGGTCGACGGCGCCCTCGCTCGTGAACTCGAGGCCGACTCCTCCGCCGGCGACCTGCTGGATCACGTGCTCGATCGGTACGCCGACGTGGCGATCATCGCCGGCCTGGCCGCCGGCGTCGAGGCCTACGGGCTGGGCTTCGCGGCGGTGACCGGCGTCTTGCTCACCTCGTATCTGGGCACGCAGGCCGAAGCCGTCGGGCTCGATCGGGTCTACGGTGGCCTGCTCGGCCGGGCCGACCGGCTCGCGCTGGTGGGAGTCACCGCCGTCGTCGCCGCGGTCACGGACGCGACCACGGCCGGGTTGGACTCCGTGGCGTGGCTGCTCGTCGTGTTCGCCGTCGTCGGCCACCTGACCGCCCTCCAGCGGTTCTACTACGCGATGCGGGATCTGCGGTGACCGGCGTGGAATTTATGCCCGGCGGCGGCGAACCCTATGTATGGTCCAGTGTGAGATGTGCGGGACGGAGACGGCCAGCCCCAACCGCGTGAAAATCGAGGGCGCCGAGCTCAAGGTCTGTGACGAGTGTGCGGAGTTCGGGACCGAGGTCCAGACCGATTCGGGCGGGTCGACGTCGACGAAGTACTCGACGGGCTCCTCGGACGATTCGTCCGGAACGGCCGGCTCGACGACCGGCACGAGCGCGTCGGGCGGGTCGAGCCGCCGGCGCGACATGTACGACGAGATCGACGAGCTCGCCCAGGACTACGACGACCGGCTCCGCTCGGCTCGCGAGGCCGCGAACCTCTCCCGGGAGGATCTCGCGGACCAGCTCAACGAGAAGGCGAGCCTGATCGGCAAGCTCGAGCGCGGCGATACTCTCCCGAGTGACGAGGTCCAGCACGAACTCGAGCGGGCACTCGACATCGATCTCACCGCCGGCGGCGAGACCGACGAGACCGAGTGGGAGAGCGAAACCGCCTCCGGCGGGTACACCCTCGGTGACGTCGTCGAGCGCAAAGACTGACCGATCGCCGCCGCTCACCCGCCGCCTGGAGCGTTTTGTCGACCCCGAACCGTCACGCACATATCCGTCACGGCCAGATTCGTGTCGTGGTTCGCCTGCTTCACCACTCGGATATCGAGGCCGTCTACGACGACCCCGAGCGAGCCGCCGCGCTTGCTGGATTCCTCCAGGACCGGAGCGGTTCCGACGGGCTGGTGGTCGGCAGTGGCGACGACACCGCTCCCGGGGTGCTCGCCCTGGTCGCGAAGGGTCGACAGGCGCTCTCTTTCTTCGAGGCGGCCGGCACCCGGTTCGAGACGTTCGGAAACCACGACTTCGATTTCGGTCCCGACCGGACCCGTAGACTCGTCGCCGACGGGCGTCCGGTCTGGCTGAGCGCGAACGCCCGCGACGCGGACGGCGAGCCGTTCGGGCGCGACGCCGGCGTGCGACCGTGGGCGATCGAGCGGGTCGACGGCGAGGCCGTCGGATTCTTTGGACTGACCGACCCGGCGACGGACACGCTCAACCCCTCGGCGCGGACGCTGTCCTTCGCCGATCCGATCCCCGCGGCCGAGACTGCGATCTCGGAGCTCCGCGGGGCCGGAGCGGAGTGGATCGTCGCGCTTTCCCATCTCGGCCGCGGCGACGATCGGCTCGCTCGCTGGACCAACGTTGATCTCATCCTGGGCGGACACGTCCACAGCCGCCGGATCGAGCGGGTCGACGGAACCGTCGTTGCTCGCCCGGGCGTGAACGGCCAGGCGGTCCTCGAGGCCGAACTCACCGACGACGGCGTCAGTGTGGAGCTGCTCGAGCCGGCCGCGTTCGATCCCGAGCCGGTCCCGGCGGTCCTCGAGGGGCTCCGAGAGTACGCCCGTGGTGCCGGCCTCGACGGCGTCGTCGGGCGAGCGGAAACGCCGCTCTGTCGCACCAACGAGACCGTCTACGGCGGGGAGTCCCGGATCGGCAACTTCGTCACAGACGCATACCGCGTCGCCGCCGACGCGGACATCGGCCTACAAAACTCCGGTGGGATCCGGCTCGGTCCGCCTCTTTCGGGCGAGGTGACCGTCGCGGACTGCATCTCCATTGTACCCTTTGAGGAGCAGCTGGTAACCGTCTCACTCTCGGGGGCCGAACTCGGGGCGGTCGCCGGGGAGATGGCCGGCACGACGACCGGGTTCGGCGAGGAGGGCTGGTGGCACGGGCACGTCAGCGGCGCCCGGATCGTCTACGATCGCGGGACAGACAGCCTCGAAACGCTGACCGCCGACGGCCGGCCGGTCGCGGACGACCGCCGGTACCGGGTTGCATTGCCGGAGTACCTGTTGCACACCGACGAGGAGTTTCCCACGATCGGCCCGCGTCACCGCGTGACAGAGCACGGCATCCAACACGAGCTGTTGGTCGAGCACGCCCGAACCGGCGGGCTCGACGTCGATATCGAAGGACGGCTCGTCCTCCGGGAGTGACCGACCGATCTCCCGGTCCCGCCCCCGTCAGTCCGTGGGCGACTCGCTCGCCTCCGCAAGGGACCGCTCGGCGGTCGGCCGGACGATCCGGGCCCACTGGTACAGCAGACTCGGGAGCACGAACACGCTCAGGAGAAAGGAGACGGCGAGCGTGAGCGCGAGGATCGTCCCGATCGACTGGAAGGTCGCGAGCGGCGCGATCACGAGCAGACTGAACGCGCCCGTCGAGGTGACGGCGCTCCCGAGCAGCGCGCCGCCGGTGCCCGTGGTCGCCTCCCGCAGGGCCGGCACGACCTCGGTGCCCCGCTCGAGTTCGGTCGCGAACCGGTCGCTGACGTGGATGTTGTAATCGATCCCCAGCCCGATCGCGATGCTCACGATCAGGGCGGTGTTCGCCGTCAGGGGCTCTCCGAGCGCGTACATGCCGAGAAACACGAGCGCCAGCACCAACACGATCGGAACGGCGGTCACTGCGCCGAGCGTCGCGCTGCCGTAGGTCCCGCGGTAGACGACCGCGAGTGCGGCGAACACCCCGGCGAGTGCGAGCAGCATCGTCGTCACGATGCCGTCGACGATCTCGTCGAGGAAGGCGTCGTTGAGCGTCCCGCTCCCGACCGCCGTCACCGAAAGGTCGGGTCCGCCGGCGTCCGCGATCGCCGCCTCGATGTCGTACATCGACGCGGCCCGGTCGTCGCCGAACCCGCCCTGGACCGGCACGAGCACCCGCAGCGACGGGTACTCGTCGCCGTCTCGCTCGATAAGTCGGTCGGCTTGCTCCGGGGCGGCTGCGAAAAACGCATCGAGGAGCCTGGGGACGTTCTGCTGGGGCACGAGCGTTCGTAGCTCCGCGGGGTCGGTTGTCTCGGCCCCGGCGGCCGCGGCGAAGGTCTCGGCGAACCCCGAGTCGGGGTTCTCAGCGGCGAGGGCTCGCATCGCCGTCAGCGGCGAGCGAACGTCCACGGTGCCGCCCCGGTTGACCACGACCGTCGGATCGGCCGTGGCCGCGGCCTCCTCGGCGGTCGCGAGCGCCCGCATCGTCTCGGGGGTCGCGACCGAGTCCCGGAGCAGGATCTGCGTGAACTCGAAGGTGTTGTCCGGGTCGCTGCCGGCCGGCCGGAACCCGTCGGTGAAGCTGAGCCGTTGTGCGGTCTCCGTCTCGTGGAGCTCGTAGGCCATGGGCCCGGGAAGTTCGGACTGCCAGCCCGGGTCCGAGAGCAGGTCTGACTCCTGGAACTGCTGGCGGTCGATGTCGGCGAACGCAACGCCGCCAGCGGCGCTGACGACGAGCGCAACGGCGATCACGACCAGTCCCGCCCGACGCGCGGCGGCGACGCTACCCCCGAGGACGGCGCTGAGGTACGATCCCTTCCCGAGGGCCGTCGCCGTCCGGTCGAAGCCGAACCGTTCCCAGAGCCCGTCGGCGCTCACCTTCAGCGCCGGCACCAGCGTCGTGAACACGATCAACGCGGAAACCACCGCGAGGACGAACGCCACGGTCAGGTCCCTGATCAGCCCGACCGGGTTCGTCAGGTTCGGCAGGAAGCTGATCACGGCCGTGAGCGTTACCAGCAGGAAGGCGACGAACACCGCCGCGGTCGATCGCCGGAGCGCAGCGCGGACCCCGTCGCCGGGCGCCCGCCGCTCGCGGTACCGCATGAACACGTGGAAGCTGAAGTCGATACTCAACGCGATCGCCAGGATCGGAACGACGAGCCCGGTCTGTTGGTTCAGGAGCCCGAGCCAGCCCATCAGCCCGAACGCCCACAGCAGCGTGACGATCACGCCGGTGAAGCTGACCAGCACGTCGGTCAGGTCCCGGTACGCGAACCCCAAAACCACGGCCAGCACGAACAAGACCAGCGGTACCACCAGCCAGGCCAGCTCCGGGAGCACCTGCCCGTTGAGCTCGTCGGTCAGCCCCTCCGCGGTGAACACCGTCACCGGCGTCCGCTCGTCAACGTCGTCGGCGCCCCCGGTGAGCGCGTCTGCCACCGCCGGCTCAGGCGTGCCCTCGACGGTCACCAGCAGCCGGAATCCCGTCGCGTCGGCCGTCCCGGGTTCGTAGCTCGTCGGCAGGAGTTCCCCGGACAGCTGTCCGTCCTCGAAGGCCGCCTCGACCGCGCCAGCGACTGTCTCGGGGCTGGCCTCCGAGATCACCGCCCGCTGTGTCTCCAGGTCTGGATCGGCCTCGCCGGTCAGCCGTTCGGCGACGGCCGCCGCCGCCGTCCGGATCGCCGTTCCGGGTGCGCCCGCCAGCGCCTCCCTGACCGCCGGCTCGTTGGTTATCTGTTGCTGATACTCCCGTCTCCGTTCGATCCTCGAAGTAGTTGGCCTCGAGGTACGACTGTGCCTCGGCGACGTCCGTCCCGTCGATGACACCCTCGTCGACGTCGTTGTTAGCGGCGGCCTGCTCCTGTGTGACTCCGAGGACGGCCCCCGCGGTCAAGACGAGCATCACCAGGATGACCAGTCGGTTGTGCCGCGTGACCACCCTCGCGACTCCGTCCGCGACCGCGCCGACCGCGTCCGCGACGCTCATACCGACGCTGTTTGTTCCTCCGCATATAAAAGGGGTTGCGGCGGTGCAGGCGCCGTAGCGAGGCTCCGGCAGCCGGCTCTCTCAGACGTAGCCCGTCTCGACCAGCAACTCGCCGTTGAGTACCGACGCGCCGGCCGCGCCGCGGATGGTGTTGTGCGCCAGGCAGTCGAACTGGACCCCGCCCGCGGTCTCCTCAAGACCGCCGACGACGATCGCCATGCCGTCCTCCCGGTCGCGATCGAGCCGTGGCTGGGGACGGTCGGGGGCCTCCTCGACGTGGATCAGCCGATCGGGCGAGCTGTACAGGTTGGGCGTCTCGAACTCCCGCATGGTCCGGGCGGCCTCGTCTGCGGTGACCGGCTCGGCGGTGTCGATCCAGACGCTCTCGAGGTGTCCTTCGAGGGTTGGGATCCGGTTACAGGAGGCCTCCACCCGGGTGTCGTGCCAGGCGACGCCGGTTCCGTCGAACTCCCCGAGCAGCTTCCGGGACTCGGTTTCCATCTTCTCCTCTTCGCCGCCGATGTGGGGAACGGCGTTGTCGATGATCTCCATCGATGCCACCCCGGAGTAGCCCGCCCCCGAGACCGCCTGCAGCGTCGCGACGGTCACCCGGTCGATCCCGACCACCGCCTCGACGGCCGCGAGCGGCGGCGCCATCGCGATCGTCGAGCAGTTTGGATTCTTCACGAGCGCCCCCTCCCAGCCCCGCCGCTCGCGCTGGCGCTCGAGCAGACCGAGGTGCTCGGGGTTGAGCTCAGGGATCGTTAGGGGAACGTCCTCGTCGGTGCGGGCGTTCGAGGAGTTCGAGGAGACCACATAACCTGCCTCACAGAGCGCCGGCTCGACGCGCGCGCCCACCTCGGAGGGCAGCGACGAGAAGACGATCTCGGCCTCGTCCGGGACGGCCGCGGCGTCGGTCTCCCGAACTTTGAGATCCGCGACCCCGTCCGGTATCGGCGTCTCCAGGTACCAGTCGGTCGCCTCGGCGTACCGCCGGCCGGTGCTGTCCGGGCTCGCGGTGACGGCGACGATCTCGAACTCGGGGTGTGGTCCGAGCAGCTGTACGAGTCGCTGGCCGACGGCCCCCGTAGCGCCGGCGATCGCGGCGTGTGTCGTCATGGCAGTCGGTAGGAGAAACCCCGAGTTAACAGTTTGGAAACGGTTGACACACCGACGGTCGACTGAGACTGAGAGGCGGACGGCAGACGGCCAGCCGATCGGCGGCCCCAACGGCGAGGCTACTGGAATCCGATCCGCCCGCTCGTGGGCTTGTCGGGCTGGCTCGCGCGGAATTCCTCTTCCATGCGCTCGAAGTACTCGCGGATGTCGTCGGTGACGGTCTCGCGGACGTTTTCGAGGGCCTGGCGGAAGTGTCGCATCTCGACGGCTTCTGCCTGGTCGTCCTCGCGGAGCGCCTCGATGGCGGCCTCGCGGGCGATCGACTCGAGATCCGAACCGACGTATCCCTCGGTTCGTTCCGCGAGCTCGCGGAGGCTCACGTTCGGCGCCAGGGGCATGTCGCGGGTGTGGATCTTGAGCACCTGCTCGCGGCCCTCG